>JAGTRY010000170.1 GCA_018262235.1 Pseudomonadota bacterium
ACTTGCTGATGAACCCCGCCGTTCCGGGCACGCCGATCAGGCTCAAACCGCCGATGACAACACCGAAACATGTCCACGGCATTGCTTTTGACAACCCGGAAAGACGCTCCAGGGTCGGCGCCGGAGAATCCGTCTGGCGTACGGTCAGCCTGGCCACCATGCAGCCGACAAGCAGGAAAAGGGCACCTTTCGCCACTCCGTGGTTGAACAGATGCATGATGGAAGCCGCAACCCCGTTGATTGAATCGAACGACAGCCCCAGGGTGATATAGCCTATCTGACCCACGCTGGAATAGGCGAACAAGCGCTTCAGGTTGTCCTGGAAGATCGCGACGAAATTGGCGACGAACATCGCGAACAGCGACAGCACCAACATGATTTTCGGCAAGGGCAATTGGGAAAATAGAAAGCTGTCGCCAAACACCGTGAAATAGAACCGAATCAGCGCATACAGCGCCACTTTGGTGGCTGTGGCGGCGAGAAATGCGGTCACCGCCGACGGAGCATAGGTATACGCGTTGGGCAGCCATTGATGCAGGGGGAACAAAGCCACCTTCAGGGACACGCCAACGCCGATGAACGCCAAGGCAGCCAGGACGGGGCGCGAATTCTCGATCGCGGCAACGCGATCCGCCATATCGGCCAGATTGAGCGTTCCGGTCATCAGGTACAGGAAACCGATGCCGATGACGATGAAAGTCGCACCGATGCTCCCCATGATCAGGTATTGATACGACGCCGTCAGTGCCCGGCGATCACGGCCCATGGCAATCAGCACGTATGTCGACAACGAGGAAATCTCCAGGAAGACGAAGAGGTTGAACGCATCCCCGGTAATCGAGATACCCAGGAGGCCGGTCAGGCACAGGCCGAGCATGGCATAGAACAGATAATGCGATTCTTCTGGCATTTCCCTCTCGATGCTGGCTCGGCTGTAGGGCAAGGCAATCGCGGCCATGCCTGACACCAGGACCAGCATGAAGCTGTTCAAATGGTCGAGACGGTACTCGATGCCCCAAGGCGGTTCCCAGTTACCTATCGGATACGACACCAGTCCGGAAAGGTCAACCTGCAGCCACAGGGCAATAGCGATGGCAAAGGCCGCCCATGCAGCGGAAGTGACGATCACGAACGCCCATCCGGCGCGACGCGACAATACGGCCAGCGGCGCAGAAATCAGGGGCAATACGACCTGCAACGCCGGAAGATGCTGAGCGAGGCTCATCAATGCGCCCCCTTTGCTTCGTCGGCCTCGACACTGTGGTCCCGATCCAGGATTTCATCCTCTTCGATGCTTCCGTAGGCCTCGCGAATCCTGACCGCCAGAGCCAGGCCGAGCGCCAGCGTGGCCACCCCGACCACGATGGCCGTCAGGATCAACACGTGCGGCAGAGGATTCGAATAGACGGAGTACTGCGGGGAAATGATGGGAGCCGTCCCCCCGATGAGCTTGCCCGGAGTGATATAGAGCAGATAAACGGAGGTCTGGAAAAGCGACAGGCCGATCAGCTTCTTGATCAGGTTGCCGCGGGCGATGATGATGTACAAGCCGGCGACCATCAGGAACACGGTGATGATGTTGGTGAAATGCGCCAGCACGGCTAGTCCTCCGAATTGCCGCGCGACGCGAACATGTAGAAGATCTTCAGCATCACGCCACAGACCGTCGTTGCCACACCCACTTCGACCCAGAAGATTCCGCGGTGCTGTCCATGCACGGGGTCGTGGCTGAGCACCGAATAGTCGAGATAGTGCCCACCAAGCAGCAGCCCGGCCAATCCGACCCCGGCGTAGATGAGCACTCCGGACGCCACCATGGTTTCGACCACACCATCGGGCACCAGCCGGCGCGTGGCTGCAACCCCATGGATCAGCGCGTAAAAAATGATGCCGGCGGCGGCGATGACCCCAGCCTGGAAGCCGCCTCCCGGCCCGAAGTCCCCATGGAACTGCACATAAAGCGCGAAAAGAAGGATCGCTGGAATCATCAGCCGCCCGAGCACGCGCAGCACGAGATCGTTTTTCATGCCTTTTCCCTCGTTTTTTCAGGCCCTTTCTTGCGCCGGCGCAGCAACGCAATAACCCCTGCTCCCGCCGTAAACACCACCGTTGTCTCCCCCAGCGTGTCGTACCCACGGAAACTGGCCAGGACTGCCGTCACCACATTCGGAACATCGACCTCGTTCTCCATGTAACGGGGCACTACGTTCTGGTGAATCGGCGCGTCTGGATCGCCAAAATCCGGCAACCCCCAGGCACCGTAGATCAGCAAAGCTCCGGTCGAAACCGACACTGCCAGCGGCAACCAGGGTTTATGGACCGGCTTGGCTTCCTCGCTCTTGCATAAATGCAACGCGCCCAGCAGAAGTACGGTCGACACACCGGCACCGACGGCGGCTTCGGTCATCGCGACATCGACGGCATCGAGCGCCACCAATACGGTAGCCATAAGAAAGCTGTAAGCGCCGGAAAGCACGATTACGGAGAACAGGTTGCGCGTGACTACGATCGCCACCACGGAAATCGCCATGAACACCAGCAACAAGTCGATAGTCAGGGTTTCGATGGCGGCACCTCATCGTCGGAAGGAGTTGCCCCAAGCAGCGGTTTCAGTCCACTCATCAACGCCGACTTGGCCAATGCATGACTCGACGCGGGGCTGGCCAGGAAAATCAGCAAGCCGATAAGGATCAGCTTGGCCGTCACCAGCGTCAGGCCGGCATGCAGCATCATTCCGACCAGCATCAGCCCGGCGCCGAGCGTCTCCGTTACGCTGGCAGCATGCATGCGCGTATAGAAATCGGGCATGCGGATCAGACCGATGCCGCCCACCAGGCAAAAAAACGCGCCCCCCGCCAGAAATATTCCGCTGAGGATATCAATCAGCATCTCCACGCCTACGCGTCCTCCGCATTCTCATGAGACTTGTTGGCGATCCTTCCAAGGTGGAAGAATTTCAGCACGGCAATAACACCGATAACGTTCAACAGACCATACGTCAAGGCCAGGTCAAGGAATTCGGGACGCTCGTCGAGGAATCCAAGCAACGCCAGCAGCAACATGGCGCAGGTGCCGATGGTACTGGCCGCTTGCAGCCGGTCGAAGACGCTCGGACCAAGCGCCGCCCGCGCCAGCGCCAAAGCAACGGTGAGGAGAAGGGCCAGTGCAGCGGCAGATAGCATGGCTACACTTCCTCCAGTTCGGCGCAGCGACGGTCCATTTCGCTGCCGGCCAGCGATTTCGCCCCCCCTTCGGTCAAAGCATGAACCAGAAACCGCCCGTGTTCGGCTTCCACGCTGATCGTTCCCGGCGTCAGGGTGATCGAATTGGCGTGAATGACCAGGCCGACATCGGTTTTCTGTGACGGGACAAACTCGACCAGCGCAGGTGAAATCGGCAAGCGTGGACTCAGGATTCGCTTGGACACATCCCACGCTGCTACAATAATTTCCTCTACCAGCCAAGGGCAGTACACGATAAATTTTCCCCAGTTAAGCTCGAGAACATCGCTCTCTTCGGCAATGGCGCTTAGCCGCTTGGAAAACAGTTTGATGGCAATCGCGCAGCCGAAACCGGCGGCCAGCAGGAACGGAACGAACATTCCGGACAGCAACAGCCAGAAGGAGAAGAGAGCGACAGCCGAAACAAGAGAACGGATCATGGCGAAGATAGTAGGACGCGCCCGCCGTATTGAAAATTGGGAAACTCACGTAAGGGGATCCCTTACGTGAATACAGGATGAACGGGGCAACCAGTGACTCGTCGCATTCCATACGACCATCTTGCCGGAAAGAACATTGAGCGCTATGCCCCCTCTCCAGCCAGGTCAGCTTTCACCGGATATTGCTGCGATTGTCGTCACGAAAATCAAATGGCGATAATGCAATGCTGAAGCCGTTGCGCCCGAACAGTCTCGATGTCGTGATTCTCTTGGTGGGCTACATCGTCCTCGACTGGGCAAGCTACATCAACCCTTTGCACGATCTCAGCATTACGCCTTGGAATCCTGCGCCTGCTCTTGGTCTTCTCTATCTT
>JAGTRY010000086.1 GCA_018262235.1 Pseudomonadota bacterium
ACGCCAGCATGCCTCAATGAATCAAACCCGACAAAATCCATGTCAGAAAGCGGTTTTAATTTTACTTACCCGACCATTACAGCCCTTAACCCACGCGTAGGGCCTTTTATTGGACAATTCTCCAACCCTCTCTAAAACTGCCGGTATTTCGCCGGCATTCCCGTCATGCCGATCAAGAAAACGTCTTGGTTCACCCTACGCAATGCCCTGCTCGCGCTGATCGTATTGCTTGCCCTGCTATTGGCTGCCTACAAGCTTTTCTCCCCTCCACCTAAACCGAGTTACCTGACAGCACCCGTAGCCCTCAGCGATTTAGAGGATGCTGTACTCGCCACCGGCACGATCCAGGCCTTCAAGCAGGTCAGTGTGGGGGCCCAGGTTTCGGGCCAGATCAAATCCCTCAAGGTCAAACTGGGCGACCGCGTCAAGGCCGGTGAGTTGATTGCAGAGATCGACTCGCTGACCCAGCAGAACACCTTGCGCAACGCAGAAGCCGCTTTGCAGAACACACAAGCTCAACTCGCTGCCAAAGCGGCCACACTGAAACAAGCTGAACTGGCGTTCAAACGTGCCGAGCAATTGCTTGCAGAAGACGCCGGCTCACGCGAAAGCTATGAAACCGCAGAAGCCACACTGCAGACCACACGTGCCGAGATTGCCGCACTCAATGCACAGATTGCCCAAAGCAAGATCAGCGTGGACACCGCCAAACTCAACCTTGGTTACACCAAGATTGTCGCGCCAATGGACGGAACGGTCGTCGCCCTGATCACACAGGAAGGCCAGACGGTGAATGCCAACCAGAGCACACCAACGATCATCAAACTCGCGCGGATGGACCCGGTAACGATCAAGGCGCAGATTTCGGAAGCGGATGTCACCCGTGTCAAACCCGGCCAGAAAGTGTATTTCACGATCCTTGGCGAACCCGAGCGGCGTTACACAACAACACTGCGCGCAATCGAACCCGCGCCCGATTCGATCAGCACCGACACCACTACCACGACGACTTCGACAACCTCAAGCAGCAGCAGTGCGATCTATTACAACGGTCTGCTTGACGTTCCAAATCCAGAAGACAAGCTCCGCATTTCAATGACCGCCCAGGTTCACATCGTGCTGGCAGAAGCCCCAAAAGCGCTGAGCATCCCCTCCGTAGCACTGGGAGACAAGGACCGCGACGGCCGTTATAGCGTTCGTGTGCTCGACGAACATGGCTTCGCTGTGCCGCGCAAAGTCCGGATAGGCCTCAACAACAGTGTCAGCGCCCAAGTTCTCGATGGTCTGCGTGAAGGCGATCAGGTCGTGCTCGGCGAGGCCACC
Source organism: Pseudomonadota bacterium (assembly GCA_018262235.1). Lineage (GTDB taxonomy): Bacteria > Pseudomonadota > Gammaproteobacteria > Burkholderiales > Rhodocyclaceae > Uliginosibacterium. The sequence goes on from JAGTRY010000086.1 coordinate 1,324, forward strand.
GCCAGCACCCCGACCAGCACCAAGCGGATGGGCCCGCCCCCAATGTGAGGCCGCAATGAGCACCCCCATTCTTGAAATCCGTGAGCTCTGTCGCGACTATCCGGCAGGCGAAGAAAAGCTGCGTGTACTCGACCACGTTAACCTGGAGATCAGAGCAGGCGAAATGGTTGCCATCGTCGGCGCATCAGGCTCCGGCAAATCCACGCTGATGAACATCCTTGGCTGCCTGGATCGCCCTTCGGAAGGCAGCTACCGCGTAGCGGGCCGCGAGACCGGTGAGCTGGCGCCTGACGAGCTTGCCGAACTGCGTCGCGAGCACTTTGGCTTCATCTTCCAGCGCTACCACTTGATGCCAGACCTGAGCGCCCTGGGCAATGTCGAGATTCCAGCAATCTACGCCGGCCGTGACCGCCATGAGCGCCACGAACGGGCGCACCAGTTGCTCCAGCGTCTGGGGTTGGGTGACCGCATGCACCATCGCCCCGGACAGCTCTCCGGTGGTCAACAACAGCGCGTATCGATCGCACGGGCCTTGATGAATGGTGGCAAGGTCATCCTTGCCGACGAACCGACCGGAGCACTCGACAGCCATAGCGGCCAGGAAGTAATGGCGGTACTCAAGGAATTGAACGCCGAAGGTCACACCATCATCCTGGTAACTCACGACATGCAGATCGCCCGGCACGCGAGACGCATCATCGAAATCAAGGATGGCGTGATCATTGCAGACCGCCCGAGTGGAGACACAGCACCACCCACCGCCCCGATCCAGACTACACCCCTTGCACTGGCACGCACCGCACGCGCCTGGCAGGGATTGCGCGACCGGCTTGGTGAAGCACTGCGGATGGCCATGGTAGCGATGATCACGCACCGCATGCGGACCTTCCTGACCATGCTCGGGATCATCATCGGCATTGCCTCGGTGGTCTCGGTCGTCGCACTCGGCCAGGGCACGCGTGCGAGCATCCTGAAAGACATCAGCGCGATGGGAACCAACACCATCGACGTCTATCCCGGCGCAGGCTTTGGCGACATGCGCTCCGGTGGCGTACGAACGCTGGTCTCCGCTGATGCCGATGCGCTCGCCGAGCAAGCTTATGTGGATAGCGTGACCCCAACCGTATCGACCTCGAAGGTACTGCGCTTTGGCAACATCTCGGCAAACGGCAACGTCAACGGTGTCGGCATGCAGTATTTTCGCGTCCGCGGCCTGGAGTTTGCTGAAGGCAGAGCCTTTGACAAGAAAGGCGAACTGGCCCTGGCGCAGGAAGTGGTGATCGATGACAACACCCGTCAGGCGCTGTTTCCACGCCAGGCCGAAGCCCTGGGGCAGATCATTCTGCTCGGCAGCATGCCGGCGCGGGTGGTTGGGGTCACCAAAAAGAAAGACAGTGGCTTCGGCAACAACGATAGCCTCAATGTGTGGGTACCCTATACCACTGCGCAAAGTCGCCTGCTCGGCCAGCATTATCTGAAGAGCATCACGGTACGGATGCGCGACGGGGTTTCAACAGCTGCGGCCGAACAGGGAATCACCAAACTGATGAGCCTGCGCCACAGCGGTCGCCAGGATTTTTACCTGTTCAATTCCGACAGCGTGCGGCAGACCATCGAGAAAACCACTGCCACGCTGGCGCTGCTGATCTCCTCGATCGCGGTGATCTCCTTGATCGTAGGCGGCATCGGTGTGATGAACATCATGCTGGTATCGGTCACCGAGCGGACCCGCGAAATCGGGGTACGGATGGCCGTCGGCGCACGCCAGAGCGACATCATGCAGCAGTTCCTGATCGAAGCCGTGCTGGTATGCCTGGCGGGTGGCGTACTCGGCGTGCTGCTCGCAAGAGGCATCGGATTGATCGTCACCCACTTCGCTCCGAGCTTCCAGATGATCTATTCGACCACCGCAATCCTCGCCGCTTTTGGCTGCTCCACCCTGATCGGCCTGATCTTTGGCTTCATGCCCGCTCGCAACGCGGCCCGCCTCGACCCTGTAGATGCATTGGCACGAGAATGAATACCATCACTGTTTTCCCGCTGCGGCGCCTGGGCGCCCTCTTGCTGGCCTTGCTGCTTGCCGGTTGCGCCAGTCTTGTTCGTACCCCGTATTCCGAACCCGACCTGAAGGTGCCGAGCACCTGGCAACACACCAGCGATGGCAAACCGGTGGCTACCGCTCCCTGGTGGCAAGCCTTTGGCGACACACAGCTCAATGCGCTGGTCGATGAGGTTCTCGCACACAATGCGGATCTTGCGGCTGCCGGCATCAAGCTGAAACGGGCACAGCTGAACACCGGACTCACCGAGGATGCCTTCATGCCCGCGCTGGGCGCCAGCGCCGGCAACAACCTGAGCAAATCGCTCAAGGGCGATGGCACCGTCACCCGCAGCTACTCGGCGACCGCCACCCTGAGCTGGGAAGCCGACCTCTGGGGCAAACTCGCGAGCACTCGCGACGCCGCACAATGGGAGGCGCTGGCGAGCGAACAGGACAAGGCCAACACGGCACTGAGCCTGATCGGCAGCACCGCCAAACTGTATTGGCAAATCGCTTATCTGAACCAGCGCCTGAGCCTTGCCGCGCAAAGCATTGCCTATTCCGAGAACACCTTGACGCTGGCACAACGCAAGTTCGCCGCAGGAGCCGTCACCCGTCTCGATGTATTGCAGGCCGAGCAGGATCTGGCCAGTCAGCGCGCGAGTCAGTCGCAATTGATCCAGCAACGTGAGGAGGCCCGCACAGCCTTCGCGCTGCTTTTCGATGGCCCGCCCCACAAGGATTTTACCGAGCCATCAACACTCCCCGCTGGCACGCTGCCTGGCATTGCCGCCGACTTGCCGGCCAGTCTCCTTGCCCAGCGCCCGGATCTGCGTGCCGCCGAATTGCGCCTGCGCAGTACGCTGGCAAGCGGTGATGCAACCCGCCTCAGCTACTACCCAAGCCTCAGCCTGACCGGCTCTTTGGGCAGCAGCAGCGACAAACTGCGCGACGTGCTGAGCAATCCGGTTGCAGCACTCGCCAGTGAGCTCGCCCTGCCCTTCCTGCAACAACGCGAGATGCGCCTCAAGACAGGTGTTGCACAGGCTGACTACCAACTCGCCGTAATACAGTTCCGCCAGGCCTTCTACACTGCGCTGGGGGATGTCGAAAATGCGCTGTCGGCCCGCACCCAAAACGTACAGCAAGGCCAATGGCTCGCCCAATCGCTCGCCAATGCGGCGGCGGCCGAGAAGATCAACGCCGCCCGCTACCGTGCGGGGGCCATCCCGCTGCAAACCTGGCTGGATTCGCAGGAGAAACGCCGCAGCGCTGAATCCGCACTGGCCGAAAACCGTTACAACCAGCTGACCAGTCAGATCACGGTAAATCTGGCTTTGGGCGGATCAATGGCGAACGACTGAACCGACACCCTAACGCTAATTCCTTCTGTCATGCCGAATGCCCCAAGAACGGGCATCCAGCACGGATCGGCTGAAGTCAACGCACCTTTCCGGGCACACTTTATTAATACTAAAGTAAGGCCTCATGGCGCCGTTAGATTCAAGACCACGCTTGCCACATGTCATGGATCGGCCATAGCACATCTGTCTGGTAGCGAACCCATCAGGATGGAATCTGTCAATGCGCAACAACCAGCCCGTTACCCAACGAGAAACCGTTTTGCCGGAAGGTGTGTTCATTTATTCCCGAACCAATCTGAAGGGCCAGATTACCGAAGTCAACAAGGCCTTCGCCGAGATCAGCGGTTATCGGCCAGATGAGATGGTGGGCGAACCGCACAATCTGATTCGTCATCCTGACATGCCCGTCGAAGCTTTTGCGGACATGTGGGTCAATCTCAAGGCCGGACGTCCATGGAAAGGCGTGGTCAAGAATCGCAGCAAGGATGGCGGCTTTTACTGGGTAGTCGCCAATGTCTCACCAGTACGCGAAAACGGTCAGATTGTCGGTTACCAATCGGTACGCACCCCGCCCTCACGTGAGCAGATCGCGGCGGCAGAGCGGGCCTATCAACGCCTGAAAGCCGGGGACAAATCCCTGCGTGTCCAGGACGGCCGTGTCACCCGCAACCATTCGCCGCTTGTCGAAACGCTGCTGTCCTATCAGACACGCCTGGTCGGGTTTGCACTGCTGGCTGCGCTATGTCCCATCATCAGTCTGCTGGCCAGCATATTCGCTTTGCCCTGGCTCACGGCACTGCATGACATTTTCTCGGTGATCTTGCTGGCCAGCACCGTGTACATGCTTGTCTGGTATTTTCCGCGGGCATTCGGCCGCTTGCGCACGATCCAGGATTACGTCGAAAAAGCACTGAAAGAAGGCAACCTGAGCGCAACCCTGGTTCCGACCAAGAACGATCTGATCGGAGCCATCGCTGGTCGCATCGACACCCTGGTATCCGCCGTGCGGGCCACTCTGCAGATCATCGAGGACGCTACGCGCGAAGTTGCAGAGGCAACCGAAGAGGTCAATCGCAGCGTTGAATCTCTGGTCGTTGCTGCTGCCAAGCAAAGCTCAACCACCTCGGCAGCCGCTGCCGGCGTGGAAGAGATGACGGTCTCGATCAACGCCGTAGCAGAGCACGCAGTGAGCACCCAGGGCGTTGCCCAGCAAGCGGGTGAGCAGGCACATGCCGGTGCAGTGCTGTCGGACAAAGCCACATCCACGATCAAAGCCCTCTCCTCCACCGTGGCCCGTTCTGCGGAAACAGTCGAACAACTGGGCTCCCGTACAGAAGAGATCGGCAAGGTCGCCGCTGTCATCAAGGAAATTGCCGACCAGACCAATCTGCTGGCACTCAACGCAGCCATCGAAGCTGCTCGCGCTGGCGAACAAGGGCGGGGCTTCGCCGTGGTGGCGGATGAGGTACGCAAGCTTGCCGAGCGCACCGCCAAAGCCACCCAGGAAATCGACCACATGATCACGCGCATCCAGACCGATACGGTCAGCGCCGTGGAAGGCATGCGTCAGAGCGCCGATCAGGTCGGTATCAGCGTGACGCTGGTACATGAAGCGCATGAAGCACTGAGCGCCATCAACCGGCAAATGAACAATACCGTACAGATGGTCTCGGAAATCTCGCACTCTTCTGCGGAACAAGGCAGCGCAATGGGGATGATGGCAGAAAGCGTCGAACAGGTCGCCCGCTTGACCGAAGACAATCTCGGCACGGCGCGGGACACGGAAGCTTCCTCGCACATCCTCCAGACCAATGTCGGACGCATGCGCAAGGCCGTTGCACAGTACCGCGTCTAGTCCAGCACGCAGGTCTACCGAAAAGGGCGGCAGGATTTGCCGCCCTTTTGCCATTCTTTTCCGCCGCTGCCGCACTGCCTTGTAGGGCTAATCTCACAGCATCCCGATCACTCCGGTGCTTGCCGTGAATGCCCGCTTCCTTCTTTTGTTGATTCCCACCCCTGCACTGGCTGCCGAAGCCATGCCCTCTGCGACAGGCAGTCTGCTGCAGATGCTGCTGGGGCTTGGCGTAACTCTGGCCTTCCTGTTCGGTGCGCTGGTCCTGCTCAAACGCCTGCAAGGAACGCGTGCGAATCAACCCGGCTTATTGCGCATCCTTGGCGCAACCTCTGTCGGCCCGCGCGAGAAAATCGTGCTGCTTGCCGTCGGCAAACAGGTGCTGGTCTTAGGCGTCACGCCAAGCACCATCAATGCCCTGCATACGATGCCAGCCGATGAGCTGCCCGAGACTCCGCCCGTTACGCCGCTGCCCAGCGCCAGCGATTTCGCCAACCGCCTCAAGCAGATGCTGGAGCGTCGCCGTGAAAGCTAGACAGCTCTGGTTTCTCATCCCGGTTCTGCTGCCAGCACTGGCCTCGGCCCAGGCTTTACCGGCGCTGACCACGTCTCCCGCAGCAGGGGGGGGTACCGTTTACAGCTTGCCGGTGCAGACCCTGCTGACCCTCACGGCCCTGAGCTTCCTGCCGGCAGTGATTCTGATGATGACCAGTTTCACCCGCATCATCATCGTCTTCTCCTTGCTGCGTCAGGCACTGGGCACCCAGGGCTCGCCACCGAATCAGGTTGTCGTGGGCCTGTCCCTGTTCCTCACCTTTTTCGTGATGTCTCCGGTTCTCGACACGGTTTATCAGCAGGCCTACCTGCCCCTGACCGAAAACCGGATCCAGTTTGACGAAGCCCTGACCCGCGCCAGTGTGCCGATGAAAACATTCATGCTGCGCCAGATACGTGAACCGGATCTTTCACTTTTTGCCAGCCTGGCCAAGGTGCCCAAAGTAGACAAGGCGGCGGATCTGCCGATGCGCGTGATCGTGCCGGCCTTTGTCACCAGTGAGTTGAAAACCGCATTCCAGATCGGTTTCATCGTTTTCATTCCCTTCCTGATCATCGACATGGTGGTGGCTTCCGTGCTGATGTCGATGGGGATGATGATGATGTCTCCCGTCATCGTATCGCTTCCCTTCAAGATCATGCTGTTCGTGCTGGTAGACGGCTGGACACTGCTGGTCACTTCACTCGTACAAAGCTTCGGCTGACCCTGACAACGGAGATCATCATGACCCCTACCGCCGTAATGGAACTTGGACGTGGCGCCCTTGAAGTCGGTTTGCTCGTCGCGGCACCGATGTTCGTGGCCGCGCTGGCCACAGGCCTGCTCATCAGCATTCTGCAAGCCGCCACCCAGATCAACGAAATGACATTGTCTTTCGTTCCGAAGCTGATCGTGATGTTCCTGACCCTGCTGCTAGCGGGCCCCTGGATGATCACCATGCTGACCGACTATATCCGGCGCCTGTTCTCGGCCATCCCCGGGATCATCGGCTAGCCTCACCCCATGCTTGCGATTACCAGCGCCCAACTCGATGCCCTGCTGCTGGCCTGGGTCTATCCGATCGCACGCGTACTCGGCATGCTCGGCACCGCACCGGTTTTCCGCAGTGCAGGGGCTCCGCGGAAAATCCGTCTGGCCCTGGGGCTGGTCATTGGCGCCGCCATCGCCTCGGTATTGCCTCCGCCACCGCCCATCCAGCCCGGCACGTGGTTTGGCATGGGCGTCTTCGTACAGCAGATCCTGATCGGCACCGGCATGGGGCTTGGTTTGCGCATCGTGATGAGCGCCGTGGATATTGCCGGCAGCATCATCGGCTTCCAGATGGGGCTGTCCTTTGCCAGTTTCTTTGACCCGAACTCCTCGGGGCAAACGGCCGTGCTCTCCGAATTTCTGGGCTTGCTCAACACCCTGACCTTCCTGGCACTCAATGGTCACTTGCTCATGATCAATGTCCTGGTCCACAGCTTCGAGCTGGCACCCATCGGCGGCGTATCCATCACCGGCCCTGCCTGGCTGGTCCTCATCCACCTCGGCAGCATGGCTTTTGCCAGTGGCCTGCTGATAGCCTTGCCCATCATCACCGCATTGCTGATCACCAACATCGCCCTCGCCGTCCTGACGCGCGCAGCGCCCCAGTTGAACCTGTTCGCCATCGGATTCCCGATCACCTCCACGATCGGCCTGCTGGTCATCCTGCTCTCGCTGAACGCCTTCGCTCCGGTTCTGCAAAACCTCTACGACCAGGGTTTTGATGTACTTAGCATGTTCCTCAAGGCCTTGCCGGCCCGCTAGACACGGTCTTCCGCACCACAAAAACACATTCGGCTTGCCCCAAAGCGTCTCAAAAAGTAGACTCGGGCGGTTCAATTCATCCGGATTTCATGCCGCCCATGGCAAAACCCATCGAATTCAAGGCTGGCAGCCTGACCGCCATGAGCGCCGTGCTGCGGGAAATCGACAACGTCCGCCTCTCCGATGCTCTGCAGGTCATGCTGGGCGGAATGGGCGAATTCTTCGCAGGCGAAGCGACCATCGTCGATGTCACCCAGGTCAAACAATTTCCGGACAAGGCCGACTGGACCGGCATGCTCAGCCTGCTGCGCCGCTATGGCCTGCAACCTGTCGCCCTGCGCGGCGCCCCGGAACATCTGCATGCCAGTGCCCGCAAAGCCGGTCTGGCAATCCTGTCAGAACAGGCAGCCACGCTCAAAGCAGTCAGCGAGATCCAGGCTATCCCGGCAGCTGAACCCGCTCCCGCCCCTGCTGCAGCACCAGAACCCGCAGTAGAACCCGTCACGCCAACAGCCCATGCCAGCGCGATGGTGGTTGACCGTACGATCCGTTCCGGTCAGCAGATCTACGCAAAAGGCTGCGATCTGGTCATCCTCGGCGCAGTCAGCAATGGCGCCGAAGTCATCGCCGACGGCAGCATCCACTGCTATGGCCCCTTGCGTGGCCGCGCCCTTGCAGGCGCCAACGGGGACAAGAAGGCCCGGATCTACAGCAGCAATTTCGGCCCCGAACTGATTGCCGTGGCCGGCATCTTCCGTACCTTCGAAAAAGGTATCCCGCAACAGATCGCCGGCAAACCGGCACAAGCCCAGTTGCGTGGCGAGGCCGACAAACAATCGCTGGTGCTCGAACCGCTCCAGCTTGACTGAACAGACTGAACAAAACATGGAAACCAGGGAGAACCCAGTGACCCGTATCATCGTCGTGACTTCCGGCAAGGGTGGCGTCGGCAAGACCACCACCAGCGCCAGCTTCGCCAGCGGCCTGGCGCTACGCGGCTTCAAGACAGCCGTCATCGACTTCGACGTTGGCCTGCGCAATCTCGATCTCATCATGGGCTGCGAACGCCGGGTCGTCTATGACCTGATCAATGTCATCCAAGGTGAAGCCAACCTGCACCAAGCCCTCATCAAGGACAAGCATTGCGAAAACCTCTTCGTCCTACCCGCCTCGCAGACACGTGACAAAGATGCCCTGACGGAAGAAGGTGTCGAAAAAGTCCTCGAAGACCTCAAGACCATGGGCTTTGACTACATCATCTGCGACTCCCCGGCCGGCATCGAACGCGGAGCGGTCATGGCCCTGACCTTTGCCGATGAAGCGCTGATCGTGACCAATCCGGAAGTCTCCTCCATCCGTGACTCCGACCGCATCCTCGGCATCCTCCAAAGCAAGAGCCGTCGTGCCAAGGACGGACAGGATTCGGTCAAGGAACACCTGATCATCACCCGCTACTCAGCCAAACGCGTCGAAGAAGGCGAAATGCTCTCCTACCAGGATGTACAGGAGCTGCTTCGCGTCCCGCTGCTGGGCGTCATCCCCGAATCAGAAACCGTGCTCCAGGCGTCCAACGCCGGTGCCCCGGTGATCCACAGCAAGGAAAGCGAAGCCGCCGAAGCCTACCGTGACGTGGTTGCCCGCTTCCTTGGCGACGAATGCCCGATGCGTTTCGTGAACTACGAAAAGCCGGGCCTGCTCAAGCGCATCTTCGGAGGAGCCTGACATGTCCTGGCTTGAAAAGATTTTCGGCAGCAGCCAACCGAAATCGGCCCAGCTCGCCAAGGAACGCCTGACACTGGTCATCGCGCATCAACGCGCAGACAACGAAGGCACCCCGGATTTCCTGCCCGAGCTTCAGAAGGAACTGATCGCGGTCATCTCCAAATATGTCAAGGTTAATGCTGACGACATCAAGGTACAGCTAGAGAAAAAGGGAAATTACGAAGTACTTGAAGTCAACATCGTCATGCCCGAACCGGCCCCGCGTCAGGTTTTCTGATCCCGCTCGCGCCAACTCCCCGGTTGCATCAAGCACCGGGGATCCGTTTTTCTGGATGAGCCTGACGCACTGGCACACCAAGTTCTGCAGTAATCCCTAAACCTTGAAACACCCACTTTCAAGGTAGAATCCTTCCCCCTGCCCGGGTGGTGAAATTGGTAGACACAAGGGACTTAAAATCCCTCGCTAATGGCGTACGGGTTCGATCCCCGTTCCGGGCACCAGTAGATTTAGCAAGGCTTTCGGAGTTTTATCCCTTCAAATGAGGGATGCCGAATTATACCGAGCTGTACCGAAATTTTTGACCGTAGTTGACCTGATGGTAAACACCAGACTACCAATCAGGGAGCCGGATTTAGGGATAACGCGGGACTTCCAAATCCAGAGGACGGTGACTATGATCACGCCATGACCTGCCTCTCCCGCATCCTCACCGACGACCAATTGCGTGCTCTTAAGCGCGCGGCATGGCCGCTTGTGGGGGCTGCTTTTGCAATGCTTGTGCTGGGTATTGGCTTGCTGCATCTCCAGAAATTTTTTGGCGTCAACGTAGACTTCGCCGGGGTGCTGACTGCACCACTGATTCTTGTTGCCACCCTGCTTCCCGCTCTCCTTCATGGCCTCATAGAACCGCTTGACGAGGCGATTCGGCGCTATTTTCCCTGCCCCTCCCTCCCCTGCGTCCGGCTGCCCATTCATGGTCTTGCGCCCTTCGTCTCGATCAACCCCCAGGTAAACACCCCGCCCCCCCGTTTTTCCATCGCCTGACCTACCTAGCGCGGGCCGTCTCGCGGCTCGATGTGTAAGTCTTTGCCTGCGCATCGCGCGGGCAGCGAGGAAATAATGAAAACCGATTTTTTGCAAGGCGACGGCTTAGTCGCGTTGAAACGCGCAGCCGCCTATCTGGACCTCGAACCACAAACTATTCGCAACAAGATGTGGCGAGGAGAGTGGCCTCTGCCAGTCGCGCGGCAGGGCTCCCGCGTCTACTTTTTTGAGAACGATCTCCGCCACTACGCCGCAAGCTTGCGTGGGAAGCAACGCCCCCGACGCGGCGCCCCGACTGCTGCAGAACGCCAAGCAGCCGCCAAAGCTGGCATTTCCGTGCCGGCATGGCGGTCGCAACAAGGGGGACAACCATGAAGAGCAGCAGCATGCTGTCCCGGGCCTTCTTTAGGCGCCCTAATGTTAGAAGTCTCGGGCCGAACATGAAACTCGTTCTGGTGGCGATCACCGTTGGCTGCGAGTCCAATATCGGCACCTATCGCCCGGTTGGGCTAGCTGAAGATACGGGGCTTGACCTGAATGTCTTAGCTGACGCTCTTGCAGATCTTGAGCGCTGCGGCCATCTGGTAAGAGATCAAAGCACGGGTGAATTATTCCTAGCCGACTTTTTCAGGGACAACACATTCCGGAATCACAGACGGTACATCCAGGCGCAGAACGACCTCCTCAGAGTCGATTCTATCCTCCTGAGAGAAAAGATCCTTACCGCCGTTTCACAAAACTCTGGGTGCGGTCTGGTCGTGAAAAATCAACAACTTGCTTGGCAAGTAGAAGCACAAGTAGAAGATAAACAAAATGAAGTAGAAGAACAACGCAATCCGGGCGCACACGTGTCATCAAAACATCCTTCTACTGCGTCTCGTTCTCAAGCGAATCGCACCCTAAAAAACTGGGAAGAGCGGCCTTCCGGGATTGAAACGTGGAACGCCGAGGACGTTACAGCCGCAGAAAAACTAGAAACTGACTACACGAAAGACTTGATTTCAGCGGTGACCCAACGATTGATTGACGCTGGGATAAGCCCTCTGCCTAAGCGTGTCAAACGGGAGTTGGTTACTCAACAGCGGTTACGCGAAATCCGTCGAAAACGAACTGAGGCGGAGGCGGCGGCACAAATCCGCCTGTCCGCTCCGCCTGCGATGGACGCCGCTGTAGTAGCCCGTGGCAACCAAATGCTTGAACGCGGGAAAAGAGCGAACAAGCTCCGTAGTGAGTACTGCACTCAGCCGCCTGTTCAACCATCTATGCACGAGGAGGAATTGCAATGAAACAATTCGCCATCCTTCGATTTTCGAAACTGAAATCATTGCAAAATGTTGCTGCATCAGGTCAACACACATGGCGCGAGCGTGATACACCCAATGCCGACCCCCAACGAACGCCACGCAACAAAACGATTGGCGCAAAGGGAAGCATCCAGCTGGTTGAAGCCATCAAGGCACGACACGCAGTCGTGTCAGAAAAAATTAGCGCGACGTCGGTCGCTGCCATTGAGGTTTTGGCAACCGGCTCGCCAGGATGGTGGAAAAAATCCAGTCAACAAAATATTTCATACTTCTTTGAACGCACAGCCGAATGGCTGAATGAAACATTCGGAGATGAAAATGTCGTAAGCATGACCATCCACTTTGACGAGACCAGCCCACATCTTGTGGCATATATATCCCCGGTCATCGAAGTTGCTAGCACAACACGAAGGCGCTCAATCATCGTAGGAACGAACCCAGACGGTACGAAACGACGTGAGACGAAGGAGTTTCAAACTGCTTCTGGCTACAGATTATCAGCCGCGCACTGGTTAGATGGCCGCAAAAAACTCTCAAGGTTGCAAACTGGTTTCCCATCACCCATAAGCAGACCCCCCTTCTTGAAAGCTGGTGTAAGGAGGTGGAGAAGAGGACAAACGGCAAGGTCAAGGTCAACTACTACCCGGGAGGCACACTCGTGCCGGCCACACAGACCTATGACGCGGTCACCCGCGGTATCTCCGACGTGGGTAACCATGTGCTGGGGTACACCGTAGGGAGATTCCCCCTTACCGAGGTCCTCGACCTTCCTCATGGCTATCCCAATAACACCGTGCCGACAAAGCTGGCAAACGCCTTCTATGCGAAGTTCAAACCGAAGGAATTCAATGACGTCAAGGTCCTGTGGTTCCACGCCCAGTCGCC
>JAGTRY010000087.1 GCA_018262235.1 Pseudomonadota bacterium
AAAGCCGTCGATCATGAAGAAGAAGGGGTTGAAGTGCGACAGTGCCTGCCAGAAAACCGGCAGGGAATGGATGGAATAAAACACGCCGGAAAGCATGGTCAGCGGAACGATCAGGAAATTCTGGAAGGCGCCAAGCTGGTCGAATTTATCTGCCCAGATGCCGCCGATAACGCCCAGCGTGCCCAACAACGCCGCACCCAAAATCACAAAGGCCAGCGCCCACAGCGGATGGGCGATGCCCGTCCAGCTGAAGAACAGGGAAGCCAGCCACACACCGCCCCCCACAGCGACGCCACGCACGATGGAGGCAATGACGTAAGCACCGTAAAACTCCAGCCAGGAGATGGGCGGCAGCAACACAAAGATGATGTTGCCGTTGATCTTGCTCTGGATCAGCGAAGACGAGCTGTTGGCAAAGGCGTTCTGCAGCACGCTCATCATCACCAGACCAGGCACCAGAAAGCTGGTGTAAGTCACACCCTCGAAAGGTTGCAGCCGGCCTTCGAGCACATGACCGAAAATCATCAGGTAGAGCACGGAACTGAGCACCGGCGCGGCGACAGTCTGGAAGCTGACCTTCCAGAAACGCAGCATTTCCTTGTACAGGAGAGTCCTGAAGGCACTGCTCATGCGGCGGCTCCCTGCATGATCTCAACGAAGGCCTGCTCCAGATCCGGCTTGGCGATTTCGACTTCGATTATTTCAACACCTGCTTCGCGCACGGCAGCAAGCAGGCCTTCAACCTTGGCATGGCTGGTAAAAGGAATTTCCAGTCCCCCGCTCTGTAAAACCGCACCCAGCACGGCGAGCGAAGCAGGCAGCGTGACAAGGCCTGCCACGCGCAGCTTCAGGGCATGGTGGCTGACGCGACTCAACAGATTGGGCGTGGAATCCAGCGCGACCACGCGTCCGGCCTTGAGCATGGCGATGCGCCCGCACAGCTCTTCGGCTTCTTCGAGGTAGTGCGTGGTCAGCACGATGGTGTGCCCCGCCTCGTTGAGCTTGCGGATGAAGGCCCACAGGGTCTGGCGCAGCTCCACATCGACGCCCGCAGTGGGTTCATCCAGTACGATCACCGGCGGCTTGTGCACCAGGGCCTGCGCCACCAGCACGCGGCGCTTCATGCCACCGGAAAGCGCGCGCATGTTGGTATCGGCCTTGTTGGTCAGATCGAGATTGGCGAGCAGCTCATCGATCCAGTCGTCATTCTTGCGAATGCCGAAGTAGCCGGACTGGATGCGCAGCAGTTCACGCACCGAGAAGAATGGGTCGAACACCAGCTCCTGCGGCACGACACCCAGCGCGCGGCGCGCTTCACGATAATCGCCCAGCACATCGTGGCCCATCACCTGGATACTGCCGGAGGTGAGGCGCAGCAAACCTGCGAGCGCGGAGATCAGCGTAGTCTTGCCCGCACCATTCGGCCCCAGCAAGCCGAAAAACTCACCAGGCTGGATATCGAGATCTACGCCAGCCAGTGCCTGCAGCGCGCCAAACCGCTTGACCGCACCACGCACCCGGATGGCGGGAGCGTCAATGGCTGGCACTGGCGTCGTGACCTGTCTCGGAAGGAAACAGCAGCGGGCTTACCCCGTACAGACTGGCCAAACTGACAAAGGCTGCCGGCGCTTCAACGAGGCGCAGCGTCTTGCCTGCCGAGCGCGCCGCACGCAGCCACCCCAATACCACCGCCAGGGAGGCCGAATCGACCGCTTCAATCCCGCCCAGATTGACCACGCGGTCCGCCGCCTTCATCCACGGCTCACCTTCCAGCAGGAGCGCCGCGGCGGTCTGCTGATTCATGACGCCAGTAACGAAAAGCTGATCGTCGCGTTCGGTAATCATCACTTCTTGCCGGATTCCAGTTGTTTGTTCTTGTCTTGCAGGCTCTTGATCAAACCATCCAGTCCCCCCGCCTTGACCTCCTGTGCAAAGGTTTCGCGGTAATTGGTCACCAGACTCACCCCGGCCACCATGACGTCATAGACCTTCCAGCCGTCGGCCTTCTTTTCCATGTCGTAATCAATAGAAACTGGTTTGGCACCGGCCTGCTTGATTTCGGTACGCACAATCACGTCGGTGTCTGCAGGCTGCATGCGCAAGGGTTTGAAATCGACCGTCTGATTTTTGTACTGTGTCAGTGCATTGGAATAGCTACGCACCAGCAGCGTCTGGAACTCGATTGCCAGCGCCTTCTTCTGCTCGGCGGAAGCGTTGCGCCATTCGCGCCCGACAGCCAGAGCCGTCATGTGCACAAAGTCGAAATGCTTGGCGGCCTTGGTCTCGAACAGTTCAGTAATGCGTTTCTTCGGTCATCACGGAACGCACCAGTACATCAGGCGTTTCCTGTGCCATCGCCTGAAGGGCAAATACGCTCAATAAAACACACACCAGAGACTTGAACATCATGATTCCTTTTTTTGATTCATTCGCTATCAATCGGGGGCAACGCACTGGTGTCGGCCAACACCAGATCAAACAGGCCGCTTTGATTGACCATGCCAAGACCCAAGGGTTCCACACGCGGAGCAAGGCTGAAATCCTCATCCTTCTCGCGCGGCGGGCGGCCATCGTAGATCAAGCTGCGCCGGCGCTGCAGCTGAAAGGTGCGCATGAACACATATTTATCAAGTGCGGCTTCATCCAGCGTCGTCTCCGCGCCCAACAATTGGGCCCGCAGACTGACCACCTTGGTGGCGAACAACCCGTTACGAGCGGGAACGCTTTCAAGCATTGAGCTCGGGTTATACACCAGACGATCCACGATCATCCCGCCGGTATCACGTACGGTACTTGGGCCTAGCAAGGGAAGCACCACGTACGGACCGTCTCCGACGCCCCAGCGTCCGAGAGTCTGTCCGAAATCCTCATCATGCTTTTCGAGGCCGACTTCGCTGGCGATATCAAAAAAGCCCAGTATGCCAATCGATGAATTCAACGCGAACCGGCCGAAATCACTCAAGCCATCACGTGGCTTGCCTTGCAACAGGTTATTGAACCCGATCCAGAGGTCCTCAACATTGCCGAAGAAATTCGCAACATTGGTACGGGCCGGCAGTGGTACGGCAGCACTATATCCTTGGGCCACAGGCTTCAAGGCATAGGTATCGACCTTGTCGTTGAAGACAAAGATCTTGCGGTTCACGCTCTCCCAAGGATCAACCGGATTGCTGGCAGTCGATGCACAGCCTCCCAATACCAGCAGCGAGGCGAAGAACAAGCCAGCCAGTTTGCAAATCTTCATGCGGCATTCCCTTGCTTCATTTGTCGCCGGAAGTGCCCTTCTCGGCAGCATTGAACATGAACTGACTGATCAGTTTTTCCAGCACAACTGCAGACTGGGTCTTCTTGATGACATCACCAGGTTCGAGATTTTCCGGATCCCCCCCCGGCTCAAGTCCAATGTACTGTTCGCCAAGCAGGCCCGATGTATTGATGGTAGCAAACGTATCTTTCGGAAACCGGTAACGATCGTCCATGCGCATGCTCACCAGCGCTTGGTAGTTCTTGGAGTCCAGCGTGATGGATTCAATTCGGCCCACCACCACGCCAGCACTCTTGATCGCGGCACGTGCTTTGAGGCCACCGATGTTGTCAAATCGAGCCTCCAGCAGATAGGGACTCTGCAATTTGCTGCTGCCCAGATTTCCCACACGAAGAGCCAGAAAAAGCAGGGCCAAAAACCCGATCACAACAAAAACACCAACCCAGATATCAATGGTCGTGCGACGCATATCAGCCCCTGAACATGAGCGAGGTCAAAATAAAATCCAGCCCGAGAATGGCCAGCGAAGAAGTCACCACAGTACGCGTGGTGGCACGCGACACGCCTTCGGCGGTCGCGTCAGAGTCATATCCTTCAAATACGGCGACCCAGGATACGGCGACCCCGAACACTACGCTCTTGATCACCCCATTCAGAATATCGCGTTGAAAGTCGACGGAAGCCTGCATCTGCCCCCAGAAACTCCCCGAATCAGTGCCAATCATCACCACACCAACCAGATAGCCCCCCAGCACGCCCATGGCCGAGAACAAGGCGGCGAGCAACGGCATCGAGATCACCCCTCCCCAGAACCGTGGCGCGACAACACGAGCAATCGGATTCACCGCCATCATGTCCATCGCATCGAGTTGCTCGGTCGCTTTCATCAAGCCGATTTCAGCCGTGATTGCCGAGCCAGCACGACTTGCAAAAAGCAGACCGGCCACCACCGGGCCCAATTCACGCACCAGCGACAGGGAGACCAGCACCCCCAGCGCTTCCTCTGAACCATAGCGAGCCAGAGTATCGTAGCCTTGCAAACCCAGCACCATTCCGACAAACAGGCCGGAAACCAGAATGATGACCAGCGACAGCACGCCAGAAAAATAGACCTCACGCAGGGTCAGGTTGATACGGCGAAATGAACTGCCGGAGAGGATTAGCACCATGCCAAAGAAACGTGCCGCAAATCCCAGACGCCACACAGCACTGATCGTACCAGCCCCGACAGCCTGGAAAAAAGAAAGGATCCGGTCAAGCACCACAGGCTCCCAGCAAAGCATGTTCATAAGTATCAGCGGGCACCTGGAAAGGAACCGGACCATCCGCCTCACCCCACACGAACTGGTGCACCCAAGGATCCTTGGATGCCCGGATTTCGTCAGGCGTTCCTTCAGCAACGACCTTGCCTTCGGACAGGAAGTAGATGTAATCAACAATCTGCAGGGACTCTTGCACATCATGGGTCACCACGATGGAACTGGCCCCCAGCGCGTCGTTGAGTCGGCGGATCAGCTGGCCGATCACGCCCAGCGAGATCGGATCCAGGCCGGCAAAAGGCTCGTCATACATCATCAGCTCAGGATCCAGCGCAATGGCACGAGCCAGCGCTACGCGCCGCGCCATGCCACCGGAGAGTTCGCTGGGCATCAACTGTGCAGCGCCACGCAGTCCCACCGCATGCAACTTCATCAGAACCAGATCACGGATGATGACCTCTGGCAATCCGGTATGCTCACGCATCGGGAAAGCCACGTTGTCGAACACCGAGATGTCTGTAAACAACGCGCCAAACTGGAACAGCATGCTCATGCGCCGACGCAAGGCATACAGCCCGTTGCGATCGAGTTCCGGCACGCTTTCACCACAGACGGTGAGCTTGCCACTGCGCGGCCGCAGTTGTCCGCCGATCAGGCGCATCAGCGTGGTCTTGCCACAGCCTGAGCCTCCCATGATCGCAACCACTTTGCCACGCGGCACGCTCAGGGTCACCCCGTGCAAGACATCGTTTGCACCATAACCAAAACGCAAATCGCGCACGTCTACAAGCGGAGATGAGCTGTTCAGGGAATCCAAGATCTTGGTCAAGGCAATGCCTGAGATTATTCGAGGGGCGGATTCTACCATGGCAACCCACTGCCCGCATGGACAAAGCAGCCTGCAGCATGCGCGAAAGAAGATACGGTACACTGCCTCGCAAGCCTTGAACCACAAGAGATAGCACGCTGCAACATGATTGCTACGCCTGCCTCACGTCCGAGCTTGCTCATCGTTGATGACGATCCACTGATCCGGAATACGCTAGCCTGTCTGCTCGCTCCGGATTTCGAGCTTTTGATTGCGGAAGACCGGCCCCAGGCCCTCGCGCTGCTGCATGCTCAAAACAAAACACCGGAACTGGCTTTGCTCGATTTGGGCCTGCCACCTCTCACACGCCAGGCTGACGAAGGCTTGGCCCTAATCAGTGAATTGCTGGCACTAGACCCTTTCTGCAAAATCATCGTGCTCTCCGGACAGGACGACGAAGCCCATGCCCGTCACGCCCGCGCACATGGCGCCCTGGAATTCCTCACCAAACCTGTTTTGCCGGAACATCTGCGCGCCGCACTGACCCGCGCGCTGAACCTGCACCGACAAGAAAGTCAGGAGTTACCCCAAGGCTCGGCACTGCAGCGAATCATGGGCACCAGCCCCCTGATCCAGGCCACAAAGGAAAAAATCCGGCATTACGCCAGCATGATCTTTCCGGTCCTCATCGAAGGAGAATCAGGTACGGGCAAGGAAATCGCCGCTCGCGCCCTGCACGAACTCGGTCCGCACAGCAATGCCCCCTTTGCAACGCTCAACTGCGCTGCAATCGCCGCCGGCCTGATCGAAGCCACGCTGTTTGGTCATGCACGAGGAGCCTTTACTGGCTCGGTCGGCGCCCGGGCCGGCTATTTCGAAGAAGCGGGCTGCGGCACCCTTTTTCTGGACGAAATCGGTGAATTACCACTGGATCTCCAACCCAAGCTTCTGCGGGTCCTTGAAACAGGGGAATTTCAGCGTGTTGGCGAAACATCGTGCCGTCGCACCCAAGCCCGCGTCATCGCTGCCACCAACCGCGACTTGCAAAGAGAGGCGCGCAGCGGACATTTCCGGGCAGACCTGTATCACCGGCTCAGCGTATTGCGGATAGTCATGCCACCCCTGCACGATCTGGGGAGTGATCGAATCCTGCTACTCAAGCACTACCTTGCAGATTATGCGAAACAAATGGGTTGCCCGCCTTGCCATCTGAATACTGAAGCCCAGATCAGCTGGCAAGCCTATACCTTCCCTGGTAATGTACGCGAATTGCGCAACATCGTTGTACGCCTTCTCAGCCACCACGCAGGCAAGGTCGTTGATCGCAGCCAACTGGAGGTAGAGTTCGAGTCCAGCGTACAACCTCCCCTTCCCGCAGATCACGACGTTTTTGCCCACATCAGCCCCAAAAATCTGAGCACGCAATTCCAAACCGGCGGAACCATCGTGCTTGACGACGCTCTCCGCCGCGTCGAACGTGATTACATCGCCGCCGCTCTGAGTGCAACAAGTGGCAACATGACTCAGGCAGCACGCTTGCTGGGACTGAACCGTTCAACGTTGTACAACCGCATCGACACGCTGGCCCGTTTTGGTGAAGTCGTTTTCCCGACGTACTCAAGCGTGGATTGATCCCGTCATGTACTGCGATCACTTCGGACTCCAGCAAGCACCCTTCCGGATCACACCACAAGTTGAATACTTCTATGCTGGCGCGCAACGCGGCCCGCTCCTTCAAGCCCTGCTCTTCGCAATAGAACATGATGAAGGGATCATCCGGATCAGTGGTGAAGTCGGCATCGGCAAGACCATGCTCTGCCGCATGCTCATCGAGCAACTGCCTGCAACGACGCTAGTCATCTACATCACCAATCCAAGCCTCAATCCGGCTGAATTGATTGCCACCGTGGCACACGAACTGGAGATCGATACGACTGGCGACCACGGATTGCTGCGCAAGATAGAGCACCGCCTGATCGGACTGCACGGACAAGGACGCCGCGTGATCGCCATCATCGACGAAGCGCATGCCATGCCACGCGAATCGCTGGATCAGATCCGTTTGCTCTCCAATCTCGAAATCGGCCCTCGCAAGCTCATGCAGATCGTCCTTTTCGGCCAGCCGGAGCTGGATGAGATCCTCGAAGAACGCGCCATGCGATCGCTGCGGGAACGTATCACCCAAAGCTTCATCCTGACCCCTCTGGATCGCCAGCAGATCCGCGATTACCTGCGATTCCGTTTGCGCGCGGCCGGTTACAAAGGACCGGACCTGTTTAGCGACAACGTAGTGAAACTGATGGCGCGTGCCTCACAAGGCCTGATCCGCCGGGTCAACATCATTGCCGACAAAACCTTGCTCGCTGCCTTTGCCGAGAACACCCACAGCATCACAGCGCAGCATGTCACGGCTGCCATTCAGGATGCTCACTACCGCCATCCACCCCCCATACGCACTGTATTGATCTGCTTGGGCATTGGCGCCCTGCTTGTCGGCGCAATGCTGTTCAGCTGGCAGCAATGGCCAAGTACCACAAAAACTCAGGGGACCAACGTTCCACCAACAGGACTGGCAAGCCCCTTGCAACGCCCCCAGACCTCAGAAGAACCGCTCGTAGCCCCGCCCCCGCCGTCCCCACTTTCCGAGCGCTACGCTCCCATCCCTGAGCAGCTTGGTCCGCAGGCTCGCGCCCGCCTTGTCGCTTCGCGTGCCGACATGGATCACATCTCCGACCAGCAGTGGTTCCTGCAACTGCGCTCAATCCCGGCGTCCAATGCCCCCACTCTTGAACACTTCATTCCGAGTGCCAGCAAGGCCATTGATCCTGCACAGCTCCGCCTGTTCGTGGTCAAGAATGACCCCAAACAAACCATTGGCGTGATTTACGGCAACTATCCCAGCGCACAGGCCGCCTACGCCGATCTGGCCAGACTCCCCGCGTGGATCAAGGCTGGCGGCGCCTTTGCCAGACCCTACAAAGCCCTCCGGCAGGAAAAAACAAAGGCCACAGCAAACGCTGCGGCCTCGGCACCTTCAAACGGAACGTAAATTACTGCGGGGCAGTATCTGCCTGCTGCGGCAATGCCAGCAGTGGCGGCGGCGTGAAGGGGGCTGCCTGCGCTTCTGAAACGAGACGACGACCACCATTGAAACGCTTCATCCAGTAACTCTGGTCCATGTCTTCCACACGTACCGCGCTACCGCGTGCAGGTGAATGCAGGAATTTGTTGTCACCGAGGTAGATCCCGACGTGGGAGAAAGTCCGACGCATGGTATTGAAGAAAACCAGATCACCAGGCTTCAAGTCCTGCGTTCCCACCTTGTCGCCCAACCGCGCCATTTCGGCTGCAGTACGCGGCAGGTTCAAGCCCAAGGCATCACCAAACACCTTACGAACCAAACCACTGCAATCAAATCCGCCTGCGTCCGGACCATTTCCGCCCATGCGATAACGCACGCCAAGGAAGCCGAACCCCTTGTCGATCAGGGTCGAGATCTTGTCTTGCGCCGACATGGCAGGCTGGGGAGCTACAGGCTCGGCGGCACGCACCCCTTGCAAAGCAAGGAGCAGGCACAACGCGATGAGGATTCGGGGACAGAAAAAATGCATGGGCCGGACTATAACCCCCACAGCGACTCGATGTAAACCGCAATCGGCCGGAACGGAATTCTTGGCCCCTGCCAATTCACGCACCCGACGGCACGGCGGAACTCTCCGCCGTGCTGTGCCAGACAACCTTACAAGGCCTCTGCCGCATAGTCTGCGAGACGCGAACGCTCGCCGCGTTGCAGGGTGATATGACCGCTGTGGTCCCAGCCCTTGAAACGATCCACCACGTAAGTAAGGCCTGAACTGCCTTCGGTCAGATAAGGCGTGTCGATCTGCGCAATGTTGCCCAGACAGACCACCTTGGTACCCGGCCCGGCACGCGTGATCAGCGTTTTCATCTGCTTGGAGGTCAGGTTCTGTGCCTCGTCGATGATCAGGAACTTGTTGATGAAGGTCCGCCCGCGCATGAAATTGAGCGATTTGACCTTGATCCGGGTGCGGATCAGATCCCGCGTCGCCGCCCGGCCCCACTCACCGCCATAGCTGCCACCTTCTTCGGCATTGCCATTGAGAACATCGAGATTGTCTTCCAATGCCCCCATCCACGGCGCCATTTTCTCTTCTTCGGTACCCGGCAGAAAACCGATGTCTTCGCCTACCGGCACCGTCACCCGGGTCATGATGATTTCGGCGTATCGCTTGGTTTCCAGTACCTGGGTCAAGCCCGAGGCCAGCGTCAGCAGCGTCTTGCCGGTTCCGGCCTGACCCAGCAACGAAACAAAATCAATCTCCGGATTCATCAGCAGGTTCAATGCGAAGTTCTGCTCGCGGTTGCGCGCCACGATCCCCCACACATTGTTCTTCTGATGTGCGTAGTCGATCAGGGACTCGAACACCGCAGTCGGGCCATCCTTCTGCTTGACGATGGCGTAGAGCGGCTTGTCGCCTTCCTGATAGACCAGCTCATTGACGACCAGCTCGGTACACAGCGGACCGCGCACCTTGTAGTAGGTCCGCCCGCCTTCTTTCCAGGACTGCATATCGCGACCATGCGTATCCCAGAAATTGTCGGGTAGCTCGCGCATGCCGGTGTAGAGAAGATCGGTATCCTCCAGCACCTTATCGTTGAAGTAATCCTGAGCCTCAAGGCCCAGCGCACGCGCCTTGATGCGCATGTTGATGTCTTTCGACACCAGGATCACATGGCGATCCGTACGCTGCCCCTGCAGGAACATCACGACGGCGAGGATCTGGTTGTCCGCCTTGGCGGTCGGCACACTGGCAGGCAGCTTGGCATCAATGGCCTGGGTCTGCAGAAACAGGCGGCCAGAAGCCAGGCCGCGCGAAGGCTCGGACAGTGAAATCCCTTGCTCGATATGGTGCTCGCAGGTAGACACCACCTCATCCATCATCCGGCTAGCCTGACGCGCATTGCGTGAGACTTCGGACATGCCTTTCTTGTTGTTGTCCAGCTCTTCGAGAGTCATGATCGGCACGAAAATATCGTGCTCCTCGAAGCGATACAGACTGCTTGGATCGTGCATCAGCACATTGGTGTCGAGAACAAACAGCTTGGTGGGTGGTGGCGTGACGGCTTTTTTGCGGGTGACCATAAGAGTGGGTATCGGATGCTGAGGACTAAGGACCAGGCAACAAGGCCCGGCGCTGCGAACTACAGGGACTTCACATACTCCAGAACTTCCTGCGCATGGCCGTCTACCTTGACCCCGCGCCATTCTTGAACCAGCTTGCCCGTAGTGTCGAACACGAAACTACTGCGTACGATGCCACGCACCTGCTTGCCATACATGTTCTTCAACTTGATCACATCGAAGGCTGTGCAAAGTTTCTCATCTTCATCAGAGAGCAGCTCGAAGGGAAACGTATATTTGCATTTGAAGCCTTCATGAGATTTCACGCTATCCCGCGAAACACCAAAAATGACCGCACCGGCAGCCTCAAACTCAGGATGAAGACGGGCGAAATCAACGCCCTCCGTAGTGCAGCCGGGGGTATTGTCCTTGGGGTAGAAATACACCACGATCTTTTTGCCTTGCTGGGCGGCCAATGAAATTTTCGCGTTGCCGGTTGCCGGCAAAAGCAGATCGGGGGCGAGCATTTGTGTCATTTTTTTGCTCCTGAATGGTTTGGGGGTCAAGCAGACGACAGGAGCAGCGTATCGGCATTTTTTTGCCCTAGCAAGCCACGCCCGGAAGTCATTGATTCCTCAAAAGCTATTTAGAATCGATCGTGACAGGACAGCCCGCAATGAAAGAGGACACAAGAACAGGGTCACGACCTCGCCGCAACATCGTGAACAACTGAGGCGCCAGGCGGATCGAGCAGGAGCGCTGCTGCGACATTCCGCCCTTCCCCCGCCAGCAGGTTATAGGTGCGACAAGCCGAGCCAGTATCCATGATCTCGAAACCAATACCTGCCTCAATCAGCGGCCGCAATATGGCAGGTGCCGGAAAATGCTGGCGCATCCCGGTACCCAGCAACACCAACGAAGGTTTGAGCACACACACCGACAACAGATCCTCGGCACGCAAGGCTGTAAATCCCGCCACCGGCCAGTCCTGCACCGTCTCCGGAGTCAGGATCAGACTGGTCGCATGCCGCTGGCCATTGATGGAGAAAGAGCCAGCATCATAGGCCGCTATCAGAAGGAGATCGGGGGCTGTTTCGCGGTTCAGTTTCATGCTTGAAAAGTGTCCAGGCTTGCCGACCAGACCAGTCCGGTAAGGCGCGTCATTTCGGGGTTTCTTCTTGTTTCGCTATCATATGGGGTTTACGGGGAATTTCCCCCATCACCAGAGCATGGAGCACCATCATGAAACACGGCCAGAGCTTGCACGTCGCAACCCCAGACACTCCCCGGACTTCCGCAGAAGCCCCGGCCCGTGCCGTTGCGAAGTCCGCCAAGCTCGCCAATGTGTGCTACGACATCCGTGGCCCGGTGCTCGAACGCGCCCGGCAGATGGAAGATGAAGGCCTGCGCATCATCAAGCTGAACACCGGGAACCCGAAGGCCTTCGGATTCGACGCTCCCGATGAAATCACCCTGGACATGATCCGCAACATGTCCAACGCCTCTGCCTATGTCGACTCCAAGGGGATCTTCCCGGCACGCAAGGCAATCATGCATTACACGCAGGAAAAGAAAATTGCGGATGTCACGGTCGACGACATCTACATCGGCAATGGCGCCTCCGAATTGATCGTGATGGCCATGCAGGCCTTGCTCAACAACGGCGATGAAGTGCTGGTGCCCTCACCCGATTACCCGCTGTGGACTGCTGCGGTAAACCTTTCCGGCGGCAAGGCACGCCACTACCTGTGCGACGAAAACAACGGCTGGCTGCCCGCGCTGGATGACATCAAGAAAAAGATCACCGAGCGCACCAAGGCCATCGTTGTGATCAACCCGAACAACCCGACCGGTGCGGTTTACCCGGACGAGGTGCTGCAAGGCCTGATCGAAATAGCCCGTCAACACAACCTGATCATCTGTGCCGACGAAATCTACGACAAGATCCTCTACGACGGTGCGACGCATACTTCGATGGCCTCGCTGGCCGACGATGTGCTGTTCCTCACCTTCAACGGCCTGTCAAAAAATTATCGGGCCTGTGGCTACCGTGCCGGCTGGATGATCGTCTCGGGCAACAAACGGATTGCCAGCGATTACATCGAAGGCTTGAACATCCTCTCCACCATGCGCCTGTGCGCCAACGTGCCGGCACAATATGGCATCCAGACTGCCTTGGGCGGCTACCAGTCGATCAACGATCTCGTAAAGCCAGGCGGACGGCTTGCACGCCAGCGCGACATCGCCTACGACGCGCTCAGCGCGATGCCCGGCGTCACCTGTGTCAAACCCAAGGGCGCCCTGTACATGTTCCCGCGGTTCGACCCGAAGATGTATCCGATCCAGGATGACCAGCAGTTCGTGCTGGAACTCCTCGAAGCCGAACGCGTGCTTCTGGTTCAGGGCACAGGCTTCAACTGGCCGACACGGGATCACGTGCGAGTGGTCTTCCTGCCCAATTCGGATGATCTCGTCGAAGTCATGAACCGCATCGCGCGTTTCCTGGATCGTTATCGCAAACAACACGCCTGACATTGGACAGACGCGAAAGAAGAACCGCTCAAGCAAGCCTATCGTCTTTCTCGTCCTGTCCTTCAACCTTCACCTTCTCTCGTTATTGACATGAACTCGATCAATGTAGGCCTGCTTGGCATCGGCACCGTAGGGTGCGGCACCTGGACCGTTCTTTCCCGCAATGCTGCAGAAATCACGCGCCGTGCCGGCCGTCCGATCCGCATCACCGCTGTCGCCGACCGCGATACTGCCCGTGCGCAATCCATCGTGGGAGACGCTGCGCGCGTCACGGCTGACGCTTTCGAGCTGGTCCGTGATCCGTCCATCGACATCATCATCGAGCTGATTGGCGGTTATGGCATCGCCAAGGATCTGGTTCTGGCGGCCATCGAGAATGGCAAGCACGTCGTCACGGCCAACAAGGCGCTGCTCGCCGTGCACGGCAAGGAGATCTTTGCAGCCGCGCAAGCCAAAGGCGTGACAGTCGCCTTTGAAGCCGCGGTAGCCGGAGGCATCCCGATCATCAAGGCGCTACGCGAGGGCCTCTCGGCCAACAAGATTGACTGGGTCGCCGGCATCATCAACGGCACCACCAACTTCATCCTGTCCGAAATGCGCGACAAGGGCCTACCGTTTGCCGAGGTTCTCGCTGAAGCACAACGTCTGGGCTACGCCGAAGCCGATCCGACCTTTGACATCGAAGGCATTGATGCCGCCCACAAAGCCACGATCATGTCGGCCATCGCCTTCGGCATCCCGATGCAATTCGACAAAGCCTACATAGAAGGCATCACCAGACTTGAAGCCATCGACATCAAATATGCCGAGCAGCTGGGCTATCGCATCAAGCTCCTGGGTATCGCCAAACGTCGCGAACACGGCATCGAATTGCGCGTGCATCCCACCCTGATTCCGTCCAAACGCCTGATCGCCAACGTTGAAGGCGCGATGAATGCCGTGCTGGTGCAGGGCGATGCCGTCGGCGCCACGCTGTACTACGGCAAGGGCGCAGGAGCCGAGCCGACAGCCTCGGCCGTGATCGCCGATCTGGTCGATCTGACCCGTCTGTATTCGGCCAACGCAGAGCATCGCGTCCCGCACCTCGCTTTCCAGGCCGATCAGCTCGTGGATCTATCCATCCTGCCGATTGAAGAAGTACAGACGGCCTACTACCTGCGCATGCGCGTGGAAGACAAGACCGGTGTGCTCGCCGACATCACCAGCATCCTCGCCGAAGGCAATATCTCCATCGACGCGATGCTGCAGAAGGAACCCGACGAAGGCGAATCACAGACCGATATTGTCCTGCTGACTCACGTCGCTATCGAAGGCCAGGTCAACGCAGCAATCAAGCGTATCGAAACGCTTGGTACGGTACTCGGCACGGTCACCAAGATCCGGCTGGAAGAACTCAACTAAACAAAGGAAAGAGGAACAGGGAAATCGGACAGGTTAGGCCAGCATTCCGTCCCCTTTCCTTCTTCCCCGACACAACATGAAATACCTCTCCACGCGCGGCGCAGCGTCGCAACAAAGCTTCTCCGACATCCTGCTGGGTGGCCTGATGGCAGACGGCGGCCTCTCGCTGCCGGCTGAATACCCGCAGGTTTCCGACATGGAACTGACCGCGATGCGGTCCATGACTTACGCCGAGTTGGCCTTCACGATCCTGTCGAAGTTCGCCACCGACATTCCGGCGGACGACCTGCGCGCGCTGACCGCCAAGACCTACACGGAGCAGGTCTACTGCAACGGCCGTCCCGATTCGGACGCCAAGCAGATCACACCCTTGCGCCGCCTTGAGAACAACCTGTACCTGCAGGAGCTCTCGAACGGCCCGACGCTCGCTTTCAAGGACATGGCGATGCAGTTGCTCGGCAACCTGTTCGAGTACGTGTTGGCCAAGCGCAGTGAGGAGATCAACATCCTCGGCGCAACTTCGGGCGACACCGGCTCAGCGGCCGAGTACGCGATGCGCGGCAAGAAAGGCGTGCGCGTTTTCATGCTCTCGCCACGCGAGAACATGAGCGCCTTCCAGCGCGCCCAGATGTATTCACTGCAGGACGCCAACATTTTCAACATCGCCGTGCGCGGCATGTTCGACGACGCACAGGACATCGTCAAAGCCGTCTCCAACGATCTGGATTTCAAGGTGCAGTACAAGATCGGCGCGGTGAATTCGATCAACTGGGGCCGCGTGGCCGCGCAGGTGATCTACTACTTCAAGGGTTATCTCTCTGCGACGACCAGCAACGATCAGGAAGTGAATTTCGCGGTGCCTTCGGGCAACTTCGGCAACATCTGCGCTGGCCACATCGCGCGCATGATGGGCCTACCGATCCGCAAGCTGAT
The DNA here is from genome assembly GCA_018262235.1 of Pseudomonadota bacterium. Taxonomy (GTDB): domain Bacteria; phylum Pseudomonadota; class Gammaproteobacteria; order Burkholderiales; family Rhodocyclaceae; genus Uliginosibacterium. Next base: position 15,342 of record JAGTRY010000087.1, read on the forward strand.
CCTCGCCACAAACGAGAACAACGTGCTCGACGAGTTCTTCCGCACCGGTGCCTACAAGCCGCGCAAGACCGCCGACGTGAAGGTCACGAGCAGCCCGTCGATGGACATCTCCAAGGCCTCGAACTTTGAGCGTTTCATCTTCGATCTAGTCGGCCGCGACCCGAAGGTGGTGGCTGAACTGTGGAAAGCGGTCGACTCTGGCGGCTACTTCGATCTTTCCGCCACGCCGTACTGGGCGCGCATGAACGAGTTCGGCTTCGTCTCAGGCTCCAGCAGCCACGCAGATCGGCTAGCCACGATCCGCCGCGTCTACAAAGACTACGGCCTGATGATCGACACCCACACGGCCGACGGTCTGAAGGTGGCTCTGGAGCATCGCGACGCCGACATCCCGACTATCGTGCTGGAAACCGCCCTGCCCGCGAAGTTCGAGGAAACAATCATCGAAGCGCTGGGCGAGAAGCCTTGGCGCCCGGCAAGCATGCAGAACATCGAAGCCCTGCCGCAGCGCGTCGAAGTCATGGACGTGAATGTGCAGGCGGTGAAGGATTTCCTTGTGGCACATACGCTGACAGGTGCCCGCCAAGATGACCCGTCCTGAATTAGGTCGACACCTGTAAACGTAGATTTTCGTTCTGGTTGATCTCCACAATAGACGCCCGATGAACCTCATCGGGCGTTTTCATTTTCAAGGACAAATGCGGTCTTTGCTAGTTATAGATCTTTACCCAAACCACGTGGTATTGACAATGTCAGATCACATGCGATGCCCGTACAAACCTGCTC
>JAGTRY010000088.1 GCA_018262235.1 Pseudomonadota bacterium
CGAGTTGATCTGGCTCACGCCGGAGGATTGCTCTTCGGACGCGGCGGTGATTTCCTGGACCAGATCGGAGGTCCGCTTGATGTTCGGCACCATTTCATCGAGGAGTTTGCCGGCCTTCTCGGCCAGTTCCACGCTGCTGCTGGCGACCGTGCCGATTTCCTGGGCAGCCACCTGGCTGCGTTCGGCCAGCTTGCGCACTTCCGCAGCGACCACCGCGAAGCCCTTGCCGTGCTCGCCGGCACGCGCCGCTTCAATGGCGGCGTTCAGCGCCAGCAGATTGGTCTGATAGGCAATGTCGTCGATGATGCTGATCTGTTGGGCGATCTGTTTCATCGCCACCACCGTGGCCTTGACCGCTTCACCCCCTTCCGTGGCTTCGCTCGCCGCTTTCGTGGCGATCCCGTCAGTCACCCGTGCGTTCTCGGTGTTCTGCGAAATGGACGCAGTCATCTGTTCAATCGAGGCACTCGTTTCTTCCACGCCCGCGGCCTGTTCGCTGGCACTCTGCGAGAGGGATTGCGCCGTGGCACTGACTTCTTCCGAAGCGCTGCCCAGAGCATCGGCACTGGCATTCACCTCGGTGACCACCTGCGCAAGCTTCTCGACCATTTCCTTCACGGAGTAAAGCATGCTCGTCTTGTCACCCGGCTTGGTCACGACCTCCACGGTAAGGTCGCCGCGGGCAATCGCCCCGACCACTTCAGCAGCATAAGCAGGCTCCCCACCCAACAACTTGAGGAGGCCACGCGTAATCAATACGCCAACCAACACAGCTACAATCAGTGCAGAAATCGCCAGCACCAGAACCAGTGTGACCGCAAACGATGCGGAACGATCTGCTTCATCGCCCGCTTTGTTCATGAGATCAACCTGAAAATCCACCAAATCATCAACTGCTTTTTGGTAGACAGTATTCGCTGGTGCTACTTCAACCTCAACAAACGCAATTGCTTTGGCCTTATCTTGCTTGAGCAAAGCAAAGGCTTGGTCAAACTTCGGCAACAGCACGGCACGCTTGCTCGTAATTTCTTTGAATAACTGGCGCCCTGTTTCCGTATTGATCATCTTGTCGAGCTTGGCCAACGTTTCAGTATCCGTTATGTTGTTCTGCTCGATTTTCTTTTTTGCTGTCTCAACATGTTCATCATTCACAGCGAGCAAAGCTGCTCTCAATTGACGCCCACTATCGACCGTTCGCGTAGCCATTTCTTCTGCCATCACAACTTTCGGAACCCGATCATCCGTAATCTGGTTCAGTGAGTCACTCAGGCCAAGAATACGGGTAAAGCTCACGATAGATAGAATCATCAACAGCAAAACAACCGTCCCAAACCCTAACGCCAATCGCGTAGAAACTTTCATATTTCCGAACATTTTCTTATTCCTTCGAATCAAGTTTAATGAGACAAATAGCTCAGGCCGAAACAATCATTTTTGTGGATGAAGTCGGTATTTGTGCTTGCTGCATCAGGACAGGAACATCAATGATCAGCGCCACATCCCCGGTACCGAGGATGCTTGAACCACTGATACCCTTGACCTGACTGAAAAGTTTAGAAAGAGGTTTGATGACGGTTTGTGCTTCGCCCAGCAAGGCATCCACCACGATGCCAAACCGGCGCCCGGCATATTTGACCACCACGATGTTTTCGCGCCCTTCGGGTGTACCTGGCACATCGAACAGCGCGCGCAAGCGGATGAAGGGCAAGACCTGCCCGCGCAGATTGGTATAGTCGTGCCCGGCTTCGGCCGAGAACTCGACACATTCATCCACCATATCCAGCGGCACGACAAAGACCGCTTTACCCACCCCAACCTGGAAGCCATTGATGATGGCCAGGGTCAGCGGGAGGCGGATGCGCAGGGTGGTACCCTGGCCTGGCCGGCTTTCCAGTTCGATATCCCCGCGCAACTGGTCGATGGCACGTTTGACGACATCCATCCCTACGCCGCGCCCGGAAAGATTGGTGACCTGTTCTGCCGTCGAGAAACCCGCTGCAAAAATGAGGTTGAAGATTTCCGATTCGCTCAGCACGGTTTCGGGAGCGATCATGCCGCGCTCGATGGCTTTGCTGCGTATCTTGTCGGCATCCAGTCCTTTGCCATCGTCGCTGATCTCGATGACGATGCAACCCGACTCGTGATAAGCGTGCAGGTGCACCTTGCCGACCGGCGATTTACCTGCGGCTTCGCGCGCTTCGACAGACTCGATGCCATGATCGATGGCGTTGCGTACGATATGCGTGAGTGGATCGCCCAGTTTCTCGACCATGGATTTGTCGAGTTCGGTCTCCGCGCCAGTGATGACCAGATCGATCTTCTTGCCAAGCTCCAGCGACACATCCCGAACCACACGCGGGAAACGCTGGAACACTTCACCAATCGGGATCATGCGCAAGTCGAGGGAACGATCACGGATCTGCCCGACCAATTGACTGACTTCTCCCAGCGATTCGGAGAGCACGACCTGACGGGAACGATCCGCCAGAATGCGGGCACCCGCGCAGGCGATCACCAATTCGCCCACCAGATTGATCAATTGATCAAGCTTGGCGGCTTCGACCTTGATGATCCGGCTCTCGGCACTGCGCTTCTCTTCTCCCTGGCGTTGCTTGACCAGCGCAGCAGCCACCACAGGCGCCTGCACCATGTGTTCCTGGATCAACAATTCGCCCAGGCGCGGAGCCTGTCCGGTGGCCTCACTGACACGGGCTTGCAGCGACAATACCTGCGACAGCTCGCTCTCGGTCAGCGTCCCACCGGCCACCAGGATTTCCCCCAGCAGATGACAAGACTCCGGCAGGGAATCGATCAGCGCGATGTATTCAGTCATCCGCGCATGCGGCGGCAGGATGCGGATGCAACTGTCCTCACGAACGAATTCGAACACATCATCGAGTTTTTTCTTGTCGACATCGGCACGCAGGTCGATCTCGAAACCCAGATAGCATATCTCGGCATCCATCTGCTCGGCGGGCGGAATTCCTTCGGTCACCGTGTGCAGGTAGACGATTTCGCCCAGCCCTCCGAGATACTGGATGAACGACAGAGGATCCATGCCGTTGCGCAACACATCGGGGCCAAAACGTAAAGACAAATGCCAGTTGTCATTCGTGACTTCAGCATCATCGCCATCCGGTTCCAGCGTGCTTTGCGGCAAGACGACCGAATTTTGCTGTACCTCTGGCGCCGCAGCTTCGGCCAGGCACGCGCGCAACACCGCCATCAAGGCTTTCTGCTCGTCCGGGTCCGGGTCGGAATTATCATTGCCGGCTTCGATGGCATCGACAAGTTTTCCCAGATAATCACCACAGCGCAGCAAAACCGCGGCAAGACTCGCATCAAGCGCGAGGGTGTTGCTGCGCACACGATCCAGTACGCTTTCCATGACGTGGGTAAATCCCACAATCAGATCCAGTCCGAACAAGCCGGCCGAGCCCTTGATGGTATGGGCCGCACGAAAGATGGCATTCACCCGCTCCGATGACTGCCCTTCCGTTTCCATCTCAAGCAGGGCTGTCTCCATGCTGGCCAACAGTTCACGTGCTTCCTGCACCAATACATCACGCGCCGAAGAAATATCCATGATTTCAGCTCCAGACAAGGGAAACGGGCTCACCAAGCGTGCTGCCCAGATTGAGAACATCCAGCACCTGACTGACGACCGGACTATGTCGTAGCCATTTGATTGTTTTTTCGGCGGCGTTTGCTTCACGCTGCACCAGCAGCATGACCTGCACACCAGAACTATCCAGTTCGGTCACGCCAGAAAGATCGATTTCCAGACCAGGGTTTGCGTGCAAACACCCCAATAACAGATCTTTCAGTTCTGCAGCGTCATAGATGGTCAGTTCGCCGGTCATCAACAACTGTCCAGGCTGCTTCTCTTCATATGAGAAATTGCTCATGACATCTCCATTCAAAGGGTGATCAGTTTTGCTACTGCAGCAAGCAAGGCTGGCGGCTGAAAAGGCTTGAGCATCCAGGCTCTCACGCCCGCCTCTTTGCCAGCCCGGACTTTTTCCGTATCACTTTCGGTGGTCAGCATCAGGGCCGGTGTAAACCTGTGGGCAGGCAATCCCTTCACCGCCTTGACGAAACTGATGCCATCCATGTTCGGCATGTTTACATCGGAAATGATGAGATCAAATTTGTGCCCATCCAGTTTGCGCAAACCATCACCACCATCGACCGCTTCAACCACATCGTAGCCAGCGCCACGCAATGCAATCGAAAGCGCCTGGCGCATGCTCATGGAATCATCGACGATCAATACACTTTTGCCCATTTGGCTCTGTCCGCTATCAATGCCTGTTCAGAAAAACACCACGCCTGTGCTTTCATTACTGCCTTTGTTGATCTGAGCATCCGGATGCACCTGACGCTGCTCGTGCATCGTGTAGCTTTGCGCCAACGTATTCAGCCATGTGTGGGTATCCGGCATCTCGGTGTGAGGATCTGCCGCAAGGGATGTCGCCGTAGATGACAGGCGAACCATATCCGCCAGAACCTGATCAAGGATTTGCTGCACCCGATCCTGGAACTGCAGATTCACCAGCACTTCATTCACATCCGATTCAACGGCGCGACGCTCGTTTTGCATTTCGTGCAGTGAGCTATTCAGGCCCAAGGCGGTCACGTTGAAATCCTGGATGATCCGCTCCGCCATCTGCCTGGAATGCGCGATGGACTGGGCTTCCTGCGTGGCAAATTCTTCGGACAGTTTCAGCGTCTGGGAAATGGCATCGCTGACCGTACTGACCGTGGTCTGGATCCGCTTGCCGGTTTCGCCAGACTGGCTGGAAAGCAAACGGACCCGATCAGCCACCACCGCAAACCCGCGCCCGCCCTCGCCGGCCCGCGCCGCTTCGATGGCCGCGTTGAGCGCCAGCAGATTGGTCTGCTTGGCAATGCTGGCGACCTCCTCGGCCATGGACCGCAGATTCTCGGCAAGCGAGGCGACGCGTGCCACCTCGCGAACCAGGGCGTCCCGGAACTGCAGCGTACCGTTGAGCGTATCGATGATTTCCCGCAGACCGCTCTCAGCCTCACGAATGGTCTGCAATGCCGTCGCATCACTTTCCCCATCCTCGCCTGTCGTACGATCCGCCAATCGCTGCGCCAACGATGAAAACCGTATGGTGAGTGCCTCGATGGCTTCTTTGATCTGCCCTTGCGCCAGCGACACATGCCGGTTCCAGAGCGGCACGACTTCAGCGACCAGTCCGTTCAATGCATGTTCCTTGAGGGACACGCCCATCTCTGGCATCTGCTTTGCAGGATCCGGCACAGTAGCCACGGCCCCGGCACGCTGTGGAGCCTCCGCACGCGCGATCCAGATCAGCGCCACAAACACGATCACGCCCCAGACAAAACCAACCCACCCACGTTGTGCCATCCATGTGGACAACAACAGGTTTGCCAGACCGACAACGATAAAAGAAGTTTTCTTATGGACTGCACGCGTCATGGATTTGCCGCCAACCAATCTTTGTAAGGATTTTTGCCATACCGCCAGGGAAGCGTTGCCCCCTATGAAAACAGGGACATCATCAGGACGAAGTTGCTTCTACCGGCGACCTCTTCTTGCTACGGCGGAAATCAAGGCGCCTGAAGGTACGTTTGGAGAGCTTGCCCAAAAGGACATATCGCCCTCTTGTGCGAGACCTGCAATCTCGGTCAGCAACGCCGGAAAACGGCGCGCAAAAGCCTGGGCCAGGCAGCACGCAAAGCGTGATGCCGGCATCGCATTCAGGGAGATTGGACAAGCGCGCAGATCGTCACGGGAACCCGTCACAGGCGCTATTCAGGAAGTAGCGGCGCACCTGTCGATGCGCCGCCTTGAAACATTTCAGACCACGATACGCAGGGAGCTCAGTGAGCGTCCTTGCTAGCGGCCTCGTCAGACTCAGGAGAACGCTGTACCGTCAGCAAGACCTTGTCGACCCGATGACGATCCATGTCGACCACTTCGAAGCGCATCGACATGCATTCAAAATGATCCGCCACACGGGGGACCCGGCCAAGCTGATGCATCACGAAACCACCGATGGTATGGAAACCACCAGAGTCCGAGCCCGGCAGGTCATCCGCATCAAACATGCTGCAAAAGCGCTCCACCGTCATCGACGCATCCAGCAGCCAGCTTCCATCTTCCCGCTGTACCGCATCAGCATCGACTTCCTCGTCGACATCCGGCAATTCTCCAACGATAGAGGTCAGGACATCCGTCAGCGACACCACACCTTCCAGATCACCATACTCATCAACCACCAAGGCGAACTGCACCCGGGTCTTGCGGAAATTTTCAAGCAGCTGCGAAGTCGTCACCGTATCGGGAACGAACAGGGCCGGCCGGATCACCGCCTCAACGTCCAGCGGACCACCCGCCAGAGCCGGCTTGAGCAAGTCACCCACCTGCAGCACACCCAGCACATTCTCAAGCCCGCCACGGCAGACGACCAGACGTCCGAACTCCGTATCGGCGATCTTGCTGCGCAATTCATCCGGCTCGTCCAGATCCACGAAGTGCACGTTCTTGCGCGGCGTCATGATCGTACCGATGCGCTGCTCATCCAGCCGCAACACATTGGAAACGATCTCTTGCTCGCTCTCATGGAACACCCCGGCTTCCGCCCCTTGCTCCATCAGCACCTTGATTTCTTCGTCAGTCACGGGCGGCTCATCCGAATGCCGCGCATTGAACAAATGCAGGATCACATCGCCTGACACAGAGAACAGCCACACCAGCGGACGCGTCACACGCGCCAGCGCGGTCATTGGCCGTGCCATGAAGGAAGCGATATTTTCAGGCGCCAGCAAGGCCAGGCGTTTCGGTACCAATTCACCGATCACCACGGACAAGTAGGTAATGAAGACCACAACCACCCCAATCGAGACCGGCCGGGCATAGGGCTCGAACACCGCAAAGCTGCCCAGCCATTCGGCAAGGGGTGCCGCCAGCGCGTCTTCCCCAACCACACCACTGAGAATCCCGATGGAAGTGATGCCCACCTGCACGGTGGACAGAAAACTGGAGGGGTCATCATGCAGACGCAGTGCGGCTTCCGCTCCATGCGCGCCGTCGTCAGCCAGCTTCTGCAAACGCGCCTTGCGCGAGGAAACCACAGCAATCTCGGCCATGGCGAAAACGCCATTGAGCACGATCAATAACAACAAGGCCAAGGCCAGATTCATATACGTCGCCGGCCTGTTCCGGCGAGGATCAAACAAGGTTTGAAGGATAGCATGCACACCTCCACACTTCCCGAGCCCACCTGGATTTGTTTCGGATCAACAAGTTGCATCTGTGCCCGATACAACACTGGCGGACACATACAGGTTTACCCTAGGATGCAGACCTTGGCTTACACAGAGATGCCTCCTTCTCCCCTCATGGCTTTCCAGATCGAATCGACCAATCACTGCCCGTCCGGACTCGCACCACGCTGGACCTGGTGGATCCGCGGCATCCACGGAAGCACCCGCTATGGCATCGTCGGGACCGATGAAGAAGGCATGGGCCTGTACCTTTTCAAGCACCACGCAACGCAGGCTCCCGAGCGCGAACCCTTGGTCAGCGCCGAATTCTTCAGATTGCCAGGCGAGGTAAGCCGCGCAGAGGCTCTTGCCGCGCTGAGCCAGGCGCTCACCAAACTGGGCTGGAACGAGCCCGCCTTGCGCCCGGCCTGATCTCCAGAACCTCTGCGGGAGACCCGGGCCGATCAAAAGACCAGAGCACCAAAGCGCCCCTCTCAAGATTGGCCTGCCGTGCCCTCGGATCGAAGAGTGATCCAGCCAAACCTGACCGGATCGATAAATCACCGCACAACATATCCACTTTCAACTGTACTGACAGCAAACTCCCCGGGCTTTACGATCCGGCCTTCGGCAGCCCTCCCTGCTTTTGCATAGCCGAGGTTGAGCTGGCAGCCACGCACACGGCGTGGTTGCGGTAGGAACTAGGCTCCAGTTGGTTCGAGCCTGGGCCGGGAGGAGGGTATCAATCTTTTTGGCGTCCCCCTCGATGTTGTTGGCCACTTCGTGTTCGACGCGCAGGATAAGCACCTCCTGCCAGATGTACCTGTACAGCAAAGTCTCACTAAACAGTGTCGCAGAGTGGCCAGGACTTAAACTCCGTCCCTTTGCTCAAGCCGTGAGTCCTTGCGCCACGAGATGCCGTGCTACGGCCTCCCGTCCGTCTTCGTCCAGGCTATCCGCCAGGTCTTCGTACCAAGCCTTCAGCTCGGCCTCCGGCAGGCAAGCTCGTAAGGTAGGCGAGGCCTTGTCGAGGAAAACGTTAAAAAACGGCAAACCGCGCATGTACAAGAAGTGCGGGTCCGTGATCGAAACCGCCTTATACGCCGCAGCCAGCCAATTTAGATGGGGCATCAGCGCCGCCGTTTCGCCCACTTTTTTGAGGGCACTCATATAGGCCGTACGCAAGCGTGGTTGCGGCATTTCCTGGGTCTCCGCATTGATCTGCTCTGCTTTGTCGAACCACGCTTGCCCCCGAGTCAGTTCCCCGCTCATCACCGATGTCGTGGCCAGCTGCAAGGCGTTGTGCGCAGTCGGCTCCAGTTCAAAGAGGCCATGGAAAGCATCAAAAGCCTGCGGCCATTGCGCCATGCCCGAATGAGCAAGCGCACACACACGCAACGCATCGGCTCTGACTGCAACGTCAGGGTGCTGAATTTGCGCATTGGCCAAGGCGATAGCCGAGGCGTGATTCTCAGCCTGCAGCGCAGCGACCGCGGCCTGCAACTCAGTCGGCGTGGGGCGCGCAGAACCATCCCCACCCGCTGACGACACCTCGTGCACATGCGTAGCGCCAAGATAGGCAAACACCTGCGCATAAGCATCTTCGCTGACCTGCCATGCACTGACGAGCGTACGGCGACGGGTCTTCACCTTCCCGTCCTCATCCCGGCGCTGTACTACGATCTCGATCTCCAGCCATCGCGCGCGCTCATCGGCCTCAACTTTCCAGCCGGAGACTCCCACCGTCCACCACTCCGACGCCACTGCCCCTATCTGCAGGGCGCTGGCTCTCAACATCGCACACAGCGCGGCCGGTCCCTGCGCGGCAAGATGCGCCTCCAACTCAGGGCTGCGGCCATCCTCCCAGTACAACTCCCCGCCAGCCTCTTTCTCGGCCCAATGCTGCGCAGCTTCGCTATAAGGCTTGCGTGCCTCGTCACGTGCCACACCAACAGTCAGCCCTGAAATAAACACAAGCTCCAGCAGCCAGAAGAAGCAACGCCAAACCGGTGAGAACTCGCGGGCATTGTTTGCAGCCTGAGTCGTTGCGAGCTGCCAAAGCATGCCCAGATTGTCGATCAACCCGGCATGCGCAAACACCAGCGCAGCCTCAACACCCATGCCACGAAACGTCACCAGCCAGCGCAACCACACCGCCACCGCAGCGAGCAAAACGGCAAGGCCGGTATTCACCGCCACCGAACGGGAGTGCCCAGCCTTCAACACGGCCGCAACGGTGCAAGCCACGCATGCAGCAAAAATCAGTACCGCAAGCAGCGCAAACCACCAGGGCGGGTTCATCCGCATCACCAATGCATAGCCCCAGGCAAACACCGCGAGAAGTGGCAAGGCGATGAAGGCTGTTCGCCACGTCAGGCGCCCAAGATTGACCTTGCCTGATGGTTTGTAGGTTTCAAGAATCGCGGCCGCACTCATGACTGAGCGCCTTGATCTACGTCCCACTGCCAGATCGTCGCGCCGTAATTCGAGCCCAGATCAGGCATGACATCGCCCTGCTTGAAGTAGCGGCGTGAGTCGAGCTTGGCGGGCGTCATCCAGTAGCCGGTCTTGAGGCAGGGCTGGCCGGCGGGGCAGCGAAGACTCTCCAGCATCTCTGCAGAGGAGGCCTGATCTTCACCCGGAATGCCGCCACCGCTATCTGCAACACGCTCTGCCAAGGTCCACGTGCAAGACACATAACCGCTATCAGTCTTAGCGCGCCGGGCTCTCCCGCGCAATTCGTCATCGTGCTTCAAAAGCAATGTAGGAAACCCGCCTTCAATGTCTGGCAGATAGATTCCGGTCTGCGGCGTGCGGTCTCCGCTACGCATTTGGACGTTGGCGTTGAGCCGATAGACTGGCCAAGATGGGGGGGCGTCCATGGGCTCCTTTATGACTTGGACGTACCTAGTAGTAAGTGCTCCAGGCCTCCAGATCCCGCTGGTCGTTCGATCTATTGGATCAGCCAAGTCCTCAGCGATTGATAGCAATTTGTAAAACGTATAAGCGCCATCAGCTTGAACTTCGTCCATCCACTCCGCAGTATGTCCGTCGCGGAATCCTCGCGCGTCCCCTTTCACACCAACGGCGCGTGCCAAGGCTTCGTAGTCTCCGGCCGCGCGTTTTACGCAAGCATCTTCCAACGCAATAGCCGTCTCGCGGAAGTTGGGCAGCACCTTGCCGCCCCACACGAAATCGGGCTGTTCAAACGAAGGGCGGCTGCGCAAATCGTGCGGCAGTCGGGTCATGTAGCGCACCATCATGTCTTCGGCATGGTCGAGCATCGCACGCCAGGTATCGCGTACTTTCTCCAGTCGCTCAAGCGAGCAATAGCGTTCAAGCAAAAATATTTCTTGCGGGATAAGAGGTGTAGGCATTTTTACTTCGCTTCTAGCCAGTTGTTCGTCAATGTCGGCACACCAAGCATACTGACCTATTCACCGAAACCAGCGCAGCTGGCACCCGGAAACCCGCATGGATATTGGCTCTGCGGGCGATGGCGTGATGAGACAGAACACAGCCAGCAAGTGTTACCCTTGATCTGCATCCCACTGCCAGATCGTCGCGCCGTAATTCGAGCCCAGATCAGGCATGACATCGCCCTGCTTGAAGTGACGACGTGCATCCGCTTTGGCAGGCGTGATCCAGTAGCCAGTTTTCGGGCAAGCTTCACCGGCCGGGCAGCGCAGGTTCAGGACTTCAACGCTGGGAGTTGTTGTCGGTATTGCCAAGGCAATGATCTGCTCTGGCGTGGGATAGAACTTTTCTTCCTCGGGAATCGTACCGTCTTTGTAGCGCGTGTCTTCCCAGAGAAGGCGCCAGAGAAAAGCATCGCTTCTCTCCGGCCCCGCATCTGGCCCATATTCCACCCATTCGTTTTCGCTGGACTTCATGCTTTTGATGAAGTACGCCATACCACCCACCAGATGACCGTCACGATTGACCTGTTCGTACATACCATCTTTCGGTGCTCGCCCGCCTGGTGCGAAGCTCACTTCCCAGCGCGGCTCGGGAAGCTCGTGAGGTTTAGGCATTAAATCGAGGGCGGCCCGCACCTCCCAAAATCGATCTCCGCTGTAGCCACCAGACCAACCTGCGACTGCCATCGCCGCATTGTGCGCTTTGAAATATGCATTAATCATTGATGCCGGGATGCCAAAATTTTGCTCGTAGTACTCTGGCGAGGCATACCACTCCATACGCCGGTCAACAAGCCCCGTATTGAGTTTGTCCAGGTAACCATACGACGCACGTGGCGTCCAGACGCTGCGATCTCCCTTGCGCAAACGTTTCAAACCCTCTTCGTAATTGATCTGATCGTCGAGGATGTACTTGAAAGTTGTGATGCGTCCTTCAGAGGGATCATCTTGACTGCGCAGCCACGTTTCCCACTCAGCAGCGAATTTCGACCATAGCCTAGCGTTGTATTCGATCACGCTATAGCAAGTGCTCCACTTGAGATTTGCAAACAGTGCCTGCCGATCACGTTCATCTGGCTGTGTAAAAGGCGCAGGAGCTGCTGGTCTTAGTGGCGGCTTGGAACCGGCAAAAAGCGAAGGAATCAGTTTCATCGTTGTGCTCCTGCGACAGCTGGCCGTTTGGTTTGGTCTTCATCCTGTGCAAGGCGCACCACGCGGGCGGCTCCCGCTACAAGCACCTTGCGCGAGGCATAGCCAACATTTTCGAGATCAGTCCATTCAGTCTTGCCAAACTTGACGGTCCATTCGACAGCTTCCTGGAATTCTTGAGACCATGAAGCCAAGTAGAGCTGCACCTTTCCACCTGGCAGGTATTGACCCGGATTGATCCGCCCGAACTGTTCGGAAGCCTTACCTTCCCAAGCCTTGATAGTTTTATCCGGCTTGACGCGACAGATGCTGAAAGCGCCGTTCTCGCTGTATTCCTTCAGCACGGACAGCAGCTCTCGCCACTCCTTACCGTTCTTTAGCACCGTGCGCCAGTTGGCCTCCGTTACACCTTTCGGCAAACGAAGCCACCACGCGCCATTCAATGTGTCGACGTCGGCCGTATGAATGCGCAGCAAATATTCCCCACCGTCCACCTTGCCGGCATTGATGGTGCCAGAGAAGGCGGCGATGTCGACATACACCTCCTTCTCAAAGGCCGTCGGCAACACCTTGCGAGTCAACTCCGGATAGCCCTCTTGCCATTTGTAGACCTTCTCAATAGCAGCTTTATCGTCGACAGTTGCCTTGGGGCCCGCTTTGGCTCGATTCTGCTTCCCCCCCCCATGCGCGGTGGTTCGTGCTGTCTGGACGCTATCCTCCACCATGTGGCCTTCGACTTCGCGCGTGACATTCTGCGTGCCCGTCGTGACGCTATGCCATTCTCCGCGATAGACGAGTTGCTGCAAGCGCAGCAGCTTGGCGTGCAGCTCTTTGATGGCTTTGGGGATCATCTTGTCCCCTGCCTCCTTGAGCACCTTGAACGCCTCGACCCATTTGTCCATGCGGTCGACGAAGCTTTTGAGGAAGACGCTCGCCAAGCGCATCTTGACGCGCCCGAGTACGCCGATCAGGGTGTCCATGAGGGCATCGAAGCGCTCCATGACTTGCGCCTGGTATTTCAGGACATTGAGTTCCTGCAGCCATTTGACGGCATTGCCATGGCCGATGCGATTCAGAAACGCGATGACTTCTTCGAGCAGTTTGGTGTCTTTGGCGAGGTCGCCGGTCACGCGCAAGGCGAGGCGGCCGACGCCCTTCACGACGCCCCCGATGACTGGGATGAGCGCGAAGATGAAGATGACGAGCATGACCCATTGCAGGGTGTCTTCGCGTTTCTTTTCGTCTTCGGCCAGGCCGATCGAGACAGCAATGAGGTCGCGCGCGGCGGTCACGTCGCCCACCAGCGGGATCATGCCGATCACGGCGTCGGTGATGATCTGGCTGGTGTCCATCTTGTCGTTGAAGGAGCCTTGCACGGTGCCCCACATCCAGCCGAGCACGTCGGTGGCGATGCGTTTGGCCTGGCTGCTCATTTGCGGGCTCCGTGGGTGCTGCGTGTGCGGTCAATCAAGGTGTCGAAATCCGCATCGGCGGGTTGCGCGGCCAACTTGTCGGGATTGTCTGCCGCATCGAGGCGCTCCCATTTCCGTCCATCCGGCTTGAAGCTGATGCTGGCAGCGCCTTCCGGAACGTTGTCCAGCGCCACGTTGCCCGCAGCATTTGTCACGCCGCTGCGTTGACTGCCGTTACTGAATTTGGCGGTGTACGCGGCCTGCTGCACACCTTCCTCGTCGTGATATTGATGCTGCACACGCAGGCTGTGTGCTTCCTCTGCGTTTGATTGCGATGCAGCGCCCATCGCGCCAGTAGGCAATTCATCCAGACTCGCCTCCCCACGCCCGCCGCCCATCAACGCCTTCTGACTCGCCTTGACCTCGAACTTTCCCGGACAGGCGAAGGTGATGTTGCCGCCTTCGAGGGTGATGGAGGATTGGCCGGGCCTGGAGGACGATCTTGGTGCTGGCAAGCACGTGGATTTCATCACTGCTGCTGGTAACGGTGACGTCCTGGTCGGCAAGGATTTCCATCGGGCCGTCGTGGGCCTGGATGCTGAGCGGCGCATTCGCCGCGATGGCCTTGATGCCGCCGGCATGAGTGTAAAGACTGGTGGCTTCGCCGCTGACGAGGCTGGCGGTGTGTTGTGCCGTGAGTTGGGTGTCCGCCTGGATGGTGGCGCTGAGTTGTTCGCCCGCGAAGACGGTGATGCTTTGCGGCGTGGTGAGCGCGATGCTGGCCGGGGCTTCGGTGAGGATGGCCGGCGTGGTGAAGGATTTGAGGGCACGGTCCGGTTGATCGCTGCCATCGGCGGGGGCGTCTTCGGGGTGGATGGTTTGGCGGAAGGCGTCGATCTGTTTGGCTTGGGCGAGCGGGTCGGCTTCGGATTGGCTGGCGGCGTCAGACAGACGTTGAGCGGTGTCCTGCGCGGCTTTGAGTTGGCCGGCGGCTTCCCGGGTATCGAGCTGGGTGGAGACGGCGCGCTG
>JAGTRY010000014.1 GCA_018262235.1 Pseudomonadota bacterium
CCAGACGCTTGGCCGGATTGAAGGACTGTTTGCCCATCTTGCGCAGCAGGTTGCGCATGCTCATCGATACGTCGCCGAAGTCGATATCTACCGGGCAGGGTGTGTAGCACTTGTGGCACAGCGTGCAGTGGTCCCCCACATCCTCGAATTCTTCCCAATGCTTGATCGACACGCCGCGGCGGGTCTGCTCTTCATACAGGAAAGCTTCGACCAGCAGGGATGTGGCCAGGATCTTGTTGCGAGGCGAGTAGAGCAAGTTGGCACGGGGGACGTGGGTTGAGCACACCGGCTTGCACTTGCCGCAGCGCAGGCAATCCGACACCGAATCCGCAATGGCGCCGATTTCGCTTTGCTGCATGATCAGCGATTCGTGACCCATCAGGTTGAAGGATGGTGTGTAGGCGTTGGAGAGATCCGAGCCCGGCATCAGCTTGCCTTTGTTGAACCGGCCTTCCGGGTCGACCTGCTGCTTGTAAGCGTGGAAGGGTGCGAGTTCTTCCGGCGTCAGGAATTCATATTTCGTGATGCCGATGCCATGCTCTCCGGAAACCACGCCACCCAGCTCGCGGGCCAGATGCATGATCCGCGCGACCGCAGCGTAGGCCTCCTGCAGCATGGCGTAGTGGTCCGAGTTCACCGGCAGGTTGGTGTGAACGTTGCCGTCGCCGGCATGCATGTGGAGGGCGACGAACACACGGCTGCGCAACACCTCTTTATGGATCGCTTCGGTACGCTCGATTACCGGACGATAGGTGCTGCCTTCGAAAATTTCTTCGAGGGCGGCTTTCAGCTCGGTCTTCCAGGAGATGCGCAGTGAATGATCCTGGAGCCGATGGAACAAGCGCAGCACTTCAGCTTTGTTCTGCAGCGGGCCGGTGATGATGCCCAGCTCTGCGAAGCTTGCTTCGGCCTCGCTCAGCGGCGCGTCGAGGTTCTGCAGCACCCACTGCCAGCGTGCCTGCACTGCGGACAAGGCCTCCAGCGCACGGACGCGGCGGTCGCCAATCAGCTCTTCCTTGTCCTGCACCGATTCATAGGCGCGCAATGGCAGCTCGCCGTGGAAGAACTCGGCCAGCGCGGTGCACAGGCGCAACTTGCTCTGGATCGACAGTTCGATATTGATCCGCTCAATGCCATCGCAATAATCGCCCATGCGCGGCAGCGGGATCACCACGTCTTCGTTGATCTTGAAAGCGTTGGTGTGTTTGGCAATTGCTGCGGTACGCGAGCGGTCGGCCCAGAACTTCTTGCGCGTTTCGGGCGACACCGCAATGAAGCCTTCGGCCCCGCGTGCATTGCACAGGCGGACCACCTCCGAGGCGGCGCGGGCGACTGCTTCGTCGTCGTCACCGACGATATCGCCAAGCAACACCATCTTCGGCCGGCCGGCAGTGTCCTGCTTGCGTTTGGCCTTGGTGGCATAGCCCACGGCCTTGACGTAACGCTCGTCCAGATGCTCCAGCCCGGCCAGCAGCACGCGGTTCTCTCCGGTCTTGGGCAGGCTCTCGATGTAATCCTTGATTTCGACAATCGCCGGGACGGCTTCGCGTACCTGGCTGAAGAATTCCAGGCACACCGTGCGGGTGTGCGCCGGCAACTTGTGCAGGAGCCATCGCGCCGAGGTGATGATGCCGTCGGTGCCTTCTTTCTGGATGCCCGGCAGGCCGCCGAGGAATTTGTCGGTCACATCCTTGCCCAGCCCCACCTTGCGGAAGCGTGCACCGGGAATGGTGAGGAACTCTTCGTTCAGCAGCGTCTTGCCGTCTACATCGAAACGCTTGAGGCGGAACAGCACCTCGGCCTGATCATGGATCTTGCCGAGGTTGTGATTGAGGCGTTCGACTTCCAGCCAGTTGCCATCGGGCGTCACCATCCGCCAGCTCGCCAGATTGTCCAGTGCGGTGCCCCACAGCACGGCTTTCTTGCCGCCGGCGTTCATGGCGATGTTGCCACCGATGCAGGACGCATCGGCCGAGGTCGGGTCGCAGGCAAACACCAGGCCATTGTCTTCGGCCAGATCCATGACCCGGCGCGTCACCACGCCCGCACCCGTGAATACGGTGGCATACGGTTGGGCAACGCCGGGCAGTTCGCTCAGCGGCTCGACCTTGCCGATGTCGATGAGTTTTTCGGTATTGATGACGACAGCGTTCGGCGTGAGCGGCACGGCACCACCGGTATAGCCGGTACCACCCCCACGCGGGATGATGGTCAGCCCCAGCTCGATGCAGTCGCGCACCAGATGGCCGATTTCGTCTTCGGTATCCGGGTAGAGCACCACGAATGGATATTCCACGCGCCAGTCGGTTGCATCCGTTACGTGCGAGACGCGCGCATAACCATCGAAGCAGATGTTGTCGCGGCGGGTGTGGCGGGTCAGCGTCTTCAAGGCACGGCGGCGCAGCTCGGCGGTTTGTTCAAAGTGGGCTGCAAAGCTATCCACCGCCTGGTTTGCTGCCTGGACCAGCAAGCCGACCTTGTCGCTGCGTTCGGCATCCTCGGTGGCCGCATCCAGACGGCGCTTTTCGACTTCGCGCAGGCGATGGCGCAAGGCTTCAAGCAGTGCGGCACGGCGCTTCGGGTTGTCCAGCAGGTCGTCTTCCAGATACGGATTGCGCTGTACGACCCAGATGTCACCCAGCACCTCGTAGAGCATGCGCGCGGAACGGCCGGTGACGCGTTCGCTGCGCAGACTGTCAAGCACGGCCCACATCTCCGCGCCGAGCAGGCGGATGACGATTTCGCGGTCGGAAAACGAGGTGTAGTTGTACGGGATCTCGCGCAGGCGCACGGGGGCTTGGGCGTTCACGAATTCGGGGGCGAGTTGCATGGCTGTTATGGGGCTGTGTGGGGGCGCTAGCGCGGGCTTCTGTCCCGGTATTCTAGGGTTTCGGGCGGGCAAACGCGACCCATGGGCGAGTGCGGGATTGCTGGGGCACGAACGTGAAGGGGTGGCGTCTGCGTTCCGGCAGCCGCCGTCTGCGACGCGGATGGCCGTTGGGCCGGCTTTCGTGAGCGCCGCTTCAGCCCTGCGCTGCCATCACTGCAATTTCGACCCGCCAGCCGGGTTTGGCCAGGCGTACTACCTGCACACAGGCGCGTGAAGGCGCGCAGCCTGCCGGCAACCAGGCTTCCCAGACTTCATTCATGCCTTCGTAATCGGCCATATCGACCAGGTACAGCGTCGCCATCAAGAGCCGTGCCTTGCTGCTGCCTGCACGGATGAGCACGCGTTCGAGCAGTTCCAGCATGCTGGCGGTTTGTGTGCGGATATCGCCATCTTCGTTTGCGGGGACTTCAACCGTCTGGACCAGACCGTTGAAGACGGTGGCATCGGCGTAACGGGCGGCAGGATTGAGGCGGGTGATGTTGGTTGTCATGTCGGGGTTTGTGCGAGAGGGTGGAGTTTCGGGCTTTGCCGGAAGCATGGCGGCCCGGCAAGGATGCTACCCATTGTTTCCCGTGAAAACAAAAAGGCCTGCCACATGGGCAGGCCTTGTCGCAGCCGGGCCAGCCGGACTTACTTGTCGGTCAGGGCTTCCACGCCTGGCAGTGCCTTGCCTTCGAGGAACTCGAGGGAAGCGCCACCACCGGTGGAAACGTGCGAGACCTGGTCTTCCAGACCGGCCTTTTCAACCGCAGCAACAGAGTCACCACCACCCACGATGGTGATTGCACCCTTGGCGGTGGCTTCGGTCAGCGCGTTGGCCACCGCGTAGGTGCCGACGGCCGAAGCGTCAATCTCGAACACGCCCATCGGGCCGTTCCACAGCACGGTCTTGGCGCCGCGGATGATGTCGGCGTAGAGCGCTGCGCTCTTGGCGCCGATGTCCACGCCTTCCTGATCCGCCGGGATGGCGGTGGAAGCCACTTCCACGAGGCCGTCCAGCGTACGGGCACCGAAGTCCAGATGCTTGGTGACCATCGTGTCGATCGGCAGCACCAGCTTGTCGCCAGCCTTGGCCATCAGCGCCTTGGCGAGCTCGACCTTGTCGTTTTCGCACAGCGAGTTGCCGACTTCATAGCCCTGGGCCTTGAGGAAGGTGAAGGCCATGCCGCCACCGATCAGCAGCTTGTCGACCTTGGGCAGCAGGGCTTCGATCACGTCGATCTTGCCGGAGATCTTGGAGCCGCCGATGATTGCAACCAGCGGACGCACCGGCTTGTTCACGGCTTCACCGAGGAAATCCAGTTCCTTCTTCAGTAGCAGGCCAGCGGCGCGCGGCAGATTGATGCCGACCACGGAACTGTGGGCGCGGTGTGCGGTGCCGAAAGCATCCAGCACGAACACGTCACCCAGGCGGGAGAGCGCGGCACGGAAAGCTTCGATGGCTGCCGGTTCGGCCTTGGTGACGTTGCCAGCCTTGTCCTTGACCTTGCCTTCTTCTTCCAGATGGAAGCGCACGTTTTCGAGCAGTACGACCTGGCCCGCAGTGAGCTTGGCACAGGCAGCTTCGACTTCCGCGCCGACGCAGTCGTTCAGGAATTGCACCGGGCGGCCCAACAGCTTTTCCAGGCGCTCGGCCACCGGGGCCAGCGTGCACTTGGCCACGACCTTGCCGTCCGGGCGGCCAAGGTGGGACATCAGCACCACGGAGGCGCCTTTGTCGAGGGCGTATTGAATGGTCGGCAGGGCTGCGCGGATGCGCTTGTCGCTTTCGACGACGCCGTTATTCACGGGTACGTTGAAATCCACACGGATCAGCACGCGCTTGCCGGCGAGATCCAGATCTTCGATGAACAGTTTGGTCATGGTTGTATTCCAGGGGTTATGAATTCGATGGTGCCTGGGTCTGCTCACGCTTGCTTGCCGTGAACAGCCCGCAAGGGGGCCTTCGCTGGCCATTTTATAAAACAATCAAGGACTTCACACGCCTTTGTTGCAGGCGCAGGCAGTACCAAGAAAATGGCGCCCGCAGGCGCCATCCATGATGTGTCCCGCACTCAGGCCGGCTGGCTTTCCACCTTGCCGGTGAGCAGCATTTCCAGCAGCTCGCGGACCGGGCGGATTTCGTTGCCGAAAGGCAGCAAACCCTTGCCACGGAAGAACAGGCCCTGGGCGATGTCGCCCATCTGTGCGGCGGCCAGTTGCTTGTCGATGCAGAACTGGCCGAACTTGTTGAGCTTGTCGCGCAGGCCGCATTGCAAGAGGCAATCGAAACGCTGCGAGCAGGTCCGCCCCGCTGCGGCGCATTCGGCGGCTTTCTGCAGCATGCCTTCACGATTCAGATAGCGATCCAGCCAGGTCGTGCGCACTGCACGTGCCGGCAGGCCGGCCGCGCTCATGAATTCGACCACGTCTTCAGGGCGGGCTTGGGCCAGCACACGCTTGAATTCGGGGTCGGCATCGCATTCGTGGGTGCAGGCAAACGGGGTGCCAATCTGCACGCCTGCCGCGCCCAGGCCGATCAGTTCCTTGATGCGGGAGAGCGAGCTGATGCCACCAGCCGGGATCAGCGGAATCTCGCCGCGTTGCAGGCCCAGCTTTTCGAGCGCTTCGACACATTCGGGCAGCACGGTTTCCATGTTGAAACGCTGATTGCTGGTTTCAACCAGATTGGCGGCACCGAGGTGGCCGCCGGCCCAGCCCGGATGCTCCAGTACGATGGCATCCGGGAGGCGGTTCTTGCGCATCCAGCGCTTGACCACCAGCGATACGCCGCGTGCGTCCGACAGGATCGGAATCAGCGCGACATCCTTGAAATCACCCACCAGCTCAGGCAGATCCAGCGGCAAGCCGGCACCGACCACGATGGCCTGGGCGCCGGATTTGCAAGCCTGGCGCACCAGATCACCATACTGGCTGACCGCGCGCATCACGTTCACCGCCACCACGCCGGCGCCCTTGGCTTTTTCGAGCGCAGCCTTGATCTCGCGATCCAGCGCTTCCAGATTGGCCAGTTCGATCAGTTCCTTACTGGCGTTTTGTGTGCGCGCCATCAGGTCCGCATGCAGACGCCGCAGATCCACGCTGGCGATGGTGCCGACGCCGCCTTCAGCCGCTACGGCTCCGGCCAGTTGGTGAGCTGAAATACCGACGCCCATGCCACCCTGGACGACCGGGAGTAAAGCTTTGCCACGCAGCAACAGGGAAGGGAGGGTGTGAGCGATCATGTATGGATACCTTGTCAGAAACCGGAATACAACGCCTCAAGCTTAGGCGAGCACGCGCGCCAAGCGCTTGATGCTGCACAATAACTTCCCTCTGCCAGGGTTTATCAGCACCTGTTTCTGCAGCAAGAGTTAATCGTTTTCCTGTTTTGCTTCAAAAGGGCCCGCGTTCGTTCATGGAGCGGGCTTGTGTCAGCAGGCAAGAGTGGGCGCGGGCATGCATCATCCGCATTCACAACAAGCAGCCGCTACGGACAGAATGTCTGGAAAATTCTTCATTGACAATGGAGGTTAAACGTTTTACCTTGAGATTGTCCGAAGCGCTTCCAGAGCGTACCGGTTTGACCTGCATACCAAAGGAGTCTGCTCATGTCTGTTTCCACCCTGCGGCCTGTCTGGCTTTGTGCCGTAGCTGCTGCTGTTCTCGCCGGTCCGTCTGGTGCGCTTGCCTTCAGCGAAGCACCGGTTCTTGCCAAGGCTGTTCAGGAGAAAAAACTCAATCCGGTTGACAAGCGCCTGCCGGAAAAACCGGAAGTCATCGCGCCGGTCAGCAAGGTTGGCAGCTATGGCGGCACCCTGCGCACAGCAATGCGCAGCAACGCCGATCAGAACAGCATCACCCGGGTTGTCAGCGGGCAGGGGCTGGTCCGGTGGTCGATGGATTTCAACAAAGTGCTACCGAATCTGGCTGAAAGCTGGACGCTCAGCCCGGATGGCAGTGAGTACACCTTCAAGCTGCGTCGTGGCACACGCTGGTCCGATGGCACGCTCTTCACGGCAGATGATGTGCTCTTCGCCATGGGCGATGTGGTCTACAACAAGCAATTCTTCGTCAACCCGCCTGAGCAATACAGCGCCAAGGACCAGCCGGCTGTTCTCAGCAAGCTCGACGACTACACCGTACGTTTCAAATTTGCCGGCCCCAATCTGAGTTTCGTCGAACAGCTCGCCACGCCGCTTGGCCAGCATCCAACGCTCTACCAGAAAGCCTATTGTGGCCAGTTCCATCCCAAGTACAACCCCAGGGTTGATGAGCTGATTGCCAAGGAAAAGGTCAAGGACTGGGCGGCGCTGATGCGCCTGAAATGTGGCGATATCGAGGTGCCGACGCGCTGGGGCAATCCGGAAAAACCGACGCTGGATCCCTGGATCATCAAGGAACCCTACACCGGCAGCGCGACGCGTGTGACGCTCGAACGCAACCCGTATTTCTGGCAGGTCGACACGGCGGGTCAGCAACTGCCCTATATCGACCGTGTGCAGTTCCAGATCATTTCCGAAGTGGAAACCATCGTGCTTGCTGCCATCAATGGTCAGCTCGATTACCAGCATCGCCACATCTTCGGCATCCAGAACCGTCCGATCCTCTCCGAGAATACCGCCAAGGGCGGCTACCGCATGATGGCCTTGCCGGGCACGGGCGCCAACTCGGTCGGTCTGTGGCTCAACCACTCGACCAAGAACGCCAAGCTGCGTCCCTTCCTGCGCAACAAGGATGTACGCATCGCCCTGTCGCTGGCAACGGACCGCAAGGAGATCAACGACATCGTCTACCTCGGGCAAGGCATGCCCTGGCAGATCGGGCCGCTCAAGCAATCCAAGTGGTACAACGAAAAGCTTGGTACGCAATACCTGAATTACGATCTCAAGCGTGCCAACGAGATACTTGATCGTGCCGGGCTGGCCAAACGCGATGCTGACGGCATGCGCGCTTATCCGGAAGGTGGTCGCGTTTCGATCAATGCCATCGTGTCGATTGCGCAGACCAACCAGATGGAAGCGCTGGAGCTGATCCGCAAGCAATGGGCCAAGGCCGGTATCGAGCTGAACCTTCTTTCCTCCGAACGCTCACTGTTCTACGACCGCGCAACCAACAATGACTACGACATCAGTGTCGACATCATTCCCGGCGGCATGGACATCACCATGAACCCGCGTGCCGTGGTGGCGGTGCACCCGCTCGAATCGCGCATGAGCCTGCCCTGGGTGCGCTGGTTCATGTCCAACGGCAAACAGGGCGAAGAGCCGCCAGCCAGCATGAAGAAGCGCATGCAACTCTACGAACAGTGGCAGACCGCCGCCAGTCCGGCCCTGGCGGAATCCCTGTTCAAGCAGATCCTGGAAATCGCCGCGGATGAATTCGAAGTCATCGGGGTGATCCGTTCGCCCAATGACACGGCGATTCGCAGCGCAAAACTGCAAAACGTATACGAACAGATGCTGATCAGCTGGACCTACCCCAACCCCGGCCCGGCCTTGCCGCAGCAGTGGTTCTTCGCGAAATGAGTACGTGAAACAAAAGCCCCGTTTCGGTCATGCCGGGGCGGGGCTTTTTATGGGAGGCTGGAGACGCGCATCGGGCAGACTTCTGCTGTGGGGGGGGCTGGAGATGGCCGTGTGGCGTGGGTTTCAGGCTAGTGGCTCAGATCGACCCGGTGTGGTCGGTCGAAATATCGGGAAGCAGACGTTCAGGTAAGGGCGGGTTAGCCGCAGGCGTAACCCGCGCGGAGTGGGGCGTCATATTCGTCAGCGCGGCTCAATGACCCGACAAGGCTATTGAAAAGCAGACGTTTGAACGTAAAAGCTCAGGGGCGCTAAGCCGGCTTGCCGGCTTAGCGCCCCTCTGGAGCAGTGGGGTAACTTTCAGACGCATCTGCTGGTTGAGCTTCAAGGTACCGAACGATATTGAAGGCGACAGCCTGAATGCAGTTTCGATAGTGGAACAGAATGCCGACAAAAGACTGGAACAAGAAGAATGAGAACAGGCCTGAGTCTCTCAACCGCCGGAAAAGCTCTCGTTTGGCTGGATTTAAATGAACAATCCCGCCGTAGAAGATGGTGTCAAATACATCGCGGTTTGTGGTTTCTTCTCTGCCTCGAAACTGCACCAGACTTCGAGAATTAAGTTTGCCGTTGAGATCCTGAGTGGCATGCTGTATTGCCTCGCGGTAAATTGCATAGGTACTCTGCCATTCTTCTGACAGTGAATTGATCTTGCGAATTGAAAAACCATCTTGGTCTTGAATAAGCAGTCTCAATGTTAGGCAGAATGAGTCAAGCGCTTCTGGGCTAAGACCGTCGTGGCTAAGCCAATCACCCGCGATGATGCGCCCCATATCGGACGCCCCCCGCCTTTGGGTTGCCCATTGCCAAAACGTGCTCTTCTCCAACTTGTACGCGGTTTCGACGAAGAGGATCAGTTCATCCGCCATGACTAGAAAGCTAATGAGGGTGTAGAAAAATGCATCAGATAGCCAGATCGTGACGTGAACCATCTGGAATATCAAGACTCAAAGATCGTGATTGGATTAAGGAGTCTTCATGGCACGCTACAAGCCCATCGACACCACCGCGTACGGCGTACTCTGAACAATCCGGCACGACTCGTAGGGTGTCAATGAGCGAAGCGAATTGCACCGTATGAACATGCGTGACGTTAATCCACCCAATCCGGCGCAATTCGCTTCGCTCATTGTTCCCTTCGGCGCCCTACGAACGCCCGCTTCCGGGCCACATTACCGACCGTCCGCTCCTGGCCGGCGTCCGCCTGATCACACGTATTAGAGCGGCGTTGACTCAGTGAATAGACGCTCTGTCTTCGGATTGAAGCCTTGGCGATTGAACGCGCCTTTTGCGGCAATGTTTTTTGACCACACATCTAACTCCACTCTCATGTAACCGTAGCTTGCCGCGAACTCGATGGCATGTTGGATGATCCCGTGACCGATACCACTCATTCGTTTTGACGATGAAACCGCAACATGATCTATGTATGCAAATTTGTGCGCATGCATAAATGGGTTTTGCGGCCGAGTAATGAATTTTAAGATCAGATACGCATCGATCGCTGCATCGTTCTCAGCAACAAAAACGTATGTGTTTTCGGCTTGGATTTGTGCTGTGAGCCAGTCTGAGACTTCGGTCTCGCTCGGAATGCAGAACACTTCCGGTGCAATCTTCACGTGAATCGCTTGCACCTCAAGGTTGAGGATCGCGATTTGCTCAATATCACTGTTTGTTGCTTGGCGTATAGCCATGATGGGATTAGTTCTAACGAATGAAGTGAACACCAACGCATCCGATTATTGGAATATTGGTCAATACGCGCTGTCAGGCAGAACCTTGACGCCAGGTAGCGTGGGCTCGGTGAGCCCACGCGTTTGTCTTACCGTGAATGCCTGCTCTTGGCCGATATTCGCCTCAAGCCATCCGCGCCGTCGATGCCCTCGGCACCAGCCTCGGCTCCAGCAATACATCACTGGCATTCGTCGATTCGCCGCGCACGGCTTCGAGCAGCAGTTTCATGGCGGCTTCGCCTTGCTCTTCACTGCGCATGTTGACGGTGGTCAGGGCCGGTTGCATGAAGGCGGCGACCGGAATGTCGTCAAAGCCGGTAATGGCCACATCTTCCGGAATGCGGATGCCAAGTGACTGGGCTTCGTGCATCAAGCCGATGGCAACCAGATCGTTGTAACAGACTACGGCGTCAGGCCGCTGGCTGTTCAGCAGCAAGGCTGAGGCTTCGTGCTGGCCGCCTTCCATGGTCGGCAGTTCGACGGCGTGCTGTTGCGGTGTGAGGCCGGATTCGGCCAGCGCTTCGGTCAGGCCGGCGAGGCGTTCGCTATCCCAGCGTGCGCTGGGGAATCCCAGATAAGTGATGCGGCGGCGCCCGGTCTCCACCAGATGCCGACCGAGCATGTAGGCGGCGCGATGGCCGTCGGTGCGTACACAACGCATGCCGGGTGCATCGCGGCGGCCGAAGAAGACAACCGGCTTGCCCAGATCACTGAGCCAGTCCAGGGCTTCATCGGGCAGGCGCGAACTGACGATCAGACCGTCCACGCGGCCGGTCAGGGCTTCGAGCAGGTGGCGTTCGTGGGCGGCACGCTCCTGTACGTCGACCACCAGCAGGTTGTAATCCTGCTCCAGGGCAATCCGGTTGGCGCCTTTGATGATGTTGGCAAAGTGCGGGTTGCGTACGTCCTGTACGGCGAGGCCGAAGGTACGAGTCTGCCCGGTGACCATGCTGCGCGCCTGCTGGTTGAGGCGATAGCCCAGGCTGGTGATGGCTTCAGCAAGACGTTTCTCGACGTCTGGTGTGAATCGTTGCAAGCCGTTCAGGAATTTCGACACGGTGGCGGTCGAGACCCCCGCAGCGGCGGCGACATCACGGATGGTGGGCGGGCGTTTCGGTGGCATGAGAGAGCAGGGCAGAACAAAGAGAAGGTAACAGCGTTACCTTATGCGCCTTGGGGTTGTTTGGTCAAACCTTTCCATGTATTTCACGGGTCCCGGAAACGCGCTGGAATGCTTGACACCTCTGCGTACGCAGCATAAGCTCAATCAAAGTTAATCGTTTAACTCAGATCTCTCCCGGCGGCCAAAGAGCATGGGAGAGCCGTGCCGTTACGCAGGAGTTTTCCCATCATGTCATTTCGCCAGCCGTTTGCAGCGGCATCCGCAAGCCT
This sequence comes from Pseudomonadota bacterium, assembly GCA_018262235.1. Taxonomy (GTDB): domain Bacteria; phylum Pseudomonadota; class Gammaproteobacteria; order Burkholderiales; family Rhodocyclaceae; genus Uliginosibacterium. Next base: position 11,580 of record JAGTRY010000014.1, read on the forward strand.
GTTTTCCGTTGATTTGCCACCTGGCGTACAGCGTCCCCGCATGGCTGGACTGGATCTGGACCGGATTGTCACGCACGCCCTGCTGCCCCAGCTTGATCATTTCTGCGCGCGCCTGCTGGCGGAGAAAAAAGAGGTCGTGATCGATGGAACGCCGGCCTTCAATGGCAAGGATAAATTCCTGCCCGGCAAGATTGCCATGGGCATGAGTTACCTGTTGCTCAACACCTTGCCGGATGACCCGAAATTCCAGCGGTATCTGGAGGGTTTTCGCCAGATAGCCGATCTGACGTGTGATGACGCCAACGAAACCTGGGGCATTTACTATTACACGTCGGCCCTGAACCGCTTGCGTCAGGCCGGTCTGCTGGAACAGGCCGTATCGCCCGCAAGCCTGGCGGCCTTGCGCGTGAAGCTGGACTGGCGAAGTTTTGTCGACGCGGCGGCATACACGCTGATCAATCTTCCAACCAACTACTACGGGGTGGCTTTCAGCATTGCGCGCTTGCGCCACCTGCTGGGCTGGGAAGATGAGCAGGGGAGCGAGATCCTGCTGCAGAAAACCGTGCAGCACTACCAGACCTATTCAGGCGAATTCGGCTTCTCGGATGAAACCGATGGCGAAGGGCGTTTTGACCGGTACAGCATCCTGTTGATCGGTGAGATCTGCCAGCGCTTCATCGAGACCGGAATGCCGGTTGCATCGAGCCTCAAGACCTGGTTGCGCCGTGCTGTGGATGTGATTCTGGTGCGCCTGAATCCTGCTGGAGACGGTTTCGAGTTTGGCCGCTCGATCGGCCCTTACGGTGATACCGCGTTCCTCGAAGTGCTGACGGCGGCCGCCCGGCTCGAACTTCTGACGGAGGATGAGCTGGACCTGGCTTATGCCTTTACTGTGGCCGCGGCGGCCAAGTATGCCGAGTTCTGGTTCGATCCTGCGACGCACTCGGTCAATCTCTGGGACAAGGGGCGCCGTACCGATGCCTATCGTGGCAAGCATCGCATCCTGGGCGAGAACCTGAGCTTGCTGCATCAGCTGATCTACACCAATCAGCACTGGAACGCGCTGGGTTTCCGTGGGCAGTTGCCGGTGGATGATTTTGCTGCGCGTCTGGCGAAGTTGCCGCGTTTCACGACTACCTGGTTTGCCCGGGGCGAGTACGACCGGGCCTTGATCACCTTCCGTGATGGCTTGCGTGTGGTGAGTCTGCCCATCATCAATGGGGGCAGTACCCAGCATGCCCACAACCCGTATTTTCCGATCCCGTTTTCAAACGGACTGGTGCAGGGCGCGGCGGATGCAGGCTGGCCGCAGTTGTTGCCACGCTTCACGCTTGCCGATGGCAGCGAACTGATCCCCGCGGCATTCCAGCGTGATATCCGTTGTGAGGAGCAGGGCAGCGCCTTGCAGGTGAGCTATCAGCAGAGCGAACTGGATCGTATTGGTGGCGTGGCGCCCGTGAAGGATTGCCGATTGATTGTTGAAACGGTCTATACGCTTGATTCCGGTGTCATTACCCGCACTGATCGTTTCACGCCAGCCGAGCGCCTGACTGGCGTGGATATCACGCTTGAGTTTGCGAGCTTCAGCCGAATCAGTCAGCAGATTGGCCATACGGTGCAGTTTACCGATGGGGCCGCGGCAGCATTTTGCATCGAAGGTCTGGAGGAATGCCGGGTGGAGAGCGTCAGCAGTGATCCGCTCTATCGCGCGCCGATGGGTCAGCTCCATGCCTGTGTGCGGGCGGCCACGCGCAAGGCAACGCTGGATCGGGCTTTTTCGATCCGCTGGAGCTTGCGTTATCGTTGAGTGCCGGCCAATATCGCGAGGCTTGTTTTCCTGCCGGGATGACCTCGTGACCACCACCCCTTCCGATCTGACGCCTTATGCCGAATTGGGCGGAGAGCCTGCCATCCGCGATCTGGTGAATCGTTTCTACGATCTGATGGACGAATTGCCCGAAGCCTATGTGGTGCGCAAGCTGCATCCGGAGAGCCTGGCAGGGTCACGCCAGAAACTTTTCGAATATCTCTGTGGCTGGCTGGGCGGGCCACAGCACTATGTCGAGAAATACGGGCATCCGCGCATGCGCGCGCGCCACATGCCGTTTGCGATAGGCGAGGCTGAGCGTGATGCCTGGCTGCTGTGCATGCTGCAGGCGCTCGAAGAAATTCTGCCGGCCAGCGCAGCGCGGGAGGCGTTCCGCGAAAGGCTCGTCGGGCTGGCTGATTTCATGCGCAATCGAGATGGCTGAATGGCATTACGCAAGCAGGGGTGAATGGCCCGGATGGGCACTCAAGAATCCCCCCGGTGGAGCGATGAATCAGTCAAGCAGTGCAAGTAATCGGGCGATTGAAAACACCAATTGGCCGAGACCGGATTGGTGATCCAAGCTGAGATCAACAGGCCGCTGCGAGCCTGCATCGCATTTCCTCGACGGAGCCCCATCATGACTGATCTACGCCGCCCCGCTTTGCATCCTGCCTCGCCGCAATTCCAACCCATGCCACTGGTGGCCATGTTCCTCAACCTGTTCGGGCGTCGGGCGCGAAAAACGCCTTTGCCGCAGAACCTGGACTGGGAACGTGAAGAACCGATGAGCGGCCTGTCGTAGGCGTGGCGCAGCAGACCTCCTGCGGAGGCTATTCCGGCTTGCCGAGCATGGCGCGCAGGTTGGCGAAGCGCGCCTTGCCTTCTTCCTTGCTGACGGGTTCGGCGTCCTTGCCGCTGCGTTTGGTGCCGTCGCCCAGTTCATCGACGAAGCGCGAAATTTCCACACTGCGGATTTCGCCGCCGAAACGCCGTCGTTCGCAGGCGGTGATCGTCAGGCTGCGCTGGGCGCGGGTCACGCCCACGTACATCAGGCGGCGCTCTTCCTCGATCTTGTCTTCGTCGATGCTGCTCTGGTGGGGCAGCAATCCTTCTTCCACGCCCACCAGGAAGACGTGACCGAATTCCAGGCCTTTGCTGGCGTGTAAGGTGGCGAGCTGGACCGCATCGGCTTCCTCTTCATTCCCTTTGTCGAGCATGTTGATCAGCGCAATGGTCTGTACCAGATCATGCAGGTTCTTGTCGTCCTGTTCGCCCTTGCGGCTGAGCCAGTCGACAAAATCACGGACGTTGCGCCAGCGGGTTTGCGCTTCGCGGACCTCGCAGTTTTCCATCAGCCAGGCTTCGTATCCGATCGTGCGGAGCAGGTCTTCGAGCAATGCCCCAGCGGGTTCCCGATGGGCGCGGTGGGCCAGCTGCTTGATGTAGGCCCCGAATTTGCGGACGCCTTCGAGCTGGCGGGCCGCGACGTGCTCGCCTGCGCCCTCTTCGAAGGTGGCGGCAAACAGGCTGACGTGGCGTGTACCGGCGTAGTTGCCGAGTGCTTCCAGCGTTGCGGCACCGATGCCGCGGCGCGGCGTGGTTACCGCACGGATGAAGGCCAGATCGTCATCTTCGTTGGCGAGCAGGCGCAGGTAGCTCATCAAGTCGCGGATCTCGGCGCGGTCGAAGAAGCTTTGACCGCCTGATATGACATACGGGATGCGGTGATTGCGTAGCTGCTGTTCGAAGAGCCGGGCCTGGTGGTTGCCGCGATACAGGATGGCGTAGTCCGAGAAGTGCGTCTTGAACTCGAACTTGTGCGCCGAGAGTTTCATGGCGACGAGCTCGGCTTCGTGGTCCGGGTCGCGTGCCATCACCACGTGGATGTGCTCGCCCAGGCCGTGTTCGCTCCACAATTTCTTTTCGAAGAGTTTTTCGTTGTTGGCGATGAGTGTGTTGGCCGCGTTCAGGATGCGGTTTGAGGAGCGGTAGTTCTGCTCCAGCTTGATGACGCGCAGCTTCGGATAATCGCGCTGCAGCAGGTTGAGATTTTCCACATCGGCACCGCGCCAGGCGTAGATGGCCTGATCGTCGTCGCCTACCGCGGTGAAGGCCCCGCGATCCCCGGCGATCTGACGCAGCAGCTTGTATTGCGCGCGATTGGTGTCCTGATACTCATCGACCAGCAGGTAGCGCAGCTTGTGTTGCCAGCGCTCCTGCGCCTCCGGATTGCTATCGAACAGGCGCACCGGCAGGGCGATCAGATCATCGAAATCCACGCCCTGATAGGCGCGCAGGGTCTTCTCGTAGGCGGGGTAAATCTTGGCCGCTGCGTAGCTAGCTTCGTCGTTGACCAGCTTCTCCGCTTCGCCCGGCGTGATCAGGGCATTCTTCCAGCCCGAGATCGTCCACTGGATGCCCTTGGCGGTGGCCTTGTCGGCATTGCCTGAGAGCTCGGTGATGATTTGCAGGATGTCGGCCGAATCGAGGATGGAAAACTGCGGTTTGAGGCCGACCAGCTTGGCTTCCTGGCGCACGATGCGCACCCCCAGCGCGTGGAAGGTACACACCGTGAGTTGTTTGGCCGAACGTGCGTCGAGCAGTTTCCCGACGCGTTCCTGCATTTCGCGGGCCGCCTTGTTGGTGAAGGTGATAGCGGCGATGTTGCGGGCATCCAGGCCACACTGCTGCACCATGTAGGCGATCTTCTGGGTGATCACGCGGGTCTTGCCGCTGCCCGCTCCGGCCAGCACGAGGCAGGGGCCGTCGAGGTACTTCACGGCTTCGCGCTGAGGTGCATTCAGGTGGGACAGCATGGGGGCGGAGAACGGCGGGATGGGGAAGCCGATTCTACCTTAGTCGCCTGTCCTGCCCATGCCTGCAATGTCGCTTAACGGCGTCTCAGCGCGGATCGTTGATCAAGCCTGCCCTTCGGTCTGTTGCCCATATAAAACAATGGCTTGTGGTGTTTTTCAGGAAGCGCGCTACCGCTGGTCGGGCACGTCGGCACATATTGAAATTATCTATTCGCTATCAATTCTGTGGGTCACACAATGAAGTGACTTTTTTCACACTTTTTCACTTTGGAGCAAGTCCATGCCTGCCCCTGATTCCCAAGACTTCGTCCCCCGCAAGAGCGCATTGGGTGCGCGCCTGATTGCTGCTCACGATTCCAGTCTGCCATCTGGACTGCGACGCCTGCTGCTGCTGGCGGATGGACAGCGCACCCTATTCACCCTCAGCCAGATGATGCCGGACCGCGATGTGGGAGCGGATCTGCGCGAGCTGATGCTACGCGGCCTGCTGGAAGACGGGAGTCAGCGCTTACCGGTGCCTGCGGCGGATCGTCAGGATGCCGAAGTTGATCTGCCGGATGGCTGGGAAAGCGCGTCGGACTTCATGGTGGCCCGTGCGCGTGAAAGTCTCGGCGTGATGGCCATCGACGTGATTGACGCCCTGGAGCAGGCCAATGATCCGGAAGCGGCACGCGTGGCCATGTCACAGTGGTATCGCGCCTTGCGCAGCTCGCGCGAAGGTCGGGAACAGGCCGATACCGCCCGCATCAAGGCAGCCGCCATTCTGCGTGGACAGACCCGAACCTGATTTGACGAACCTCCTGCAGTGCCCTGCAGCCATGTCACCCCGGGTGGCATGGCTGATTTTTATGCCCGCCCTGTTCAGGTGCGGCGCTTCAGCCAGGCATCGACTCCCTGGCCTGCCGCGTAGCCGCTGGCAAAGCATCCGGTCAGCAGATATCCGCCGGTGGGGGCTTCCCAGTCCAGCATCTCTCCGGCACAGAACACGCCCGGTAATGCTTTCAGCATCAGGTGCGTGTCCAGCGCCTCAATCCGTACACCGCCCGCCGTGCTGATGGCTTCCGCAATCGGGCGGGTGGTCTTCAGCCGCAAGGGCAGGGCCTTGATCGCGGCGGCGAGCTGCGCCGGGTCCTGAAAAGTGTCTTTGTCGAGGCATTCATGCAGAAGCCCCATCTTCACGCCTTTGAGGCCAAGGCGGCTTTGCAGGTGTGAGGAGAGCGAACGCGAGCCGCGTGGATGGGCAACCTCGGCGGCGACCCACGCTGCGCTGCGATCCGGGAGCAGGTCCAGATACAGGGTGCTGCCCTGCGCGGCTCCCAGACTGTCGCGTAAAGGCGCCGAGAGCGCATAGATCAGGCCGCCTTCCACACCCGTCTCGGTGATCATGAATTCCCCGGACTTCTCCCATTCATGACCTTCCGGATCGAGGCAACGGGCTTTGACGGTCTTGACCGGTTGGCCGGCAAAACGGCTCCGGAAGTGTTCCGACCAGTTCAGGTCGAAGCCGCAATTGGCCGGCTGCAAGGGCGCCAAGGCTATATCGTGCTTGGCCAGCAAGGGTACCCAGGCGGCATCCGAACCCAGCTGCGGCCAGCTCGCGCCGCCGAGGGCCAAGATGCTGGCGGCGGGGTGGACCGTGAGGGGGCCGGTCGGGGTCGAGAACTGCAGGGCGCCGGCCTCATCCCAGCCCAGCCAGCGATGGCGGACATGGAATGTCACGCCGCGCTCGCGCAAGCGGTGCAGCCAGGCACGCAGCAAGGGCGCAGCTTTCATGTCATCGGGAAAGACCCGGCCGGAACTGCCGACAAAGGTGCTGATGCCAAGGTCATGGATCCACGCGCGCAAGGCGTCCGGCCCGAACGCCGCGAGCAATCCGCTCATCCACTCTGCGCGAGCCCCGTAGCGTGCCTGGAACGCGTGACGGGGTTCGGTATGGGTGATGTTCATCCCGCCCTTGCCGGCCATCAGGAACTTGCGCCCGACTGAGGGCATGGCTTCGAAGACCTCGACCCGCCAGGCGTTGGCTGAGAGGACTTCCGCAGCCATCAGGCCGGCCGGGCCACCGCCAATGATGGCAACATAATCACCGGCGGACGCAGCGTGACTCATCCTTCAACCCATTGCACCCAGCCCATCTGCCAGGTCAGCAGCACGAGCAGGCCGAAGGCGATGCGGTACCACGCGAAGACCGTGAAACTGTGGGTCGACACGAAACGGATCAGCCAGCGCACGACGAAGAAAGCCGAGATGAAGGACGCCAGCATGCCGACCGTCCACATGCCGATGTCGTCGGTGGAGAGGAGCGCGCGCTCCTTGTAGAGCTCGTAGAGCGAGGCGATGCCCAGTGTCGGAATCGCCAGGTAGAAGGTGAATTCGGTGGCGACCTTGCGTGACAGGCCGAAGAGCATGCCGCCGATGATCGTCGCACCGCTGCGCGAGGTGCCGGGAATCAGCGCGAAACATTGGGCAATGCCGACCTTCACGGCATCCAGCCAGCCCATGCTGTCGACACTGCTGACACGCTCGTGGTGGCTTTTGCGTTCGGCCCACAGGATGATCAGACCCCCAAGAATGAAGGTCGTGGCGACCACCGGTGCATTGAACAGATGCAGTTTCAGCCACTTGCCGAAGACCAGGCCGAGCACGGCAAGCGGGACGAAGGCGATGGCGACGTTGACCAGCAGGCGCAGCGAGCTGGCTTCACGCGTGGCGCTGATCACGGCGTGGCCGAGGCGCTGGCGGTATTCCCACACCACGGCAAGAATCGCGGCGGATTGGATGACGATCTCGAAGAGCTTGGCCTTGTCACCGGTAAAGTCCAGCAAGGCACCCGCCAGGATCAGGTGACCGGTCGAGGAAACGGGCAGGAATTCGGTAAGGCCTTCGACGATGCCGAGGATGGCGGCCTTGAGCAGGAGGATAAGATCCATGAAGAGGTACGCAAGCGGGCTGAGGAGGCCCGATTATACGTGGCACATGCTGTCGGCCACCTTACAGATCAGGGCGCCGTGTGTTTTTCCAGATCGCCCAGCCAGTGCAGGGCGTGTTCCCGCGTGTCGCCGCACATTTCAGCGGAGGGTTGCAGGCCGCCACACACGGCGGGGCGCTCGGGCGAGGCAAAGATCCGGCAGCGCTCGTCGGCATCAAGCTGGATGCAGCGCACGCCGGCCGGCTTGCCGAGCGGCATGCCGGGAATCGGGCTGGAAATCGAAGGCGCAATGCAGCACGCCGCGCAGTGTGGACGACAGTTCATGGCGGGACTGTAGCATTCCCGCTGCGGCGGGCGGGGCTCAGGCTTCGCCGAGCGCCCAGCGTGCGATATGGCGGGCGTGGATCACGCCGGTATCGAAGACCGGCACCACGCTGTCGTGTGCGTGCAGCAGCATGGGCAGTTCGGTACAGCCCAGCACAATACCTTGTGCGCCTTGAGCGGCCAGCGCTGCCGTGATATCCCGGGCGGCCGTGCGGGACTCCGGACACACGACGCCCTGGCAGAGTTCGTCGTAGATGATGCGGTGTACGGTATCGCGGGCCTCGGCGGCGGGAATCAGGGTGTCGATGCCGTGCCGGGTCTGCAGCCGGTCACGATAGAAATCGCTCTCCATCGTGAACCGCGTGCCCAGCAGCCCGACCTGGCTCAGGCCGGCGGCCTGGATCGCGCGGGCGGTCGCGTCGGCAATATGCAGCAAGGGCAGGCCGGCTGCCGCTTCGACCTCATCGGCAAGCTTGTGCATGGTATTGGTACAGATTGCCACACACTCAGCGCCTGCGGCGCGCAGGGCGCGGGCCGCATCGCAGAGTACGCGCTGGCAGCCTGCCCAGTCGTTGGCGTGCTGCAGGGCGGCGATTTCAGCGAAGTCGAGACTGCTCAGGATGATCCTGGCCGAGCTGAGTCCGCCGCGTGCCTCACGTACGGTTTCGTTGATGACGCGGTAATACGGGACGGTGGATTCCCAGCTCAGTCCCCCGATGAGTCCGATGGTGCGCATGCCGTGCTTCCTTGTAGTCAGTATGTTTGTCTTGAATCGTGATGCGGAGGTGGCCCCGGCTGCGCTCACACCGTGTGTTCAGGCATCCGGGCCGGACTGATTGCGTGCTTCCTGCAGCACGTAGCGGTTTTGCTCCACACGCGAGAACTGCTGCAGATGCCCTGCCTGCAAGGGATAGCTGCCGGCGGGTTTCAGATTCCGGGCATCGTAGCGGTACACCGCGTCATCCCCGAGTACCCATAACCAGCGCTGGCTCGCATCCAGGCGCAGATCGTGCACGTGATGCCGTGCCGGTGCCCGTAATACACCGATTTCGCCGATCGTGTTGCGCAGGTTGAGTACCCGTACCGCCCCATCCCCGGCTTGGCCAACGAACAGGATCTGGCGTGCCGAATCGAAAGCCTGCGGCGCAGCCACTGCAGGCTGTGTGATCTTGTTTGCGGTTGCCATCAGGAGTGCCAGCGCAGCGGTCGCCGTGACGAGCAACAGGACAAATGGAAGGGCTGTGCGGATGGGGCAGGATCGTGTTGACATGTTCGCCTCCTGTGGCAAGATGAGACAAGACAATACCGGACACTTTTGCGTTGAAACCGATACACTTTGTCGGGCAATTCATCGCACTGTACCGGTCCAAGCACCGGGCCAGCACCGTCAAAAGGAGTGACACATGCTGCAGATCAGTCTTTCCGCACAGAGCGATATTCCGCTGGTTGACCAGATCGTCCTGGCCATTCGCGGCCAGATCGACGACCGTGTGTTGCGTCCCGGCGCCCGGCTTGCCGCGATCCGCCAGTTTGCCGAGATGCATGAAGTCAGCCGTTTCACGGTGGTCGAGGCGTATGACCGGCTGGTGGCCCAGGGCTATCTCCAGTCACGACGCGGCTCCGGATTCTATGTGGCCAATCGCAGCCTGCCGGATGCGACCCCCATGGCGGTGCCACAGATGGAGCGGGGCGCGGTAGATGCGGCATGGCTGATGCGGCAGGCCCTGGATGCGGGTGCTGAAGGCTTGCGGGCCAGTGCCGGCTGGCTGCCGCGTAGCTGGCTGGATGAAGAAGGCGTGCGCCGCCAGATGCGTGCGATGCTGCGCGATGCCGATGCCAATCTTTCTGATTACGGGCGCCCCCAGGGTTATCTGCCACTTCGTCAGCATCTGCCTTTCAAGCTTGGCGAACTGGGGATTGCTGCCCAGCCCAGCCAGATCGTCCTGACCCAGGGTGCAACGCAGGCGCTGGACATGGCGATCCACCATTTCGTGCGGCGTGGCGATGCGGTGCTGGTCGACGATCCGGGCTACTTTTCGCTGTTCGGTTGCCTGCGCCTGCACGGTGCCCGCCTGATCGGTGTGCCCTGGACGCCGGAAGGGCCGGATGCGGCGGTGCTGGAGCGGCTGGCGGTCGAGCACAAGCCCAAGGTGTATTTCACACAATCCGTTTTGCATAATCCGACCGGGGCCTGCCTGTCCCCGGCAAATGCCTACCGGATCCTGCAGTGTGCCGAACGCAACGATTTCCATGTCGTGGAAGACGACACCTACTGTGATTTCCATCCGGCGACCACGACCCGGTTGGCCGCGCTCGATCACTTGCACCGGGTGATCTACGTCAGCAGTTTTTCCAAGACCCTCTCGGGCAACCTGCGCGTGGGCTTTGTCGCCGCCCGGCCGGATATTGCCGAGGCGCTGACCGACATCAAGGTGCTGACCAGTCTTGCCACGCCGGAAGCGGGGGAGGACATGGTGTATCGCATGCTCACCGAGGGGCATTACCGCAAGTATGTGGAGCGCCTGCGCAGCCGTCTGGGCGAAGGCTGTGCCCGTGCCTTGCGCATGCTGGATCGCGTCGGGCTGCAGCCTTTCATCGCACCGCAAGGCGGAGTTTTCATCTGGGCGCGGATTCCGGGCGTCGAGGATGCGGTCGAGATCTCGGCCAAGGCTGCCCAGGAAGGCATCATCCTCGCGCCCGGTACCCTGTTCCGGCCGCAGTCGCAGGCCTCGCCTTGGCTGCGTCTGAACGTGGTCTATGCCGGGGATGTGCGGCTCGAACGTTTCCTGAAGAAGGTGTTGAAGTAGGGACCTTGAGAGTTTGCACAGCAGGTAGTTTGCCCGGGCTTTGTCTTGAGTCATTGGCGGACGCAATGGGCTCGCGTCCAGCCTGCCATGCCTTTACAATAGCCGCCTTCGTTGCTTGCCGGCTGCAGGTCTTTGCGGTCGAGTCCTCATGTTGCCCATTCCTTCCTTGCGTTCACGCATCCTGCACCACAAGCTGACCGATCCCGGGGCTTGGCAGGATCGTTTTGTCATGTGGACGGCTGCCGGGGTGGCCGGCTTGTGTGTGGTGGGTTTCACCTTTCTGACGGATCTCGCGGCTGGATGTTTCCATTTCCTGCTGTCCGTGGGCGCCTGGATGCCCTTTCTGGTGACGCCGGTGGGCGCCATGCTGGTGGTGTGGCTGACCCGGCGCTTTGCGCCAGGGGCTGCTGGCAGCGGTATTCCGCAAGTCATGGCGGGGATGAGTGACGCAGTGGCGATGACCAGTGTGCGCCACTTTGTTTCGGTGTGGCTGTCCCTGGCTAAAGCCTTGCTGGGATCGCTGGCGTTGGCAGTCGGTTTTTCGGCCGGGCGCGAAGGGCCTTCCGTGCAGATCGCTGCCGGAGTGATGCTGGGCTTCCGTCGCTGGTTCAGCGGGCGCTCCTACGTCACGGCTCAGGATTTGATGCTGGTGGGCGGGGCAGCAGGCATTGCTGCGGCGTTCAATGCGCCCTTGGCAGGGGTCATGTTTGCCATCGAAGAGTTGTCGCGACGCTTCGAGCAGCGCTCCAGCGGCTTGATCGTCAGTGCCATCATTTTCGCCGGCCTGGTTTCGGTGGCGATTCTGGGCAACTTTACCTATTTTGGCCGGATCAATATCACGGCATTGCCCGGACAATTGTTCTTGCCGGCGGTGGTTTGCGTCATCCTGGCAGGACTCCTCGGCGGGTTGTTCTCGCGGCTGTTGATCCTCTCCTCGCGGGGCACAAATGATCGTATTTCGGCCTTCCGCAACCGTCATCCAATCAGGTTTGCCGGTCTCTGCGGGCTGGGGCTTGCGGCATTGGGGCTGGTCAGTCATGGCGCGGCGTATGGCAGCGGCTACCAATACACCCACGATGTCCTCAATGGCAGCGCACCCTTGCCCTTCCTGTATGTCGGCGTGAAGTTCTTCGCGACCTGGCTGACGTACTGGAGCGGGGTGCCCGGCGGGATCTTTGCGCCTTCCCTGGCTGTCGGTGCGGGGCTGGGCAACGATGTGGCCTTGCTGATGCACGCCACGCCGGTGCCGCTGATCGCACTGGGCATGGTGGGTTTTCTGGCCGCGGCAACCCAGGCGCCGATCACCTCCTTCATCATCGTGATGGAGATGATCGATGGTCATGCGCTGGTCCTCAGCCTGATGGCGACGGCGCTGGTGGCGTCCCTGATTTCCAAGCTGATTTCGCCGCCGCTCTACCATTCCTTGTGCCAGTTGCAGCTCATGCGGATGCAGAAGGAATGAGCGGCGAAATCGGCTAGTCGCCCCCTCCGCTGTTGTCATCCGAAGGGGGATTTGCCGTGGCAGGCGCGGTTTCCAGACCCAGAGAGCGGATCACGGCAATCTCGACGTGGTGCAGAAAACCGCCAACCAGTGCGCCGAGCAGGACTTCGATGGAGCGTGAGAGCGCAGTCAGTTCGGGCAGCTGATCGGCCGAGCCGGTCAGCAGAACCAGCGGGCAGGTCCACAGGCAGACACGCAGCGTGGGTCGCCCGCGGGCGATGATTGCGCAGAGGCTGACGGCAATGGTGAGCTGGACGAGGGTGGAGAGCCCGGTGGCGATGCCGGCCCGGTGGACAGCCAGCGCAATCAGGGCGCCGATCAGTGTGCCGGCGATCCGGCCGACGACTTGCGCGCGGGTGGCTTCCAGTTTTTCCTGTGACACGATCAGGGCTGACATCGAGGCCCATACCGTATGACTCAGGCCGATGGCGTCGGACAGCCAGCAGGCAATCGAAGCCGAGGCAGCACAACGAATCACGAATCCGACCAGACTGATCAGTTTCGGGTTGCGGGCAGATTCTGTTAGGCGCATTCAGGTTTTGTAACGGGGCTTCTGAAGAGGCGCCCAGTCTAGGGCTTGGTCGCAGGCGGGTTCTGCGGAGGCACAAAAACCCCCGAAAAACCTGCCCGGACCGGTGGCGGGCTTAGCGGGATTCCTTGATCACCCGGCCGTTCGGATTCTGGATCGGGCGGGCATTGTTCGGATAGAAATGGGTGAATACGCCGATCTGGTCGGCGGAAATCTGAACCGGCTGTTTGAGGACCAGCCACAGCACGCCTTCCGTGCACGGTGGTGTGGTCAGCGAGCCCATGTAGGCGTAGTAGTCACGCTTGGCCGGGAGCAGATCGGCGATCTGGATCGGCGTTCCGGCAGAGTATTCGTCATTCTGTTCCAGGGGCAGGTTGTTCCAGAATGTCTGGATCACCGGATTGGCACTGCCGTTTTCCAGCAGGACGGACACCACGGCGATCCGGCCTTCCTGATCCTTGTGGACCAGATGCGCCACCATGTCGAAGCTTTTCCCGTCGATCTGCTCTTCCGAAGGGTGGTGAAAATGGATCTGGATCAGCTCGAAGCTACGGCCCATGGCGCTGAGACGTGAACCGGCGCCGTAATTGATCTGGATGGTGTGGCCGTTGTCGATGATGCGGAAATACGAAGGTTTGTAGTCGAACTGCAGCGCTTCCTGATCCACCTTGATGCCATTGCGAATATCGATGGGGGATTGGCGCTGCCCGGTACGGCAGAGTGCGTTGTCGGGGCTCAGGTTGCCCCAGGCTTCCGGACCGTTCTCTCCCTCGTAACTCCAGTGTGCCAGCGGATGATGGGCCGGGGGGGCCGGGCTGATGTCCGCATGGCCCGCTACTGCGGCCTTGGGGGCTTTGGGCGCCACGGGCCGCGGGCTGTAAGTGGGCGGTGGCGTGTTGCGATAGGTCGTGATCGGGAGTGCAGAGTTCTCGGGGCGCGCCGCAGAGGTGGCCGGAATGCGGGTGGCGCGTTTGGTCGCAGGCGTCTCTGGTTCCGTGTCTTTGACCGGTTTGATCGCATCGCGCGGTGGCGGCTCGGTGTTGCTGGCTGCGCGCTCCCTGGCCTTTCTGGTGACGTCTGCTGCCCGGCGCCCGGCTTCGCGGGCTAGATCCCGCAGGTTTACCGCCTTGGGCTGAGGGCAGACCGTGTTGAAAAAGCGTTCATCCACCGTGCCGGGGCGAACCGGGCTGGCCACCATCGCGTCGACGTTCTCTTCCCGCAAGACGCGGTCATCGGCAGACATGTAGACGCGCTTGACGATGGTGAAGGAACGGTTGCGGCAATCGTAGCGGTTCATGGCCCGCACGGTCTTGTAACCGGCTTTTTCAGCCTGCGCGTCAGCCAGTACGATACGCCCCCATGCCACTTTGGTGCCGGCATCCGCATTTACCACGCTGCCACGGTCGATCTCCACCGTACGCAGACGGTCGCTGGCTACCGCGATCCACTCTGCCGCCTGGGCGGGCAGGGTCATGCATAACAGCAGGCAGGGCAGGATTTTGCGCATGAGGGCTCCCAGAGCGTTCGCACCATCCGGGGATTAGCGGCAGACATGGCGAAAATCTTGAGGAGGAATGGGCCGGATTTCGTTCGGGATGGTGTGTTGCCGTCAGGGGCTGAACCGCCCGTGGCGGACCTATAGGGGAGGCTCGTGCCGCTCACGGCGGGCCGGCGGTTGCCTTGGCGGGCAGATTTCAGTAAGGTACGACGATTCGCTAGGGGTCCTTGCGGTCAGTGCCGCATGGTGAGAAAAACCCTCCGAACCTGATCCGGGTCATGCCGGCGTAGGGAAGCGAGCACGGCCCTGCCTGCGCACACTTCCTCGCCTTGCCCAACGAGAGGAAGTACCCATGAACGCCAAAGACCAATTCGCCGCTTCGTCTGCCCATGTGGACGAAGCTGCCATCCAGCCCCTGCCGAATTCCCGCAAAGTCTATTTTGCCGGTTCGCGAGACGACATTCGTGTGCCCATGCGTGAGATCACGCAAGCCGATACGCCGACCGGTATGGGCGGCGAGAAGAACCCGCCGATCTACGTGTATGACTGTTCCGGTCCTTACACGGACCCGCGTGCCGCCATCGACGTTCGTTCAGGCCTAGCTGCCCTGCGTGCTAAATGGATCGAAGAGCGCAACGACACCGAGCTGCTTGAGGGCATGACTTCCGAATTCGGGCGCCAGCGCGAAGCGGACAAGAGCCTTGACGCGCTGCGCTTCAACCTGCAGCGCAAGCCGCGCAAAGCCAAGCCCGGCGCCAATGTCAGCCAGATGCACTACGCGCGCCGCGGCATCATCACGCCGGAGATGGAATACATCGCGATCCGCGAGAACCTGAACCGTGCCGCCTATATCGAATCGCTGAAAGCCACCGGCCCGACCGGCGAGAAGATGGCCGCCTTCATGGGCCGTCGTCACCCGGGCCAGAGCTTCGGCGCGGCGATTCCCGATGTGATCACGCCGGAGTTCGTGCGCGACGAAGTCGCCCGTGGCCGCGCCATCATCCCGGCCAACATCAATCACCCGGAGAGCGAGCCGATGATCATCGGCCGCAACTTCCTCACCAAGATCAACGCCAACATCGGCAACAGCGCGGTGTCGTCGAGCATTCAGGAAGAAGTCGACAAGCTCACGTGGTCGATCCGCTGGGGTGGTGACACCGTCATGGATCTCTCCACCGGCAAGAACATCCACGAAACCCGCGAATGGATCCTGCGTAATTCGCCCGTGCCGATCGGCACGGTGCCGATCTATCAGGCGCTGGAAAAAGTGAATGGCAAGGCCGAAGACCTGACCTGGGAAATCTTCCGCGACACGCTCATCGAGCAGGCCGAGCAGGGCGTGGACTACTTCACCATCCATGCCGGCGTGTTGCTCAAGTACGTGCCGATGACCGCGAACCGCATGACCGGCATCGTCTCGCGCGGTGGCTCGATCATGGCCAAGTGGTGCCTCGCGCATCACAAGGAAAACTTCACCTACACCCACTTCGAAGAGATCTGCGAAATCATGAAGGCCTATGACGTGGCCTTCTCGCTCGGCGACGGTCTGCGCCCCGGCTCGATCTGGGATGCCAACGATGAAGCCCAGCTGGGCGAATTGAAGACCCTTGGCGAGCTGACGCAAATTGCGTGGAAGCATGACGTGCAGGTCATGATCGAAGGCCCGGGTCATGTGCCGCAGCAACTGATCAAGGAGAACATGGACTTGCAACTGGAATGGTGCGACGAAGCCCCGTTCTACACGCTCGGCCCGCTGACCACCGACATCGCCCCCGGCTACGACCACATCACCAGCGCCATCGGCGCCGCGCAGATTGGCTGGTACGGCTGCGCCATGCTCTGCTACGTGACGCCCAAGGAGCATCTGGGCTTGCCGGACAAGGACGATGTGAAGGCCGGCATCATCGCCTACAAGATCGCCGCGCACGCTGCCGATCTGGCCAAGGGCCACCCCGCCAGCCAGATTCGTGACAACGCGATGAGCAAGGCGCGCTTCGAGTTCCGCTGGGAAGACCAGTTCAATCTCGGCCTCGACCCGGACACCGCGCGCTCCTACCACGACGAAACCCTGCCTGCCGAAGGCGCCAAGGTCGCGCACTTCTGCTCGATGTGCGGCCCGCACTTCTGCTCGATGAAGATCACCCAGGACGTGCGTGACTTTGCCGCTGCGCAAGGCATCAGCGAGATCGATGCGCTCAAACAAGGCATGGAAACCAAGTCGGTGGAATTCGTGAAGCAGGGCGCCGAGGTGTATCACAAGGTTTGATCCGGGACGGTGCCGGACAAGCCTGTCCGCAGGCAAGCGTGGTCGCCTGTCATCCAGCAGGCGGCCTTTTTGCTGGACACGAGGGCTTGCATGGTCTGCTCGGGCGCTTGGGCGCACCTTTGGTCTGTTCAAGATACGGTCGGGGGGTCCGTAAATCAATCAAGTGGTCGGCGCTTGCTGGCTGTGAGGATTGCGCCTGTATAGATACGGTGAATGCAGGCGGCGGGCTCATGCTGAATCACACGATCTGAGCTGTAGAACACAATCACGGGTTCGCGCGTAATCGTATGACTTCACGAATTTCGCTCTGGTTGGGACGCTTGAGTGTAGGGCGCAAGCTCACGCTCATTTACCTGCTCGACCTGACAGCCGTCATTTATATCTCGGGCATCCTGATTCACGAGAAATATCTGGCCATCGATTTTGCCCGCAAGGAAATTGCCGGCACGATTTACGCGGAAACCGTGCGCAATGACCTGATGGATGTGTTTCTGGGCACAACAGCGCCGGCGCTGGAAACCTTCGACGCGGTCCGATCCCAGTACGACAGTACGTTCAAGACCACCGAGCAAGCCGAAAAAATGCGCGAGCTTCTGCTCAATCGCAGTGCTGTGGGAGCGAATGCCCGGCTCCTGACGCAAGGCCGGGAACTGCTCACCACGGTGGGCAACCAGTCCAATCTGATCCTCGATCCGGATCTCGACAGCTATTACGTGATGTCGCTCACCCTGCTGCGTTTCCCCGAACTGCTGCAGGTGCTTTATGACAGCCAGGAGTTCATGCGCAAGCTCGCGACTGCGCGACAGGATCCCAACAGCCAGTCGCAACTTCTGGCCATGGTGGGGCGCCTGGATGCTGTGCTGCAGGGCGTTTCTTCGGATTACATGCAGGCATGGCTGGCGGCATCTCCGACACTCAAGGGCGCCCTGAAAGATGGCAAGAACCGCGTGCTGCAAGACGCCACTGCGTATTCGATGGCCATGAAAGCCGCAGCCTACGAGAGTTCGACGGCGACCCGGGAGGCTATGCTGGAGCAAGCCTATCAGCGAGCGCTGACGTCTCTGGACTCGACCTGGCAGAGCGGTATCGCGCAGTTGCAGATCCTGCTGAAGGCGCGCGTGGACAGCCTGTTCCACCGCATGTGGTTGCATCTGGGTACCGCCTTGCTGCTGCTGGGCGGCATTCTGAGCATGGTGTATCTGGTGGCCAGCCAGATTGCGCGGCCCTTGCAAAACCTCGCACGGGTGGCCGACGCCGTCAGCGGCACGGCGGACTACACGTTGCGTGCCAAATGGCATGCCCGGGATGAGATCGGGAAACTCTTCAAAGCCTTCAACGACATGCTGGCACAGCTGGACCAGCACCGGCTCGCCCAGCAGGAACTGGCAGCCAGCGCCAGGGCGGCCGAAGCGCAGCGCGAACTGGTCGAGGCACTGCCCATCCCGATGATGGTGACCTCCATCCCCGATCACGAAGTGCTGCATGCCAACAAGCCTGCCCAGCCCTGGCTTGGCGGGGGATCTTCCGACCCCTGGCGGACCGGGATGGAATCCAGCGTGCGCAGCCGCTTCTTCCAGCGTCTGGCCGATTCCGAGGCGGTCGATGAATTCGAGGTGCGCTGGCATGGTGGCGAGGCGCCGGCCTGGGCGGTCCTGTCCGCGCGGCGCCTGGTTTTCCAGGGGCGGGATGCCGTGCTCACCGCATTCACACCGATCAACAAACTCAAGATCATGGAGCAGCGTCTGGAGCTGTGGGCCAAAGTGTTCGAAGCGTCCAGCGAGAGCATCATCATCATGGACGAGGCGCGCAAGATCATCAGCGTCAACAATGCCTTCTGCCGCAGTACCGGGCATCCTTTCTACGAGGTCATCGGTTTGGACCTGTCCGCTGTCCTGGCGGCTCCCCACGCGATAGACCTGAGTACGCTCCAGACCAAGGAATCCTGGCAAGGCGAGGTCCGCATCCGCCGGCAGGATGGCGAAACCTATCCGGCTTGGCTGATGGTCTCGGCCGTCTACAAGGGTGCAACGGCGGGCGAGGTGGTGAATTACATCGCCATCTCCATCGACATCACCGACCGCAAGGCCAAGGAAGACCGTATCCGCTTCCTGGCCCAGCACGATGTGCTGACCGAACTCCCCAATCGTGCGCTCTGCCAGCAACGCCTCAGTGAAGCCCTTGCACAGGCGGCCGATACCGGCGAGAAGGTTGCCGTCCTGTTCATCGACCTGGATCGCTTCAAGCTGATCAACGACACCCTGGGACATCACATCGGCGATGGTCTGCTGCGTACCGTAGCGCGGCGTCTCACCCATACAGTGCGGGCGGAAGATACTGTCAGTCGTCTGGGCGGTGACGAGTTCGTGCTTGTCCTGCGCCACGTCACGGATCTGGACGACCTCAATGCCTTGGTCAACGAGCGGCTCATCCCGTCGATCCGCCAGACCACCACGGTGGATGGCCATGCGTTTACCGTGTCCTGCAGTGTCGGGGTTGCCCTTTACCCGGATGATGCGCAGGACATCGAAACCCTCATGCGCCGTGCCGACGCTGCCATGTACGAAGCCAAGGCTGCCGGGCGTGACATGGCGCGTTTCTTCTCGCAGGAGACCGACCACCGCGTGCTGGCGCGCCAGACCATGGAAGTCCAGTTGCGTCAGGCGCTGACCGCCGGCGAATTCAGTTTGCATTTCCAGCCGCGTCTGCATGCCCGCAGCCGCAAGGTGCAGGGGGCCGAAGCCTTGCTGCGCTGGAAGAATCCTGTGTTGGGGCAGGTTCCGCCGGGCGAATTCATCCAGTTGGCCGAAGAGACCGGGCTCATCAATGCCATCGGCGGCTGGGCGTTGCGTGAAGCCTGCTCTCTGTGGATGAAGCTCGAAGCGCAAGGGGTATGCGCCGGCCTGACCCTGTCCGTCAACCTGTCGGTTGCGCAACTGGCCAACCCGGATCTGGTCGACCAGCTGAGCAGCTTGCTGCAGGAGCTTGGCATGCCGCCCGGACAGCTTGAACTCGAACTCACCGAGTCCCACCTGATGGACAACCCGGTGACCGCGCAGACCCGGGTGGCGGCGCTGAAGGCGCTGGGTGTACAGATCGCCATCGACGACTTCGGCACCGGCTATTCCAGTCTGGCCTATCTCAAGCGCTTCGAGCTCGACAAGCTCAAGGTCGACCAATCCTTCGTCTTCGGCATGATGGAAGACAGTGCGGACGCGGCCATCGTCAACGCTGTCATAGGTCTGGGCCACACGCTGGGGCTCAGCGTCGTGGCCGAAGGGGTCGAAACGCTGGCGACGGCGCAGGCCTTGACGGCACTGGGGTGTGATGAGCTGCAAGGGTATTGCTTCAGCCGTCCGCTACCCCTGCCCGAGCTGGTCACCTACCTGCAGAACAACGGCCACTACGGCGAACGTCGTCGCCTGCGCGGATAACAGTGCTGCTCGCTGCCTGGATTAGCGGGCGCGTGGCTTGGGCGGGAGAGGCGTGATGTTGGGGATGTGGGTGTCCGGATCCGGGCTTGCCTGTGTATCGGCCTGCTGGGGGAGCCAGAAGTCGTCCGGAATGGGACGCTCGCGCCAGCGCCGGCGTTTCTGCCGGGGCTGGGGATGGAGTGGAATGATGATGCCCATCAGCGTGGTGGAGGCGGAGGATTCTGGCCGCCACCTTTGCTCGCGCCGGGGCCGCCACTCTTGGGCATGGCGGCCAGCGTGCCGTCGATGTTGCGGCAGATGCCGGTGAAGGTTTCACCGTTTCGCCCGGTGAAGCTGACTTCTGTACCTTCGGTCTTGCCCTTGCAGGCTGCGACAGCCTCAGGCGGAGGGCCGGGAGGCCGGGCATCTCCGCCGGGCGACGGAGGTGAACTGCTGCCGGAGGACGCTGCACTGGCAGCGAGGCTGAGCAGCAAGAGGATGAAGCCGCTTCCGAGCAGAGGATATCTGACCATGAGGGTTCCGGATAATCTGGATGGATGATCCAAGTATTGGCAACGCGTCCGCCTCATGCCAAGCCACTTCGCAGGGCTTCACGGGTTTTTGCGTGGTTTTGCAGGTGTCAGCCGATACGGAACTGCCCAACGGAGCTGGCGAGGTGGCTGGCACTCTGGTGTGCCTCGCCGATGATCTGGTCAAGGCTGTCGGCCGTGGTACTGTTGGTGGCGGCAAACTGGCTGACCCGCTCGATGACCTGAGCGATGTTGCGCAGGATCTGGCGCTGGCTGTCCAGCGCGGCGCTGATGTCGCGCATGTTGACCAGCACTTCGCTGGTGGCATGGGGAATCTCGGCGACAGCATCCGCTGATTCGGCTGCGCGAGCGATCCCGCTCGTGACCGCCTGCATGCTTGCATCCACGCTGCTGACGGCTTCTCCGCTAGTTCGGGTGATGCGTTCGATAAGTTCGAAGATCTGGTCGGTCGACCGGCTGGTGCGCTCGGCCAGTTTGCGGACCTCGTCGGCGACTACCGCGAAACCCCGGCCCTGTTCGCCAGCGCGGGCGGCTTCGATGGCGGCATTGAGGGCGAGGAGGTTGGTTTGGTCGGCGATCTCGCGGATGGAGACGACGACACCGGAGATTTCGTTGGCATGTTCGGCGAGACCGGCAATGACGCTGGAGACTTCACGTACGCGCTGGCCGACGGTTTCAAGTTCGTGAGCGGTGTTGCGTACGCTGTCCGCGCCCCGCTGCGAGAGCTCGCCCGTGCTCTGGGCCGTGGCAACGGCTTCGCGGGTATTGCTGGCAATGATCTCGATGGATTCGGCAGACTCTTCAAAACCGGCCAGCGCCTGCTGGAGCATGTCGCTCTGTTCGCTGGCGCCGCGCTGTACTTGTTCGGAAAGATGATGTGCGCTGTCCATGCCTTGTTGTACCGCATTGGTCGTGGCGTGAGCCTGCCCGATCACGGTGCACTGGCTGGTCAGCATCTGCCGCAGGGCGTGCGCGACGCTGCGGACTTCGCGACAGCCATCTGCCGCAACAGGATGGGTGAGGTTGTGGCTGCGGGCAATTTCGTTGGCGCTCTCGGCAAGATGGCGCAGGGCGGGCACGCTGCGGCGAAAGACGAGAAAGGCCGCACCACCGATCAGGATGCTGCCGATCAGGGCGCTGACAATGATGCTGTTGCGGGCACTGTTCGCCGTGGCATGGGCGCTGGTCGATTCATCGTCAGCACTTTGTTCGATGGCACTCGTGAGTGAGCCCAGTCCGTCTTCGAGCGCTTCGAAATCTGCGTGGAAGGACTGGAGGCGGCTACTGCTGTCCTCTTGTGGCTGGGCAAGCATGTCGGTGGCGCTGGCCAGATAACGCTCGAGAACCGGCTGAGCCTTGTCAGCCAGTGCTTTGGCAGATGCCGGAAGCTTGCCGAGGTTGCTGTTGAAATTTGTCCTGAGTGCTGCTGCGTGTTCCGCGAATTCCTTGCGGGCAGCTTCAAGTTCGGGGCCACCGGCTGCGTTGAGCAACCCTTTGTAAACGTCGGCGCGGATTGCGTCGTGCATCATGTCCACATCGCTCTGGGTGCGGGTGATGTTGCCTGTATGCAGGATGGCCGCATTGGATTCGGCCATCCGGCCAAGGCTCAGACCACCGATGGTGACACTCAGAGCCAGCGCTGCGACAGCCGCCATCACCAGTGCGGCGAGCAGGCTGCCCATGGAGGGGTTGAATGCGGAATTTTTCATCTCGGGCATCTCAAGGTGTGGGGTAGTCCCTTAACAACGGCCTACCCCAGCAGGACTTGAAGCCTCTGCCCGACAGGGGCGGATTACCCCTTGATGAACAGGGTGACCAGTGGCTGGTTGCCGACCTGGCGGCTCCAGTGACCATGGATGGCGGGGTCGAAGGTGGCGCCTTCAGGCAGCACATCGGCGGAGTAGAAATGCTCACCAGCCAGGAAGACACGCGAACTGCCATCGGCCAGGCCGATTTCCATGCCGCCACTGAGGATGAAGACCCATTGCGGCACCCCGGTACAGTGGGTCTGGCTGCGGAAACCGACAGGGCTCTGACGGAACTGCACGCCGCTGGCGGCTTGGATTGTGGACAGCCGTGAAGCCGGATTGCCTTCCGTCAGCGGGATTTCCTCGTCGCGGAAACGGGCGCGGCCATCGGTATCGGTATAGAGAACGACTTGGGTAAAGCAGGTCATGGTGGTTCATCTCATGTTGATGCGGGAAATGGATTATTACCCAATGCGCAGTCCACGGTACAGAATGGAGTCAAGCATGACGGTGTGATAACCGTTATGATTGGGCGGTTTATCCATTTCGAGTCAGGGTTGTCAAACATGCACATACGCAGCTTGCTGGTCTTGCCCCTGGTGGTTGCGGCCATATGGATGTTCTTGTACGGTGGGGCGTCCATGCCGGCATTCGGGGTGGGCATGCTTGCCGGATTCCTGCCGCCAGCCATCGGCTTGTGGGGGCTGTGGTGCAGATTCAGGCGGCAAGCTGTCGCACACTATGACTTTACCCAGAACCTGATCGACGTGATTCCGCATCCGGTCTATGTGAAGGATGCACAGAGCCGTTACCGGATGGTTAACCGGGCCTTCCTTGAAGATCAGGAGAGCTCGGCAGAAAGCATCATTGGACGCACGGTACGTGAAATCACCAATGATTCGGTGAGCGGGAAAACTTCGCTGGAAGAGGATGCTGCCGTACTGGCAGGCGCTGAGCTGCGGGTGGAACGGCATGATGTCCATCCGCTTACGGGCGCCGAACGGCATCGTGTGATCATGAAGGGCAGTTGTCCGGGATTGACCGGGGAGCGCCTGCTGGTCGGCGGCAATTTCGACATCACGCATTGGTGGATCAGCGAGCAGAACCTTCTGCAGGCCAAGCAGCGCTTGCAGGAGGCGCTCGAAAATGAAGTGGCCTTGCGCCAGCGCACCGAAGACTTCATCCAGCGCCTGATTGACGTGATTCCCGATCCGGTCTTCATCAAGAAATCGGGCGGACAGTACGTGATGATCAACGAAGCCTTTGCGCGCTATCGGGATGTCGACAAACTGAAATTCAAGGCTTTCCTGCCCGTCCCGAAGAATCCGCTGGCGCACCAAAAATCCCTGGACGAGGATGCGCGCGTCCTCTCCGGAGAAGATGTGACCAAGGAGGATCACACGATCCGCCAAGCGACCGGCGAAGAAGTCTTCCGCATCATCAGCAAGCGCCGCAGCATCTTTGTGGATGGTGATCCGGTGATCGTCGGGGTGGAGCACCACATCACGGAATGGCGTCTGGCCGAGCGCGAACTCAAGCGCCTGGCCGAAGAAGATGCGCTGACCGGGATAGCCAATCGGCGTCATTTCAATCGCGAGGCCGAGCGGGCCATCGAGCAGGCGCATCGCTATAACGAACAGCTGTCCCTGCTGATGCTGGATATCGATTTCTTCAAGCGGATCAATGATTGCTATGGCCACACCGTGGGTGACGAAGTGTTGTGCGAAATGGCGCGGCGCATGCAGCTCTGCCTGCGGAAATCGGATTTGCCGGGGCGTTGGGGCGGTGAAGAGTTCGTGGCTTTGTTGCCTCACACCATGCTCGAAACCGCGTTGATGGTGGCAGAGCGCTTGCGTGCCGAATTTGCGGACTTGCCCGTCGGGACCAGCGCCGGGGCGTTGCCGGTAACCTTCAGTGGCGGCAGCGCACAATTGCGGCCTGATGACTCCTTGCAATCGCTGACCGCACGGGCTGATGCGGCGCTCTATCGTGCCAAGAACAGCGGTCGTAACCGGATTGAAAATGCTGAAACAGGCGCCACGGTTTTTCCCGAAGATAACGCGGCCTGGTGACCCATGCTGAGCTTCTTCCCGCGCAATGCAGCGAGGGATGGCGTTATTTTCCGGTGTTGCTGGGGAGGCCGCGGCGGTACTGCACTGCCTCGGCCACATGGGCTGCGCTGATGACTTCGGCATTGGCCAGATCGGCTACGCTGCGGGCGACTTTCAGGGTGCGGTGATAGGCGCGGGCCGACAGCCCCATGCGTTCGATGGCTTGCCGCAGCAATGCGCGGGCTTTGTCGTCGGCAATGCAATGCGCTTCGATCTCGGCGGCTTCCAGATGTGCGTTGGCCTTGCCCTGCCGTGCATGCTGGCGCGCATGGGCGGCAATCACGCGTGTGCGTACGCTGTGGCTGGTTTCGCCAGCGGGCGTGTTCTGCAACTCGTCGGCTGAGAGCGTACCGACCTCCATGGAAAGATCAATGCGGTCCAGCAGCGGGCCGGACAGCTTGCCGCGGTAACGCGCGATCTGGTCCGGCGTACACCGGCAAGCACGGGTCGGGTGGCCGAGGTAACCGCAGGGGCAGGGATTCATTGCCGCGACGAACTGGAAACGGGCTGGGAAATCAACGCGCTGGGCTGCCCGCGAGACGGTGATGCGGCCGGTCTCCAGTGGTTCGCGCAAGGCTTCGAGGACACGCCGGTCAAACTCGGGGAGTTCATCTAGAAAGAGCACACCATGATGCGACAGACTGATCTCGCCGGGGCGTGGATACATGCCTCCTCCCACCAGTGCAGGGGCCGAGGCAGAGTGATGGGGAGACCGATAGGGGCGGGTACGGAAACGGCCCGGATCGAAACGGCCTTCGAGTGACTGGATGGCCGCGGATTCCAGCGCATCGGCCTCGGAGAGCGGCGGCAGCAAGCCCGGCAAACGGCTGGCCAGCATCGATTTGCCGGTGCCGGGCGGACCGTAGAGCAAGAGGGAATGCAGGCCGGCGGCTGCGACCTCCAGCATTCGGCGTGCCTGGGCCTGTCCTTTCACATCGGCCAGATCCGGGTAGGCTGGTTCTGTGGCAAGTATTTTCCCGGCATAGGGTTCCAGTGCTGCATGACCGTTGAAGTGCGCCGCGACTTCGAGCAGGTTACGCGCCGGCAGGATGACAAGGCCTTCGACCAAAGCGGCCTCCGCCGCATTCTCAAATGGCAGGATCAGGGTACGGCCAGCACGTGCTGCGCGCCAGGCCATGGCCAGGGCGCCGCGTACCGGGCGTAATTCGCCAGACAGCGAGAGCTCGCCCGCGACTTCATATTGATCCAGCGTGTTGGCCTTGATCTGGTCCGAGGCCGCGAGAATCCCCAGCGCGATGGGCAGATCGAAGCGACCAGATTCCTTGGGCAGATCGGCGGGCGCCAGGTTGACGGTGATGCGTCGGTTGGGGAATTCAAACTGGCAGGTCAGCAGTGCGGCACGTACGCGGTCGCGTGCTTCCTTGACTTCGGTATCCGGCAGGCCGACCAGCGAAACGGCGGGCAGGCCATTGGCCAGATGCACCTCGACGGTGACTTCCGGCGCGTCCATGCCGCACAACGCACGACTTTTGAGCAGGGCGAGGGACATGATCGGGCCGGTTCAATGGAAAACGGAGACGTCTCAGGGCTCCGGATCTTCCTTGCTGGCCGTGGCCACTTCCAGCTCGGCAATGCGCTTTTCGAGTGCATCGAGTTTTTCACGGGTACTTGCCAGCAGGGCTTTCTGTACTTCGAACTCTTCACGCGTGACCAGATCGAGGCGGGAGAATGCGCTGGCAAACATGGCCTTGGCGTTTTTCTCGAAATCGCGGGCGGGGCCGCTCTGCATCAGTTCGGAGAACTTGTTGCCCATCTCTTCGAAGATCTTGGCGGGGTTGCTGGGGTCGATCATGTCAGGCTCCTTGCCTATCAAAGCGCGCCAGAGCGCGCAAGTGCCTGCGAGTATAGCCCACGACATGCTTCCCCTCATGCCTGCCCCAAGAGGCGGGGCACGTTTCCGGATATTCCAATGAAGTACGAAAACCGTGCTGCCATGCGGGCTTTCGGGCATGGGCGATCACGGGGCATCAAAGCCTGCACCAGAATGATGCATCGTAATGGTGCAGGCTGGATTCGCTGCGCAAAGAGCGTGCGCTAGCCCTTTCGGGTAGGGGCTGATAACTCCTTTGGAATCCAGTCGTGGTGGGGTTTTCACTGAGTTGGCACGAAACCAGCTAATAGCTATCCGCCGTGTCACCCTCATATTCTTTCAGGAGCACTAACATGCGTTTGTCGATCATTGCCGCCTCCTTGTTGTCCGCGTTCGCTGCCTTGCCTGCGCTGGCTGAAGACGCACCGGCTTCGCCGCATACCTTTACCGGCAACATTGCGGTTACCAGCGAGTATATCTATCGCGGTCTTGCTCAGACCAACAACCGTCCGGCGATTCAGGGCGGATTCGATTATTCCCATGCCAGCGGCCTGTATGTCGGCAACTGGAATTCCAGCATTTCGTGGATCGGGGACGCAGGCCTGGGGGCAAGTGCTTCAACCGAAATGGACGTCTACGCCGGTTTCAAGAAAGCCTTCGGCGATTTCACGTTTGATGTCGGCTCGCTCTACTACTACTACCCGGGTAACTATCCTGGTTCCTGGACGGATGCGTATGCCAAGCCTAATACCTTGGAACTCTACGGTGCAGCAAGCTGGAAGTGGTTCACGCTCAAGTATTCCAATGCCACCACCTCGGTCTTCGGCAACCGTGGCAGCAATGGATCGGGCTATAGCGAAGCAAACTTCGCCTATGACCTGGGCGATGGCTGGGGCGTGAATGCGCATGCTGGGCACCAGCAGATCAAGCACGTCTATAACGCTTCCTATAGCGACTACAAGGTCGGTGTGACCAAGGACTGGGGTTTTGTGACCACAGGCCTGGCCTGGACCGGCACGACTGCCAAGAAGGACTTCTACTACAACACGGTGAATTCTGATCTGGGCAAGTCGCGCGTAACCTTGACTGTCAGCAAGACCTTCTGATTTCAAAACCACAGCGGTGGTGCGCAGGCACCACTTCTGAACAAAGGAGCAATCCATGAAATTCGTATCTGCCATCATCAAGCCGTTCAAGCTTGACGAAGTGCGTGAAGCGCTCTCCGCCATCGGCGTGCAGGGCATCACCGTGACCGAGGTCAAGGGGTTCGGACGCCAGAAGGGCCACACCGAACTGTATCGCGGTGCTGAGTACGTAGTTGATTTCCTGCCCAAGGTGAAAGTAGAAGTGGCCATCGATGACAATCTTCTTGATCAGGTGATTGAAGCCATCGAGAAGGCTGCAAACACCGGCAAGATCGGTGACGGCAAGATCTTCGTATTCGACCTGCAACAGGCCATCCGCATTCGCACCGGTGAGACCGGCGCGGAAGCACTCTGATTGAACCAAGGGAGTTAGAGACATGAAAAAGTTTCTCGCCATTGCATTGACGGCTTTTTCCGTCATGCTTTCCGGCAGTGTTCTGGCGCAAGACGCCAGTGCACCTGCTGATGCCGCTGTATCGGCACCTGTCGCAGCGGCGCCTGCTGCTGCCCCGGCTGAGGCTGCCCCGGCCGCTTCGGCGCCTGCGGCTACACCGGTTGTCGACACCGTCAACAAGGGTGACAACGCTTGGCTGCTGGTTTCTGCTGCACTCGTGATGTTGATGACAGTGCCAGGTCTGGCACTGTTCTACGGCGGTCTGGTGCGTACCAAGAACACCCTGTCGGTCCTGATCCAGTGTTTCGTGGTGTTCGCGCTGATCACTGTGCTGTGGGTCGTCTATGGTTACTCGCTGGCCTTCACTGAAGGCAATGCGCTGATCGGCAGTTTCAGCAAACTGTTCCTGTCGGGTGTCACGCCGGACTCCATCGCTGCTACCTTCAGCAAGGGTGTGGGCATTTCCGAACTGATCTACGTGGCCTTCCAGGGTGCGTTTGCGGCGATTACCGTCGCCCTGATCCTCGGTGCCTTTGCCGAGCGCATGAAGTTCAGCGCCGTGCTGGCTTTCTCGGTCATCTGGTTCACCTTCTCCTATCTGCCGGTCTGCCACATGGTGTGGTACTGGGCGGGTCCGGATGCCTATACGACTGCTGATGCAGCCACGGCAGCCACGGCAACCGCAGGTTACCTGTTCCAGAAGGGTGCGCTCGACTTCGCTGGCGGTACCGTTGTGCATATCAACGCAGCCGTTGCCGGTATCGTCGGTGCTTTCCTGGTTGGCAAGCGGATTGGTTTCGGCAAGGAATCCATGGCCCCTCACAGCCTGACGCTGACGATGATCGGCGCCTCCCTGCTGTGGATCGGCTGGTTCGGTTTCAACGCGGGTTCCGCTCTGGAAGCCAACGGTTCTGCTGGTCTGGCTTTCGTGAATACCTGGCTGGCTACGGCATGTGCAACCATGTCCTGGCTGAGTGCTGAATGGATGATCAAGGGCAAGCCCTCCATGCTGGGTGCTGCATCCGGCGCAGTGGCCGGCCTGGTGGCGATCACCCCGGCGGCTGGTTTCGTGGGTGTTGTGGGTGCGCTGGTGATCGGCCTGGCTGCTGGCCTGGTCTGCCTGTGGGGTGTGAATGGCCTGAAGCGCCTGCTGGGGGCTGATGATGCACTCGACGTGTTCGGTGTCCACGGCGTGGGCGGGATCCTCGGCGCGCTGCTGACGGGTATCTTCGCTGCACCGTCACTGGGTGGTGTCGGGATCTATGACTACGTTGCCAACGCTGTCTCGCCGGATTATTCGATCAGCGGTCAATTCCTGATCCAGGCGACCGGTGTGGGCCTCACGATCGTCTGGTCTGGCGTGGTTTCCTTCGTTGCGTACAAACTGGTCGATATGTTCATCGGTCTGCGTGTGCCGGAGGACGAAGAGCGCGAAGGTCTGGACATCACCAGCCACGGCGAATCGGCTTACCACTATTGATTTGATCCGGGTCCGCCTTGAGCGGAACTTTGCGGGCGCCTCCGGGCGCCCGTTTTCGTTTCCGGGGGCCCAAGTCACGATTTGCTGACCCAGATATCAAGAATCGGGCGCCCGATGTCGTAAGCTATGGGGACTGCCTTCGACCTGCATGGCAGAGCTTCGATTTCACTGTTTCAGGACTGCTGCCATGAACAAGATGCTCGACTACATCACCCACTACGCCGATACCATCCTTGAAAAATATCGTGACCCCTATCACGGCACGCCGCTTTTTTTTGACGGCATGAACACCTTTACTGGTGAGCCCGTGAAGTGGCGCAACATGGAGGGCAAGGACTGGGAGCCGTCGAACATCGCCTCGCAACAGAATCTGTTCCGTACGCTGGTGGCCCTCTCGGCGCTGACTGGCGAGCCCAAATACAAGCAGGCTGCCAAGGATGCAATCAAATGGCATTTTGACCACGCGGATGCCAGTGGTCTGCTGACCTGGGGCGGTCACTGTTTCCTGGATCTCAAAACGCTCGATACCGTCGGCCCGGAAGGCAAGAGCAAGGTCCACGAGATCAAGCATCACTACCCGTTCTACGAGCTGATGTTCGAGGTTGATGCACGTGCCGCCGCCCGCCTGATCAAGGCTGAGTGGAACTGCCATATCGACAACTGGGACACGCTGGAGCTGACCCGTCATGGCAGCTATGGCCGCGAGCTGGTCGAGCAAGGTTTCTGGGACAAGCCGATGAACCCGGATCTCGAAATCCTGCGTGAAGCCAAAGGCTTGTCCTTCGTGAACATCGGCAACGACCTGATCTACTCTGCCGGCCTGCTCGGCCAGATCGTGCCCGGCGAAGAGAAGGCACTGGACTGGGCCGAATTCATGGCCTGGCAGTACGTGCGCACCCGCTATCCTGCAACCGGTCTGGGCTGCTATCAGTTCAATCGCCCGATCAAGCGTGAGGAAGAGCCGGCCGACGAGAACCACCCGCAGTTCACCTATTCCTTCTATGGCGACCGTGCCCAGCGCCAGTTCGGTGCGGAATACGGCGAAGTGGCCAAGGAAGCCTGGGTCCTGTTCAAGATGGACCCGGATGCGCTCAATGGCCCTGAAGGCATCTACGGCGATAGCACGCTTGCCCAGCTTACCCTGGCCCGCCAGCTCGGGCCCAAAGGCGAGAAGCTCAAGCAGTGGGCGGTGGATGGCCTGGAGGCCTGGTTGAAGTACGCGTACGTGCCCGAAACCAACCAGATCAAGCCGATGTTTGCCGATGGCAAGGATCTCACCGGTCAGGAATTCAAGCGCCGGGGCTTCTACGGGCGCAAGGGCTGGATCTTCGAGCGTAAGCCGATCAACACCATCGTGTTCCTGTCTACCGTCACGGCCTGGGCCATCTCCGGCCGCGATTCGCTGTGGCAGCATGTCGTGGCGATGGCGCGCAACTTCGGTCTGGGTGACTGGAATCCGGCGGATCCGAAATCACCCAAAGGGCCCTTGGTGGCGACCAAAGCGGATGCCATCCTGCTCTTTGCCGTGCTTGAAGTGGCCCGTACCACCGGCACCCCAGCCTATCTGGAGCTGGCCAAGAGCCTGGGCGAGCGCATCATGGCCGATCATGCTCACCGTGGCATGTTCGTACCCAGTGAGAAACACATCCACTGCCGCTTCGATGACACCGATGCGCTGGCGCTGCTGACATTGATCGCAACCGAGCGCGGTTGCCCTGAAGTCGTGCCGGGCTTCCGTTCGCAAGGGGGCTATATCCATGGCGATACTCTGGTCGCAGATGGGCGCAAGAACATCATGGACATCAAGGATATCTATCCGCTGACGGTGTGAGAGTCGGCGTCTTTAGACGAAACGGCGGTGCGTACGCGTGCCGCCGTTTTTTTGGGTGCAGATGCCGGATTTTGATCCGTCAGGGTTTTCCTTGATCGATGTCATCAAATGCGGCGCTGCAGCATCCCAATCCGGTCTTGTCCCAAAGGGAAGGCCTTCCTATGCTTCATTGCATGTTGTTGTGGAGATGTGCCATGAAGCGAACCCCGATGTTCCTGATGCTCTTGCTGGCTACTGCGCTGGCTGATTCCGAAACCTCTGGCGAGTCACGCGGAACACCCGGTGCCTCGGGGGCGGAAGCTGGCGGGCCGACCTTGCAGGCATCGGAAGGTGATGCATCTGCGCTTGAGGAAGCACATCGCGCGGCAGCGCGTCGGGTCAAACCTGCCGCCTGAATCCAAGCAGCACTGCGTTGCAGCATCTGCGACAATGCGGCCTCCGGTTTTTCATGTGTGAACCATGGCCCGTCGTATTCCCAATCTTGTTTCCATTGCTGGCGTAGATCCCTCCGGTGGCGCCGGGGTTCTTGCCGATCTCAAGTCCTTCTCCGCCCTGGGCGCTTACGGCTGCGGCGTGGTGGCCGCACTGACCGCACAGAACACCCAGGCGGTGACCGGTGTGCATACGCCACCCACCGACTTTCTCAAGCTTCAGATCGACACCCTGTTTGCCGATGTGCGCATCGATGCCGTGAAGCTTGGCATGCTTGGCTCTGCGGAGATTGTGGCGGTCGTGGCGGATCGTCTGGCACATTGGCACGCGCCGAATGTGGTGTGCGATCCGGTGATGGTCGCCAAGAGCGGCGATCTGCTGCTCGCGAAAAATGCGGTGAGCATGCTTGTTGAGGCCTTGTTGCCGCAATGTTTCATGATCACGCCGAATCTTCCGGAAGCCGGGGTCCTGCTCGAACAGCGTGCGCCGGAGTCGGTCAAGGAAATGTATCGGGCTGCAGAGAAATTGCGCGAACGCTTGCCGGTTTCATCCGAGCGCTGGGTGCTGCTGAAAGGGGGGCATCTTCCCGGGAATGAAGTCGTGGATCTACTCTTCGATGGCGACCGGATGATTGAAATACCGGCTCCGCGCATTGATACCCCGAATACCCATGGCACCGGCTGCAGCCTGTCTTCAGCCATTGCGGCCTTGCTGCCCCAGCATGCCGGTGGGTTCCACCCGGTCGAGAATTCCGTGCGTCAGGCGTGTAGCTGGCTGCGTGCAGCCATTGCGGCTTCCGGGGAACTGAGTGTGGGCCATGGGCATGGTCCGGTTCATCATTTTCACGCACTGTGGCCGCGATAGTCCTTCCGGCGCAATCCGGCCCGGCAATCATCTGGGATCAGTCCGAAGATTTTGTCCTGGCGGCCAAGCCGGCAGGCATGAGCTTTCATCAGGACGGCGATTCGCCCGGATTCTTCGCACAGCTCAAGCGACTGCCAGGATGCGCCGATCTGCACGCGCTGCACCGTCTCGACCGGATGACTTCCGGTCTGGTCCTGTGCGCGCGGAATCCGGTGGCGGCGGCTGAATTCGGACGGATGTTCGAAGCCGGAGAAATCGGCAAGTTCTACCTGGCGTTATCGGATCACCGGCCAGCAAAGAAACAGGGCTGGGTCAAGGGCGCGATGCAAAAAGCCCGCGGTGGCTGCTGGCGGCTTGCGCGCGAAGGGGAACAGTATGCCGTCAGCCAGTTTTTCAGTTTCTCGGTGGGCGGAGGGATGCGCCTCTTTGTCGTGCGCCCACGGACGGGGCGCACCCATCAGATCCGGGTGGCGCTCAAGAGCCTGGGGGCCCCGATTCTGGGGGATGAGCGCTATGGCGGGAGCCCGGCAGACCGTGGCTATCTGCATGCCTATGCCTTGCGTTTCATGTGGCGAGGTGTTCTGCAGAGCTTCGTCCTGCCGCCTGCGGAAGGGGCAGCGTTTGCCGGGTGTGCTGACCAGTTGCCTGATGCGCCGTGGACCCTCGATTGGCCGGTATGATCAAAGCTTCGTTTCAAAAGGAATCCGCGATGTCCGAACCCCAACAACTCTCTCTCATCGAAGCCCGCGTTCTGGCTGTCCTGATCGAGAAGCAGGCGACCGTTCCCGATACCTATCCTCTCTCGCTCAATGCCTTGGTTACGGGTTGCAACCAGAAGACGGCCCGTGATCCGGTCATGGAGATCAGCGAGGCCGAGGCACTGGCGGCCATCGACAATCTGCGCGGACATAGCCTGATCATCGAGTCATCAGGCAGTCGGGTCACGAAATATGCTCACAACATGGGGCGGGTGTATCAACTGCCGACGCCTTCGGTAGCAATCCTGACGACCCTGATCCTGCGCGGTCCCCAGACGCTGGCAGAGTTGCGGGCGAATGCGGAACGCTTGTACCGGTTTGCCGATGCATCGTCACTGGAAGCTTTTCTCGAAGAGCTGTCCACGCGTGCCGCGGCGCCACTGGCAATCCTGCTACCGCGTGCCCCCGGTGCGCGCGAGAGTCGCTGGGCGCATCTGCTGTGTGGTACGCCGGAGCTTCCGCCCGCCTCTGCGGGGCCCGAACGCGTCAGCAGCAGTGGTTTGGGCGCCGAGCTTGCCGGCTTGCGTGAAGAAGTCGCGCAATTGCGGGCCGAGGTTGCTGAATTGAAAGCAGAACTGAAAGCGCTGCTGAGCTGAGATGGCACGCCTGCGTGCCCATCTGTGCGATGCGAGCGGCGGGCTGGTTTATCACTGGCGCGCCCTGCGTTATCGGCATGCCTTGTGGCAACCATTCATTGCGCAGGTCGCCCGCTGGTTGAGTGCCTGGCAAACTCCGGCGCGTGAGCTGGTGGTGGTCGGGCCCAGTGCCGGCTATACGCTGGATGCGTCGTTTCTGGCGCGTTTTGCGCGGGTCACGGTCCTGGAGCCCGACCCGCTTGCGCGTCGGCTTCTGCATTGGCGTTTCCCGGAAATCGCGTTTGCATATGGTGACATGGATTGCTTTGCCAGTCTGGATGGCCCGTATGCCCTGGCTGGAACATATCCGCAGGCCGCCATCCTGTTTGCCAACGTGCTCGGGCAGAAACTGCTGGATCTACCGCCAGGCTGGGTGTCTGTCTTGCAAACCGCATTGGCCGGGCATGCCTGGGCGACGTATCACGATGTGCTGGCGACGGCACAGGCGCCGAGAGCGAGGCAAGCCCGACAATTCGATCCGGGGACTGCACTGGAGGATGTTCTGGCCGGCTTCTGGTCGGGGGGTGAGCTTGCCGTATACGATCACGGAAGTTTCAATGTGCTGCCTGTGCAGGACTACATGCCGTGGTCAATCACTCCGCGCCAGCATCATCTGGTCGGCTGGAAGTCCTGTATGCCAGATGGATCGTCAAGCATCATGCCGGGGAACTCGGGCATCGGGGGCAAATCGTAGTCCGACTCGACCAGATCCAGCTGCTTGAGTTGGCGCATGATCTCGGTCGGGTCGGCATCCCCGATTTTCTGCAGCATCTGCCGCAGGACGCCGAAAGAAGTCTTTCCGTCCACCATGATGAGGGCGCGACGCAGACGGGGGGTCAGCCCGAGTGTGCGTTCGGTGACCTCGGCTCTGCCTTTGGATGTTTTGCTGTAAATGGCGATGTCAAACATGGTCTGTGGGTTTCTGACAACTGTGACTATCCTAGCTGTCAGCGGCCGATGGCAATACTGCCTGAAGGGGCTAAATCCGTGCTCGACGACCGATGGTTGTTCGTGCCGGACCAACGAAAAAACGGCGCGTGGCCCCGATCCTTTGTTCGGAAACAAAACCTTATGTCTGTAGTGATGACTTTGGCATTCATGCAAAAAATGTGCTCGGAATGCGCCGGGACAGCAAGTATTACCTGATCATTTTCCGTCGGGCTGGCCGACTTCTTCATTGATTTCGAGCTGGAAATCCCGTGTGTCAGGACTGACTGGCGACGAGAATCCCTGCAGATCGCCAGGACTTGGCGTGGGCTTGCCGGACTTCGAGATCCGTGCTCCGATGATGACCTTTTCCGGCAAGGCAGATGCTTGGGTCATCAAGGTGGCCTGGCTGAAATCTATCTCCAGAGGCAAGTCCGCCGCCTTGAAGCGGAGCGCGGCGATCGGGGGGCCGCCTGCTGCCGGGCGGGCGAAAACAAAGAGCGTCGATGCCGGATCAAGAGGCGTCTTGAGCGTACGGGCAATCCGGATCCGTCCGCGCAGGGTGAGCGTTGCCGATGGTGCCGCGCTCGACGCAGACTGGGCCTTGGCAGGCATGCCTGCGCGCGTGCGTGCTTCCGCGATCATGGCTTGCGCGGACTGGCCCATGTCACTTTTCGGATCGACGCGGGCAGCCATTTTCTCCCACAGGCTGACGGCTTTCCTGTAATCGGCCTGATCGAAAGCGACTGTGCCGGCCAGGGCAAGCGCCTTGACGTTCTCCGGGTCGATTTTCAATGCTTGCTCGACTAACCCTGCCGGTTCACCAGCGAGTTTACCGCCCGCCGCACTGGCCTTGGCGTCAGCCCAGTCGGCGAGTACCTGTGCGTTCCCGGTTTGTCTGGCGGCCAGCTTGGCATAGGTGGCATCCGCTTCCTTGAAGCGCTCCAGCATCATGTAGGAACGCCCGAGCATGTGCAGGCCTTCCAGGTCATCAGGATTGGCGGCGACCTTGGCCGCGAGGTTCTCGACCATCGCGTTGATCTGGGCGCTCGAGATCTGGGCCGGGGCATTGCGCCGGGCCGGGTCCAGTCCGGCAGGATTGCCCAGCCCGGCGTAGAGCAAGACCGTCAGCAAGGGCACACATAGCCCGATGGCAATGGCCCAGCCACGCCGTGCTGCCGTGCTGTGAAGGGGCGCGACAGGCGCGGATTCGGCCAGGACGCGGCGAGTCAGTTCGTCCATGCTTTCGGCATGCGTGCTGGCGTCGATAAGACCGGCAGCCAGCTGTGCGTCCAGATCGATGCGCTGCTCGCGCAGGATGCGCAGTGCCGGGCTCTCTTCTGCCTCTGCAAGCGCCACGACAGGCGTGGTCCGCCACAAGGGGCGCAGCACTAGCGTGACGACGAACAGCAACAGGATGAGGATAGCGATCAGGAAAGCGCTCATGTCTGTTCTTCCTTACCGGCCAGCAAGGCGCGGGCGTGTGCGAGAGCGGCTTCATCTGGCGCTGCCGCGGTGGCGGGGCGGTTATCGCGGTGGTGCAGGCGCCAGAAGAAAGTGCCCAGTGCCCCAAGCATCAGCAGCAAAGGTCCGAGCCAGAGCAGAAGGGTCTGGGTTTTCATCGGCGGGTCGTAGAGCACGAAATCACCGTAACGTTCGACCATGTAGTCACGGATTTCTTGATCACTCTTGCCCGCAGCGAGCATCTCGCGGACCTGGCGTTTCAGGTCGGTGGCTAGATCGGCCTGCGATTCGGCAATGGACTGGTTCTGGCAGACGAGGCAGCGCAGCTCTTCGGTGAGCTTGGCCACGCGCGCTTCCAGCACGGGGTCGGGCGTTGCCGCCAGGGCCGTGGCGGCGAACAAGAGGATGAACGTAGCCCCGATAAAGCGCCGCGCCATCCGCGGAATTCCAGATTCTTTATGCATTTTGCAAAACCTTGATGCGGGGTAGGAGTTCCTTTTCCAGCACTTCCGGGGTAATCGGGCCGATTACCTTGTAACGGATGCGTCCCTTGCCGTCGATGAGAAAGCTCTCCGGTACGCCGTACACGCCATAGTCGATGCCGACACGGCCTTCGGCGTCGACGATGGACAGCGTATAGGGGTCACCGCCTTCCTGCAGCCAGGCCAG
Organism: Pseudomonadota bacterium; assembly: GCA_018262235.1. GTDB lineage: Bacteria > Pseudomonadota > Gammaproteobacteria > Burkholderiales > Rhodocyclaceae > Uliginosibacterium. Next base: position 48,310 of record JAGTRY010000014.1, read on the forward strand.
GGCATCCGGGCGCTTGTCCTTGTAGTTCAGGCCGATGATGGGGAGGACATTCTGCCTCGCGAATTGCAGCAGTACGGGATGTTCCTCGCGGCAGGCCACGCACCACGAGGCCCAGACATTGAGCAGCCAGACCTTGCCCTGCATGTCGGCAAGCTTGAGTTGCTGTTCGGACTGGGCGAGTTGTGGCAAGGCAAAATCCGGGGCGGGCTTGTCGATCAGTGGCGACGGGATCTCGCGCGGATTGAGCGTCAGGCCGATGCCGAGGAAGGCAACGAGGGCGATGAAAATCGCGAGGGGGATGAGGGCTTTGGCTTTCATGGCTCAGGCTGCCTTGGCTTTTGTTTTACGGTAACGCCCATCCATGGCTGCGCACAGGCCACCCAGCACCATCAGCAGGCAGCCCCCCCAGATCCAGGTGACGAAGGGCTTGTAGTAGAGGCGCAGGACCCAGCTGTCCGGCCCGGTGGCGTCCCCCAGCGAAACATACACGTCGCGGAAGAGGCCGGAGTCAATCGATGACTCTGTCATCGGCATCCGGCGTGCCGTGTAGATGCGTTTTTCCGGGTTCAGCACGCTGATCGGATGGCCGTTGCGGGTGAGGCGGACATGGCCGCGATCAGCCGTGTAATTCGGGCCCTGCACGGGGCTCACTTTGTCGAGGGTGAAGGTGTAGCCGGCTAGTTCAGTGCTGCTGCCGATTTTCATGGTCACGTCGGCATTGGCTTCCAGGGTTTTCACCAGGGTTACGCCGATGATGAAGATGCCGATGCCCAGATGCGCCAGCCACATGCCCCACCAGCTACCGGGGATCCGGGACAGCCTGGCCCACAGGGCTTCTTCGCCGCGTGTGCGCTCATACAGCAGGCGGGCGCTGCCAAGCAGCACCCAGGCTACCAGACTCAAGCCCAGCGCGCTGCGCCATGACGGGGCGCCGGTCAGCCAGGTCAGCACGCCGCCGATGAGTACGCTTGCCCCCAGCATGGGCAGGAGCGTTTTCGCCAAAGGCGGCAAAGCCTGCCCCTTCCAGCGGATGAATGGCGCGGCGACCATCAGCAGGACGACCGGTGTCATCAAGGGCACGAACACGGCTTCGAAGTAAGGCGGGCCGACCGAGAGCTTGCCCAGATGCAGCGCATCGAGCAGCAGCGGGTAGAGCGTGCCGAGCAGCACGGTAGCCGCGACCACGGCAAGCAGGACGTTGTTGATCAGGAGTAGGGTTTCACGCGACAGATTGGCGAACTTTCCGCCGCCTGCCAGCTTCGGTGCGCGCCAGGCGTAGAGCAGCAGGGAGCCGCCGATCACGATGACCAGCAGGGCGAGGATGAACACGCCGCGCTTCGGATCGGTGGCGAAGGCATGCACGCTGGTCAGTACGCCGGAACGCACGAGGAAGGTGCCGAGCAGGGACAACGAGAAGGCGGCTATCGCCAGCAGCACGGTCCAGCTTTTGAAGGCGCCGCGTTTTTCGGTGACGGCCAGCGAGTGGATCAAGGCCGTACCGACCAGCCAGGGCATGAAACTGGCATTTTCGACCGGATCCCAGAACCACCAGCCGCCCCAGCCCAGTTCGTAATAAGCCCAGCCCGAGCCGAGCAGGATGCCGGCGGTGAGAAAGAGCCAGGCAGTGAGCGTCCAGGGGCGCGACAGGCGTGCCCAGGCCACATCGAACTGGCCGCCGATCAGCGCCGCGATGGCGAACGCAAAGGCTACCGAGAAACCGACATAACCCATGTAGAGCAGTGGCGGGTGGATGATCATGCCCGGGTCTTGCAACAGCGGGTTCAGGTCATTGCCTTCCAGCGCTGCCGGTAACAGGCGTTCGAAAGGATTCGATGTAAACAACAGGAAAGCCAGGAATCCGAAACTGACCAGGCCGAGCACGGCCAGCACGCGTGCCGAAAAGACTGCCGGCAGGCGTTGCGAGAAAGACACCGCCGCTGTCCAGCCCGTGAGCATCAGGCCCCACAGCAGCAGCGAGCCTTCGTGGCTGCCCCATACGGCGGTCAGGCGATAGACCAAGGGCAAACGCGTGTTGGAATGCTGGGCAATGTAGGCCACCGAGAAATCGTTGCCGACAAAGGCCCATGCCAAGCAGATGAAGGCAATCACGACCAGCACAAACTGCAGGCGCGCCGCCGGGCGCGCGACGGCCACCAAGGCCGCGTCACCACGCTGGGCGCCGAGCAGGGGCAGGCTGCCGAGCACGGCAGCGATGACGAAGGCGAGGATCAGCGCGAAGTGGCCGAGTTCGGGAATCATGGGCTGCCTTTATTTGAGGGTTTGCGCGGTCTTGTGAGCGCGGTCGATGGCGTCCTTGGCTTCGGGCGGCATGTAGTTTTCATCGTGCTTGGCCAGCACTTCGCTGGCGATGAGTACGCCATTGGCATCGAGCTTGCCTTGGGCCACGGCGCCTTTCGCCTCCTTGAACAGGTCCGGCAACGCGCCTTTGTAAACGACGGGCAGAGTCTTGGCCGTATCGGTGATCGTGAAATGCACGGTCTGGCCATCCGCTTCGCGCGTCAGCGAACCCGCCAGTACCATGCCGCCAACGCGGAAGGTCCGGCCCTGCGGCACCTTGCCCTCGGCTACTTCGCTGGGGGTATGGAAGAACACAAGGTTGTCGCTGAAAGCGTTCAGTACCAGCGCAGTGGCGCCGCCGAGCAAGGCCAGGGCAATACCGATGAGCAGAAAGCGTTTGTGGCGGGATTTCACGTCAGTCCTTTTCCAGTTGCTGCAGTTGATGGAGGCGTTGCAGGCTTTGTCTCCGACGCTGGGCGAGCAGCCGGAGTTCCGCAAGGATCAGGATAAAAGCCAGGCCATAGGAGCCCCAGACGTAGAAGCCGCGGCCGCCCATCGCGATGAATTCACTGAAAGATTGCCACTGCATCATCGACTCCCCGTTACTGATAGTTCGCGCCCGAGCCGTGCAATCTCCGCTGCGGCCCAGTCGGTATGCCGTTCGCGTTCCAGGATGATGCGGCGCGCGCGCGCGAGGGTTACCGCGATACTGTAGAACCAGGCCGCAAACGCCATCACCAGCATGGCGATGAGCATGCTGCTGGCCAGGCTGGATCGGGTCATGCTGACCGAGGCGCCCTGATGCAGCGTGCTCCACCATTTCACCGAGAAGTGAATGATGGGTACGTTGACTGCGCCAACCAGCGCGAGAATGGCGCCCGCCTTGTCGGCACGGCGCGGATCTTCAATCGAGCGGGTCAGGGCGATGAAACCGAAATACAGGAAGAGCAGCAGCAGTTGGGAGGTCAGGCGCGCATCCCACACCCAGTAGGCGCCCCAGGTCGGGCGGCCCCACAGCGCACCGCTCCACAGTGCGATGAAACAGAACAGCGCCCCGGTGGGTGCGAGCGCCTGGGTCATGTAGAACGACAGGCGCGTGCCCAGCCCCAGGCCGATGGCTGACCAGAAGGCCATCACGAGGTAGATGAACATGCTCATCCAGGCGGCGGCGACATGCAGGTAGATGATGCGATAGACCTCACCCTGCACGGCATCCGTGGGGGCGACGAAGAAGCCGAGGTAAAGGCCGAACGCGCAAAACAGGGCGGCCAGGCTTCCGAAGACCGGGATCAGTTTGCCGGCAAGCGGGTAGAAGGTTTGAGGCGATGAAAACCTGAAGATATTCATGGTCTTTGCTGGGGTTTCTCGGGCAGTCCTGCATGATACGAAGAAATCACGGTTTGGGCGGCGTCTGGGGCTGTCTCAAGCGCATCCGGGATGTCTCGGGGCGCTCATTCGCAGGCCAGCCGCAAGGCCGCCGCGCAGGCAAACGGGGCCAGTGCTAGTGCCGCCAGGCTGCCTCCGCCGAGCAGGGACAGATGGGCTGTGACAGGCATGCCACCGGCCCAGGCGTCGACCGCGCCGGCACCGAACACGAGTACCGGCACACACAGGGGCAGCACCAGCAGGGCCAGCAGGCTGCCTGCGCCGCGCAGCCCGAGCGTGAGGGCCGCGCCGATGGCGCCGAGCAGTGACAGGACCGGAGTTCCCAGCGCAAGGCTGAGGGTCAGGATCCCGCTGGCGCCGGGTTCAAGCTGATACATCAACCCCAGCACCGGAGCTATCAATACCAGCGGGAGTCCGGTGGTGAGCCAGTGCGCGAGGATCTTTGCGCTCACCCATATGACAGGTGGTTCCGGCGAGAGGAGCAGCTGTTCGAGCACGCCGTTGTCGAAATCCTGGGCGAACAGGCGCGGCAGGGCGAGCAGGCTGGCGAGGAGTGCTGCGACCCACACCACGCCAGGGCCGATGGCGCGCAGCTGCTCGGGTTCGGCACCGACACCGAAGGGGAACAGGCTGGCGACAATCACAAAGAAGGACAGGGCAACCAGCAGATCGGAGCGGGCGCGCCAGGCCAGCAGCAAGTCGCGATGCAGGACGGCGAAGAAAGTCTTCATGCGGCGAAACTCTCCACGTCGAGCGTGCGCTGTGGCGTGCGGAAGCTTACGTCCTGATGCGAACTGAAGATCACGGCGCCACCGGCAGTACAGTGGGCGTCGAGGGTTGCGGCCAGTTCGCTGATGGCGTGGGTGTCCAGCGCAGTGAAGGGCTCGTCGAGAATCCAGAGCTTGCGTCGAGAGGCAAGAAACAGCCGCGCCAGGCCCACGCGACGGCGTTGCCCCTGTGACAGAACGCTACAAGGCAGGTCGATCTGGCCTTGCAGGCCGATGCGGTCCAGTGCGGCCAGGCATGCGGTCTTGCTGGCGGCGTCTCCCGCGCTGGCACAGGCAAAACGCAGGTTTTCCAGCGGCGTCAGCAATTCATTGAGCGCCGGGGCGTGTCCCAGATAAAGCAGGCTGGCGTGGAAAGACTCGCGTTGTTGCAGGATGGGGCTGCTCAAGAAGCGGACCGATCCGGCTGCAGGGTAAGACAGCCCTGCCAGTAACCGCAGCAGGCTGGTCTTGCCGGTGCCATTGGCACCGGTGACCCGTAGCAGCTCGCCCGCACTCAGGGTCAAACCCAAGCGGCGGAACAGGAGGCGTTCGCCACGCTGGCAGGAAAGTTGATCGACATCAAGCATGACCGGCATTCAACCACAAGCCGACAGAGCGAGCCAGCCCACTGATAAAGGGGCTACCTCCTTTTTGGCAACAGGGCTCAAGATTGAAGGATGCGGGCCGTAAGTTAAACCTGTAACCCTGTTTCCGGCGGGCATCACGTGACGGCATTCAGGGCTTGGGATTGGGGTGGCGCCGTGAGGTGCCAAGGGCGGAACGCGAAGGGTTTGTCGGAGAATACAAATGTCCATCACCCGCAAGATTTTTGTACTGATTTGTGTGGCACTGGTCTGCTGTGGTGTCATCTTCAGTGCAGCCATGACGGGCTTGTCTCATATGCAGTCTGCGGCCGGTGCGGCCGAGTCACAGGCAGTCCAGGCGGCATTCGCATCTGCGCGAAGCCTGTCGATCTGGGCGCTGGTTCTGGGGGTCATCGTGATTGCCGGCTTGGGCTATCTGCTCTGGCGTTCGCTCGTACAACCCTTGCAGCAAATGAAGGACACGATTGCGCGGACTGCGGATGAGCTGGATTTCACGGAATCAATCAATGTCCGTACCGATGACGAGATCGGGCAGACACTCAGTGCGTACAACCGGTTGCTGGAGCGTTTGCGGCAAAGCTTCATCGCTATCCAGAAGTCTTCGGCACACATGCTGGATGTGACCGAAGAAGTCGATGTTACTTCGCGCAAGATTGCACGCAACTCGCAGATCCAGAGCGATGCTTCGGCCAACATGGCGGCGGCTGTGGAGGAGATGACTGTCAGCATCTCCATCGTGGCCCAGCAGGCCAAGGATGCAGACCAGCATACGCAGGAGTCACGCGATATTGCCGAGCGCAGTGCCGGAGCGATCCTGAGCACGGTGGACGGCATCCGCACGATCTCCGAGACCGTTCGCGATGCAGCAACGCGGATCAAGACCTTGCGGACCGATTGTGATGGCATCTCGTCGATGGCCGGGATCATCCGCGAGATTGCTGACCAGACCAATCTGCTGGCGCTCAATGCCGCCATTGAAGCGGCGCGAGCTGGCGAGCAGGGGCGCGGTTTTGCCGTGGTCGCCGATGAGGTACGCAAGCTGGCCGAGCGGTCCAGCCAGGCGACGGTGGAAATCGGTCGCATGATTGCGGCGATCCAGCAGTCGGCAGAGGAGGCCGCCGGGGTGATGCGGCAGTCGGTGCAGCAGGTCGAGAGCGGGGTGCAGACCACGCA
>JAGTRY010000089.1 GCA_018262235.1 Pseudomonadota bacterium
AAACAGATGATCTGGGCGCCTCCAGCCGCTTGCCCCGTTGCAGAAACCGGGTCGTATCCGGGCGTGTCCATGTAGACGAAACCTTTTCTGTCTATCTGTTCTGCATAAAGATAGACGCCGTTCAGGCTGCTGGTGCCACTTTTTGCGACCGCACCGAGGGATTTTTCAAGAATCGTCGTGAGCCCTCCCGCCTTGTTGCCGACGGAGGGATTGTTGTCCATCTCACCACCTGTGCGTTTCGTGTAGTCCTTCCACCAGGTGATGCGATCAATCAGCTTCCGGGCAATTTCCGGGCTGGCCGCACGGCGCGTCAACAGATGCTCTGCGCCATAGATTTCCGGTGTTTCAGAGAGGATGGCGGTTGCGCCATGTGCGACGAGCATGTCCACGGCGCCACCCAATGCCGGATTGGCGGTGATGCCGGAATAGCCGTCTGATCCGCCACAGTTCAGACCGACGATCAGTTTGCTGACCGGCGCGGGTTGGCGCGCACAGGCATTTGCGCGGACCAGCATCTGGCTGACCTGCTCGATGCCTTTGCCGACAGCCGCTGCCGTGCCACCTTCAGCCTGCATGCTCACTTGCTGGACCATGCCTTCTTCATGTTCGCCCAACAGGTCCAGCAAGGGCTCGATCTGGTTCTGTTCGCACCCCAGGCCGACCAGCAGTACGCCTGCAAAGTTCGGATTCCGGGCATAGCCCGTGATGGTCCGGCGCAGGATATCCATGCCTTCGCCGGCCATGCTCATGCCGCAGCCCAGTGGATGGGGCAGGGCAATCACGCCATCAACATTCGGGTAGGCGCTCAGGCGGCCTTGTTTGAAATGGTTGGCGATGGCCCGTGTCACGGTGGCCGAGCAATTCACCGAGGCGATGACGCCGATGTAGTTGCGCGTACCGACCTTGCCATTGGCACGGACATAGCCCATGAATGTTGCCGTCTGGTCGATGTGTTGCAGGGCGTGCGCATCCTGCCCGATCCCGTAATCACGCTCGAACTCGCCCATGCCGAGGTTGTGGGAGTGCACGTGCTGTCCGCCCGCGATGTCCGTTTTTGCGAAACCGATGATCTGGTTGTAACGGCGTACCGCTTCGCCTTTGGCAATATCGTGCGCGGCGATCTTGTGCCCCGGGGGAATCAGGTCGTGCACGACCACGCCGCTCGCATCAGCCTGCGTGCCAGGGATCAGCTGTTGGGTGGCTATCAGCACGTCGTCATTGGCGTGCAGACGGATTACGGAAGATTGGGACATGGTTTCGACTCCGCAGATGTCTGCTGGAACCCGGTCTGGCAGACATCAGTTTGAACGGTGGGACAGGGCCGCCGCGGGATACGGCAACCTTGCCCCGTTAGCATTACAGCTCGGCCATGGCCGCCTTGATGCCGACAGCCTGGATGCGCTCAAGCGCGTTGGCGACCTGATCGCCCAGGTTGGCGATACGGGTCAGATCCTCGCCCCACAGGCGCGGATCAGCCAGCAGGCTGGTTGCGATCTTGCGTGGTTCCGTATTTCCGGACCATGCTGTATTCATGATCACGAGTACGTCGGCGTTATCACGGATCGGGTAGCTCTGATCCTGGCGTGCGCCCTGATACTCGCCACCGTCCACAAATTTCCCCCGGTAGAAGGTGAGCAGTGCCGCCAGCGAAAAAGCCAGTCCTGCCGGCGCTTTGCCGTGCTGGGCGACGTAGTCCTTCACCGTGGGCAATACGCGTACCTGCCACTTGGATACCGAGTTGAGTGCAATCGAAATCAGTTCATGGCGGATATGCGGGTTGGCAAAGCGTTCCATGATCGTTTCGGCATAGGCACGGCGTTCAGCCTCCGGCAGTGGCACGAAGGGAACGATCTCTTCGAACATCACCTTGCTCAGGAATTTCGATACGACCGGATCGTCCGTCATCGACTTCACGGTATCCAGGCCTGCACAGTAAGCCGCGAGCGAGCTTGCCGTGTGCGCGCCGTTCAGGATGCGGACCTTGCGGGTGCGGTAGGGCTGAAGATCCTGGGTCCAGACCACATCGAGGCCGGCCTTGTGCAGCGGGAATTCTTCGGCGATTGCGGCGGGGCCTTCGATAACCCACAGATGGAAAGGCTCGGCGGCGACGGACAGGGGATCCTTGTAGCCCCATTGTGCAAACAGCGCCTCGGTTTCTGCCCCGGGGAATCCGGGCACGATGCGATCCACGAGGGTGTTGCAGAACACATTGCGTGTCTTGATCCACACGATGAATTCGGGCGACAACCTCCATGCTTCGGCATATTGCAGGACATAGTTGCGCAGCTTGGTGCCATTGGCTTCAATCAATTCACAGGGCAGGAAGACCAAGCCGGAGTCGGGCTTGTCTCCGAGCTTCTTGAAACGTTCGAGCAACAAGGCCGTAATCTTGGCGGGGAAGGTGTTCGGGCATTGGTCTTCGGTACGCCCCTCCTCGGCATAGGCGATCCCGGCTTCCGTGGTGTTGGAGATCACGAAACGCAGCGCTGGATCGGCCGCTACCGACAGCATGGCCGACCAGTCGGCATAGGGGTTGAGGGTTTGCTTGATACAACTGACCAGGCGGCGTGATTCCACCACCTGGCCGTTCTGTACGCCGCGCAGCAGCACCGTGTAGAGATTGTCTTGCGCCGTCATCATGTCGGCGATGCCGCGTGCCAGCGGCTGGGCGATGGTGACTTCACCGTTGAACAGCCCGGCGCCATTGCTTGTATCGATCATCCAGTCGGCAAAGGCGCGCAGGAAATTGCCGTCGCCGATCTGCAGGATGCCGACAGGTTTCATTTTTGAGGGGGCACTCGCCTCAACCTTGAGTGTGCCTTCAGCAAGGTTGTGTCTATTCAGGGCAATCACGGTAATTCCTTTCAATGACAAAGAGCGATCAGCGGGTGGTGTGAGTGCCTGGCCTTGCAGGCGTACGCTGTTTCGCTGCGTGCGGGGCCACCGCCATGGCAGGCCCGGGATGTGTGCCGGGCCTGCCGCAGCGAGGATCGCGATGAGTTTCCAGAATGAGCGTTCAGAACAGGCAGGTCACCTTGAGGTAACGGTCCGGATGCTCGGCGATGTCTGCAACCGTTGCCGGGGTGTCTTCCATGGAGACCGTCTTGGTGAGCAGCGCAGCAACATCGACCTTGCCTTCCGAAATCAGCCGCAGGCTCTCCGGGAATTGACCCACGCTGTTGCGGGAACCACGGATGGTCAACTCCTTCTTGGTAAACAGCCCGGTCGGGAGTGGAATGTCACTCTTCGGCCAGCCGACGAGGGAAATGTGTCCGGCATACGAAACGTAGTCGATGGCGTTGCGGATGGCGCGTGCGTCGCCCGAAGCCTCGATGACGACCTCGGCCATGCGGTCATGGGTGATCCGCTTGATTTCGGCAACGGAATCGGTGGTGACCGGATTGACGGTGTGTGTCACGCCCAACGTGCGTGCCAGTGCCAGACGCTCATCGACGGGGTCGACCACGATGGGGATTGCGCCGATCGTGATGGCGTATTGCGCAGCCAGCAGACCGATCTGCCCGGCACCAGTAATGACGACGTGCTGGCCGGACTGGGTGTCGGCTTGCTGGATGGCATGCATGGAGATCACCAGCGGTTCGGCCATGGGGACCAGATTCCACGGGATGTTGTCCGGGACCTTGTGCACCAGCTTGCGCGGATGCGACACATACTCTGCCATGCCGCCTTCGATATGCACGCCGCGTACCGTCAGGTTCTCGCAGCAATTGGTATGGCCGATCGAGCAAGGATAGCAGTGGCCGCAATATACATAAGGCTCGATCAGGACGCGGTCGCCCGGCAGCAATTCGGTTTCGTTTTCCGGGACTTCCAGCACTTCACCGGCTATTTCATGACCGATGATGCGCGGGTAGGTGACCAGCGGGTTCACGCCTTTGTAGGCGCCGATGTCCGAGCCACAAATGCCGGCGCTGCGTACTTTGAGCAGGACTTCATCGTCCTTCCTGATCGGAACTTCAGCTTCGCTGATCTGGATTTTTCCAGGGTTAGAAAGTAGAACACTTTTCATGATTTCAATCTCTTTTCATTTTACAGGGGGGGTTAGAAGTTCGGCAGCCATGTCGAAATAGCAGGAACAAAGGTCACCAAACCAAGTGCTACCAACAAGGCAGTCAGTAGTGGGATGCTTTCCCGTACGAATTCGCCGACTTTAGTGCCGGTCATGGCATTGGCAATGAACATGACTGTTCCCATCGGAGGCGTCAGGCAGCCTATCGCGAGGTTCAGAATGATGATGATGCCGAACTGGATTGGATCAATGCCCAGGATTTTGACTGTTGGCATCAGTAGTGGAACAAGAACAATGATGGCCGCATTTCCTTCTACAAACATCCCGAGAATCAGCAGGAGTGCGTTCAAGATGAGAAGGAAGATGACAGGATTGGTCGAGAAGCCTGTAATGAAGGTCGCCACGCTTTGGGCTATTTGTTCCCAGGTCAGAATCCAGGCGAATGCCGAGCATGCCATGATGATCAGCATTACGCCTGCAGTAGAACGGGCAGTCTCCTGTAATGCTGCCTTCATGTGCTCTATTTTCATTTCCTTGTATACAAATACGCCCATGAAAATTACATAGACCACGGCAATGGCGCCTGCTTCGGTTGGCGTGAAGACGCCGGCGCGAATTCCGCCAAGGATTACCACCACGAGTAACAAGGCTCCGGAGGCTTGCTTGAATGCATCCCAGAACTCCGACAAGCTCGGTCCATGGGCCCGGGCAGGCTTGTAGCCACGTACGCGGGAGACAATGTAGATGGCGGTCATCAGCAGAATGCAGCACAGGACCCCGGGTATGACCCCGGCCATGAACATCTTGCCGATGGAAACATCTGCTACGTAACCGTAAATGATCAGTGCAATGCCAGGCGGGATGATGGGGGTGATCAGCGACCCGGCAGCAGTTACGGCGGTGGAGAAGGCTTTGTTATAGCCCAGCCGGGTCATTTCAGGCACCAGCATCTTGCATAGCATGGCGCAGTCGGCAAGGTTGGAAGCCGACATGCCGCCCATCAGTGTGCTCAGCAAAACGTTGGCTTGTGCCAGACCGCCCTTGAAGTGGCCTGTTAGTACTTCCGCAAGCTTCAGCATGCGTCGTGTCATGCCGGTATGGTTGAGAAGGTTGCCAAGCAGAATGAAAAACGGGATGGCCAGCAGGGTTACATTTTCTGAAGCGCCGACGATTCGCTGTGCGGCAATGATGGGGGAGGCGTCCGCAGCCATGTAGAAGTAGGTCAGGATCGCGGCGATCACCGAGATGAATACGGGTAGGTTGATGGCGAATCCGATTACCAGTACCAGACATGCAATTCCAACAATCATTTCAATTCTCCTCGTTCGATGCTTGTCTGATATCACGGACCAGATGGATGAGCAGATAGATCACCATCCAGAACGCACCGATGGGGACGGCGAAGTCGACGTAGATGTATTTGATGCCGAGGATTGGGGTGATTTTGTCCTGTGCCGCCATTGCAAGCTGGAGACCCAGCCAGCCAAACATCGAGAGAACAACGATGCTGACCACATCATTGAAGAATTGAACGTAGCGTTGCGCGCGTTTTGGCAGAGCCATGACAAGAGCGTCGATGCTGACGTGTCCGCGGTGTTTCATCGCTGAGGCGGCCCCCAGCATGATGGCCCAGATGTAGATTGCGATCAGTACTTCCTCAACCCACTGCAAAGGGTCGTTCAGGATGTAGCGCATGAATACGGCTACGACCGTGATGATGACGATAACAAACGTGCACAGGTTGGCCAGCCAGTCATCCAGATGTTTTAGAAAGTTCATGTTTTCTCCTCAAAGTCCTGTTGCTCGCCATGCCGGATTTCTGATTGCGGCGCGAACGAATCCCTTAGGATGGAGCTTTGGGCTCCATCCTTGTCTATCTCAGGATATATGTGCCGGGCTTTCCGGCGGAGTGGCTTACTTCAGGTAACTTTGCACCTTGTCATACAGGCCGGGCGTCCACTCCGGGAAGTGGCTGTATGTCGGCTTGGCGGCATCACGGAAAGCCTTCTTGTCGACTTCAATGACGGTGACGCCTTCTTTTTTCATCTTTTCGATGGTTTCTTTTTCTGTCTGAAGGATGGTCTTGGTCATGAAATCGCCAGCTTCGTTGGCCGATTCGGTCAGGGCTTTTTTGACTTCCGGTGGCAGTTTGGCGAAGTACGTCTCGCTGGTAACCCATTGACTGACGTTGTCGAGGTGGCCAGTGAGGATCAGGTATTTGGCGGCTTCATGGTGCTTCTGGGCATACAGGACTGGGATCGGATTTTCTGCGCCGTCAATTACGCCGGTGGACAGGGCTGGATACACTTCAGCCAACGGCATCGGGGTTGGTGTAGCCCCCATGGTTTTCATTGCGTCGATCTGGATTCGATTGTTGGGTACGCGAATCTTCATCCCCTTAAGGTCAGCAGGCGTTTTGACCGGTTTTTTTGTGACCATATGGCGTACGCCGTACAGCCAGTTGGACGTCAGGATGTGGTAGCCCTTGGCTTGAAGCTTTGTGTTCAAGTCGGCAAACCAGGGGGTTTGGGATAGTTTGATGATGTCGGTATAGTCTTTGCCGAGATAGGGGCCCATCAGGATGCCAAAGTCCGGCACGTAATCAGCGAAGAATCCTCCGTCAGCAATGGTGATGATGGCGCTGCCTAGTTTCATTTGCTCCATGACATCTTTCTTGGAGCCCAGCATCGAGCTGGGGTAGATCTTCAGCTCGCCCTTCCCACCGGTCTTTTGCGCAAACAGGCGTGCCCATTCCTTGACGGCCAGGTCGACGGGCTCACCAGGATTGTTTTCATACGCAATCTTGATGACGTAATCAGCTGCAAAAACGGAGCTCATGCTCAGACATAGCGTGGCACCGATCAGTGTGCCGAGCAGCTTCTTGTAAGTGGAATTGAGTTTCATAAATCCTCCTTGGTTGTCGCGTTAGGGAAATTTTTTATACGGTTTATTCATCCGGTGCTGCTGTTTGAAAGAGGCCGGTCAAGCGCCACCTTCGCAACGGTTCAGGCAAGCACTTAACAGCAAAGGCCGTGCCATAGATAAGTTATTGTTTTTTAAGCATCAGAAAAATTTCTTTGTTTCATAAGTGAAATGTCTGAAATTTCAGTATTGAAATAAGCTAGCATTGCTTTCCTTGAATTCCATTGTGTGACGAAGCCATTCATGCTTCCCATCCTGTTTCTAAGCCCCATGCAGAGCATGGCGGACATGGCGCCGGATATCGCCCGGCAACTGGGTATCCAGATCCATGTGGCGGTGTCTGATGACGAAAGCGCGATCAACATCGTTCGTGCGTATGCGGGCGTCGGGGTGGTGGTGACCCGTGGTGGACTGGCTGAGATCGTGCGGCAGATTCCCGAGCTTAATGTGGTGGAAATCGCCATGTCGCCCAATGAGTTACTGGGAAATCTGAGTGCGCTGACGGCACAGGGCCTTCGCCGGATCGGGATCGTGAGTCGTGCCAACCTGTTCTCTGGTGCCGTAGGGGATTTCCGGATCCAGGATGTGGAAGTCCGCTTTCGCCCCCAGAGAGACGAGGCCGGTATCCGCAATACCGTCACGCAGTTGGTCGAGGAAGGATTTGAAGCCATCATCGGTTGTCGTGTGGCGTTCCAGACCGCACGCAGTCACGGGATCGCCGCCATCTTTCTGGAAAGCGGTCCGGTTTCGATCAAGGCAGCGCTTGAAGAGGCGATGCGCATTCTGCAGGCCAAGGAACGCGAACGTCTCCAGGCGGCACAACTTGCCGCCATCATCGACAACATTGACGAAGCCGTGATTGCCGTGACGCCCGGTCATGAAGTCAGTTTCTTCAATCGCCATGCCCGGCGCATGTGCGCGGTCAGCCCAGCCAGCGCACCTGATTTTGGTCAGGCGCTGGCTGTGTTCGAGAGTTCGGACAAGGAACAGATCACCACGATCAATGGCACGAACGTGATTGCCCGCGCCATCTCGCTGGAGTTCGACAACCGGACGCAGGGGAAGGTCATCACCTTGCTGGAGGTCGCGCGCATCCAGGCTTCCGAAACAAAAATCCGCGCCTCCCTGTACCAGAAGGGCTTGTATGCCCGCTATCACTTCAAGGATCTGATCGGCAATTCTTCTGTCATGCAGGATCTGATCGAGCGGGCCAAGACCTATGCCGGGCACGATTCGAACCTGCTGATCTATGGTGAGACCGGCACGGGCAAGGAAGTCTTTGCCCAGAGCATTCATAACCATAGCCGGCGCAGCAAGGGGCCTTTCGTATCGGTCAATACGGCGTCCATTCCGCCCAGCCTGCTGGAAAGCGAGCTCTTTGGCTATGTAGATGGGGCATTCACCGGCGCACGCAAAGGGGGCAAGCCCGGGCTGTTTGAACTGGCGCACCAAGGCACCCTGTTTCTGGACGAGATCGGTGAGCTCGCCCCCGAAATCCAGAGTCGCTTGTTGCGGGTGTTGCAGGAAAGGGAAATCATGCGCATCGGGGATGACAAAATCATTCCAATCGATGTGCGGATCATCTCCGCGACCAATCGTGATCTCTTCCAGCAGACCCAGTCTGGCGCGTTCCGGCAGGATCTGTATTACCGGATCCATGTCGTTGGGATGCGTATCCCGCCGTTGCGGGCGCGTATCGAAGATGTGCCGCAGATTTTTGAACACTACTTGCAGCGCTTTGCCGGGCAGGCCGGGCGACAGGCAGGGCTGACCAAGGCGGCCAGAGAGCTGCTGAAATCGTATTCGTGGCCCGGCAATATCCGGCAGTTGCGCAATATTGCCGAAGTGGTGGCCTACGGCAGTGCCGAACTGATCGATGCCCACCACATTGCCGATGTGCTGGGAGAGCAGGAGCGCACCATGGCAGACACGAATTTCATCACGATTCCGGAGAGCAATTCACTCAAGCAGATGGAGACGGAGATCATCCGCAACCTTCTGGCCAAGTATCCAACGGATGAGGTGTGTTCGCGTCTGGGCATCAGCCGGGTCACCTTGTGGCGGAAGATGAAGAACATGAGCCTGTCCGCCGCCGATATCGGTTGACCCCGGCATCCGCCGGATGCCCGGAATGCCGGGCGTGCCAGGCGATGGGGCTCAGGGTTCTGTCAATGCGTTCTGCATACCGGAGCGCAGCGGAGCGGTGAGGATATTGAAGACCGAACGCTGCCCGATCAGCACCGCGGCGCTGACGCGTACCCCCGGAACCAGTTGATAGTGGATGTTCCCGCGCGAGAAATACAGCCGGTCGGGGCGGATGCGCAGGCGGTAATAGGGCTCGCGGTTTGGCTCGGCGACCCGGTCGGCGCTGATGTGTGCCACGGTGCCGTCAATTGGTGCGAAGCCGTGCGCGCTTGAAGAGACCAGCTGGATGCGCGCTTTCTGGCCGATGCGGACGAAGCCTACGTCGCCAACGGGCAACTGCGTTTCGATCAGCAGCGGATCCTTGTCCGGGACCAGACTCATGAGGGTTCCACCGGGAGGCAGCACGCCGCCTTCGGTGACCACATTGAGCGTCAGGACGGTTCCGTCGATGGGGGCCAGCACCTGAAGACGGCGCTGACTGTCGGAGAATTTATGCAGGCGTTCTTCGATGTCTCCCATCTGGCGGCGGGTTTCTTCCAGATCCTTGTGCTGCTGCTCACGTTCTCCCGAGCGCTGGGCATCCAGAGCGGAACGTTCCTGGGAGCCTGCCGCCGAAGCGCGGACGATGGATGCTTCGGTTTCGGCCAGCGAGCTGACCAAAGCCTGTTCTTCCTTGAGCAGATTGAGGTGCTCGTACTGGTTGGTCAGCCCCTCCTTGAGGAGCTTTTCGCTGATGCGGACCTGATCGCGCAGCAAGTTGAGCTTGGTGACCAGGTGCGTCTGCCGGGCACGCAGCTCGGCGCTCTCCGCATCGCGCTGGCGCACTTTCTGGGTCTGCACGGCCAGCCCGCCCTGATAGCGGCCGGATTGCGAGCGGATTTGCTCGCGGGCATTGCGCACATCGTCGGGGAAGTCGCGTTCGAGTTCCGGAGGAAAGGAAATGTCGCTACGGCCTGCCAGTTGCGCTTCCAGGCGCAAGGCCCGGATACGCAGACCGCCCAGATGCACCTGGGCTTCGCGCAGATCGGATTCCGACGCGCTGCGGTCAATCTCGGCCACCGGATCGCCGGCTTTGACCTGCTGGCCTTCGTGAACCCGGATGCGGCGCACGATGCCGCCTTCAAGGTGTTGCACCAGTTTGATCTGGCTGGCAGGAATCACTTCTCCGGTTGAGTGGCTGGCGATGTCTATCGGAAAGAGCAGGCTCCACAGCAGGATGCCTGCCAGGATGATGGCGATCCGGCGCAGCTTCTGGCGTGCCGGGCGGATTTCGCTGAACGGGTTGTCGGCTTCGCTGCGTAGCAGCAGTGGAGCGAAGTGGGTGTTGCTCCAGTTTTGCAGCGTCAGCCAGGCTTGCTTGATGCGCTGGAGAAAGATGCCAAAGGCATTCATGGATTTCCCCCTTCTTGTGCGCTCAGTGCAGCAGCGGCTGGCGGGGCTGCGCGCACGATGCGCGGGCAGGGTTTCTGGTTCAGATCAATCACGGATTGGGCGGCGCTGATGATGAAGGCTTCGTTGCTCATCACGAAGATGGTTTTATGCTCGCGAACCAGACGATTGAGGATGGCTGCAATAGCCTGGCAACCGGCCGCGTCCACGCCTTCGGTCGGGTCGTCGAGGATGACCAGACGCCCTCCGCTTGCGAGTGCGCGGACCAGCGCGAGACGCCGGCGGATGCCTACCGGGATCTGGCTGCCGCCGTTGCGGACGGTCATCAGCAGCCCGTCTGGCGTGGTTTCGATGTATTGCTTGAGCCCCAGCTCGCGGCACAGATCCAGCAGCGCTTCATCGCTGATTTCCGGGCGCAGGACGGCCAGGTTGTCACGCAGGCTGGCGTCGAAGAAAGCCGGCTCCTGGGGCAGATAGACGAGCTGGCTGCGCCACCAGTCCGGCAGCAGTTGGCGCAGGTCCATTCCGTCCAGCGTGATGCGGCCACGAGTGGGTTCCAGCAATCCGGCAAGCAGGCGCGCAAGGGTGGATTTGCCCGTGCCGTTTGCGCCGGTGACGGCGACCACGCCCCCCGCGGCAAGGTCGAAGATGAGGCTTTCGATCAGCGGCGTTGGCTGACGCGGATAGGAAAAGGCGAGGTCTTCAAAGCCGAGCTGACCGCTCCAGCCGGGCAGGCTCATGCCTTCCCTGCGCTCCATTGGCAGGCGGGCGAGCTGGCCCAGTGCCTCCAGCGAGCGGCTGGCACGCGCCACCGGTTCGGCCAGTTGCAACAAGCGGGTGAGGCTGGCCAGGGCGCGCCCGGCGAGGATGTTGACGCCAATCAGCGAGCCGACATCAAGGTGGCCGACGAAGACTTCGCGCGCCCCCATGCCCATGACCATGAAGCCCATTAACACGCTGAAACTGTAGCCCGCGTTGCCGGAAAAGTTCTGGACCGAGGACACGCTACGGCGCAGCAGGCTTTGTTCTTGCTGACCGCTTTTCCATTCCGCTTCAAGAGGGGTGTAGGCGCGGAATGCGCGGACCAGTTCTGGCTGGGCGGCCAGGGTTTGCTGGCGCGAGCCCTGGCTGGCAGCGGTTTTCGCCAGAGCATCGCTGGGTTGATTGGCGGCACTGAAGACCGAGAGCGTGACGACGGCTACAACCAGCATGAATACGAGTACCAGCATCAGGATGGTCGGGCTGAGGAAGGCCAGCGCCAGCAGATAGAGCAGGGCGAAAGGCGTGTCGAGGACGGTGGCCAGATTGGTGGCGCTGAAGGTCTGCTGGATCGTCCCGATACCGCCGAGCGTTTCGCGGCGCTGGGCGGCGGGGATCAGCTCGTAGGCTGCATAGAGGCTGCGGCTGGCGGCCGTGAAGGCGGCATCCGAGAGCGCCTCATCCGCGCGTGCGCAGACCCACAGGGCGATACTCTGGCGCACCGAGCGCAGGACCAGTTCAAGCGCCAGGGCAAGCAGGCTGCCGATCGTGATCGTCAGCAGGGTGGCATCGATGCCGAGCGCCAGATAGCGGTTGAGGACCTGGATGCTGTAGATCGATGAGGCAAGCCCCAGGATGCTGATCAGCAGCGAGGCGATCGCCAGTTCCCAAGCCAGCCGTTTGTGCGAAATGAATCGCTGCCAGAATTCTTTCACATCCGACCTTTCATGCTGATCTGCCTTGTGGTGTGTGTGTACCGTCAGGTATTACGGCAACATTCGGCAGGAGCTTAAGGGCGGCTTGATGATCGGGCTGAAATATGCCGGATCCGTGCTGGTGAGGTTTTTCCGGTCATGGCGGAGTGCCGGGCTTGTCCTGCGGTTGCGGCCTGTGTGAGAACAGACCGCAACCGTCAGGCTCAAACGGCATGTACCGTCAGCATGTCCGCCGGGGCCTGGGTGGCGTCGGGCAGGGTCGTGATTTCAGCGATGGCGGTGAGGCCTGCTCCGTCTGTGCCGCTTGCCGTGTCCGCGGCGTAGTAGAGGCGCGAAACATTGCCATCGGAGATCAGGAAGAATGCACTGCCTGTGTGGTTGCCCCCCGTGATGGCGGCTTCCAGTTCATCGAGCTGACCACTGGCGCCCGTGGCAAAACTGAACTGGCCGGCCGCAAAGGACACCTGGTAGAAGTCGGCGTCGGCATGGGCGGCAAGCTGGGCCAGCGTAGTGCTGACATCGGTGGTGAAACTCTGGCTGACCACGGTCAGTGGCGAAGCGCCGAGTCCGCCAAAGGCCGAGGAGACGAAGCCGATCTGGTCCACACCAGCCTGGAAGTCCTGCAGCACATCCATGCCTTCGCTTGGCGAGGTGTAGACGAACAGGTCCGCGCCACTTCCACCGTTGAGCACGTCGGCCCCGCTTCCGCCGATGAGAATGTCATTGCCGTCGCCGCCATCGAGGGCATCACCGCCGGCCCGTCCATAGAGCGTGTCGTTGCCGGCCAGACCGAGCAGGGTGTCTGCGCCGCTGTTGCCCTGGATCACGTCGTTGCCGCTGCCGGCACTTTCGTCATTGATGAGGGTGCTGCTGGCTTTGGTGACAAGGATGGGCGTGCCGTCTGTGGTGCTGAGACGGGCCGTGATGAGCTCGTCGAGTTCCACGATGCTGTCTTGCGTGACGAAGACCGAGAAGCTCTTGCTGGTTTCTCCCGCGCTGAATACCAGGCTGCCCGAGGGCAATACCCCGCCTGAGAAGTCGTCGGCGGTTGCGTCATTCTGGCCGCTGGCGACGATGCTCCAGTCGATGGTGGAGCTGCCCGACACGCCGGTACGACTCACATCAAAGATCACTTCGGTCAGACCACCGGCACTGTCTTCCATCTGGCTGCTCGTGTGCGCGGCGAGGCTGACGCCGACTTCGTCCTGACGCAGCGTGCCGGCGACCGGTGTGCTGTCGATATTGATGCCCGTCCCCGAGAGCGCGACCTGGAAGCTTTCGTCAGCCTCTGCAACGTCGTCGCCGCGTGCATACAGCGTGAAGCTCTGGCTGCTGACGCCGGCGGCAAGCGTGATGGTGCCGGTCAGTGCGGAGAT
>JAGTRY010000090.1 GCA_018262235.1 Pseudomonadota bacterium
TATACATTTGGCACTACCTTGCAGCTCCGCTTTTTGCAACCAAAGCCGCCGTCAGCAGAGAAGCGAGATTATGAAGACCTAAAACCTCCCTGTCAATGCCCTTACGCCACAAAGCCATATCTTCACGCGTTTTTTGCTCGCGACAAAATAAACCTAAGGCAACGCTGAACAAATCTCTGTCTCGTAGTCACGGCGAGGCGTGCTTACCTCCAAAACCAGCCGCTTAGATAGGAGGGGCTGAGTAGCAGAAATGCTCGCGAACGGCCAGTTCCCGCATGAGCCGTTAGGCGTAACAGGGAGGTTACGGCCATGGTTACGGGCAACTGCGCATTTCAAGGAGGCAGAACGTACGTAATCGATTGCTGGTGATCGGCGGCGTCAGCAAGAAACGCCCACAGTTTGATTACAAAGCGCTTACACATGCCTGAAAAGCAAAAGACCAACCCCGGAGGATTGGCCTAATTACTTGAATCAGTTGGTGGTGATGGGCGGAGTCGAACCGCCGACCTATGGGTTATGAATCCATCGCTCTAACCATCTGAGCTACATCACCGCCGAAGAGCCGGTGATTATAAAAGAACTTAGTCGGCCCGGTCAATGCTCATGCGCGCATAAAAAAACCCGTCGCAGAAAAGGCCAAAGCTTCGAAAATTCATGCACTTGGCGGGGCTAGATTGACTTTGCCAAGTTGATCATTGACCATGCAAACCTTCTCTGAACCCCGTTTTTCTTGTGGAAAGCTCCATGAAAACACTCTTGCGCACGGTCTTGAGTCTGGGTTTGTTACTGGCTTCGATAGCTCACGCCCAAATTGTCGACCCGGTACGACCCATTCCGGCGGATGCGTTGAAAGCCAAGATGTATGTCGCGGGTGAGCGCGTACTGAATCTGAGTGGCTATGAATACATGTTGGCGCCTGGCGGACAGATCCTGAACGAAAAAAACCTGATTGTACAAACCCAAGTGCTGACAGGATCTTATAGCGTACGCGTCAAGCTCAATGCGCAGACACAGATCCAGCGGGTCTGGATCCTGACCCCCGCAGAAGATGCCGTTGATGCGCCGCAACTCAAGAAAGCCTCCTCTTGGTGGTGGCCGTTCTGAGTCTTCACTTTAACCTACTGTAATAAAGCAACTCGATGAAAAAGCTGTACATCCGCACCTTCGGGTGCCAGATGAACGAGTACGACTCGGACAAAATGGCCGATGTACTTGGTGCAAACGAAGAGCTGGTCAAAACCGACAACCCAGAAGAAGCCGATGTAATCCTCTTCAATACTTGTTCGGTACGTGAGAAAGCCCAAGAAAAGGTATTCCACGACCTGGGTCGGGTGAAACACCTCAAACAATTGAATCCAAAACTGATCATCGGCGTAGGCGGTTGCGTGGCCTCCCAGGAAGGCGCCGCCATCTTGACTCGCGCGCCCTATGTGGACGTGGTGTTCGGCCCGCAAACCTTGCACCGCTTACCCGAATTGATTGAGGCACGCCGCGACACCGGCAAATCGCAGGTCGACATCAGTTTCCCGGAAAACGAGAAATTCGATTCGCTCCCCCCGGCTCGTGTGGACGGCGCAACCGCCTTTGTGTCAATCATGGAGGGCTGCTCGAAGTTCTGCACGTATTGCATCGTTCCTTACACGCGCGGTGACGAAATCTATCGCCCACTCGGTGATGTACTGGCCGAAGTAGCCGGTTTGACTGAGCAAGGCGTGCGCGAAATCACCTTGCTCGGGCAGAACGTCAATGCCTGGCGCGCTCCGGTGGAGCCTGGCTCCGACGAGATGGCTGACTTTGCTTTCCTGCTCGAATGCGTGCATGAAATCCCTGGCGTGGAGCGCATCCGCTACACCACTTCACATCCGCGGGAGATGACCCAGCGCGTATTTGAAGCCTATACCCGGCTCCCCAAGCTAGTCTCGCACCTGCATCTGCCAGTGCAATCCGGTTCTGACAGGGTACTTGCGGCGATGAAACGTGGCTATACGGTGCTCGAATACAAATCCGTGGTGCGCAAGCTGCGTGCCGCACGGCCAGACCTGTCACTCTCCACCGATTTCATCGTTGGTTTCCCCGGCGAAACCGAGGCGGACTTCGAAGCCACCATGAAACTCATCGACGAACTGAAGTTTGATGCATCCTTCAGCTTCGTGTTCAGCCCACGCCCGGGCACTCCTGCCGCCGAAATGGCCGATGACACACCGCCCGAACTCAAGCTCGCTCGCCTCGCCCGTCTACAAAAACGCATTGAAGACCTGGCCCACGAAGTCAGCATCGGCATGATCGGCACGACTCAGCGAGTACTGGTGGAAGGGCGTTCGAAAAAAGATCCGGGAGAGCTGGCTGCGCGCACCGACAACAACCGTGTAGTGAACTTCAAGGGCAATCCGCGCCAGATAGGGCACTTCATCAACGTGAAGATCACGGCAGCACTCCCGCATTCGCTCAGAGGTGAGGTGGAAATTGTGGAGTAAGCAGAATAACGCCAACCTCCAGCAATCCGTCTTGCCCCTAACTCTCCTACGCCAACAGCCATGATGCTCAGGAAATCATGGTGTTCCGGGTTGCCCATCCGGGCCTGGAAGGCGACAATCGGGCCTTGACGGCCCCGTATGGGATCGCCGCCGTTTTCATAACGCCAACCTTTATTCCCGGGACCAATACACATCATGAACAAGTTGACAGCCGTCCTCGCCGCATCTTTGGCTACAGGCATCCTTCTGAGCGCTTGTGGCAAAAAGGAAGAAGCCGCACCGGTCGAAGCTTCGGCCCCTGTAGTGGCCAGCAAGATCGTCATCGGGCTTGACGACAATTTCCCGCCCATGGGCTTCCGCGACGACAAGAATGAACTCGTCGGTTTCGATATCGATCTGGCCAAAGAAGCGGCCAAGCGCATCGGCGCCGAAGTGGAATTCAAGCCCATCGACTGGAACGCCAAGGAAGCAGAACTCAATGGCAAGCGCGTGGATGCTCTATGGAACGGACTGACCATTACCGAAGAGCGCAAGGCCAACATCGCCTTCACCACGCCGTACCTCGAAAACCGCCAGATTATCATCGTCACAGCCAAGTCTTTAATCAAGACCAAGGCGGATCTGAAGGGTAAGGTTGTCGGCATTCAGGATGGCAGTAGCGCAGTCGAGGCCGTGGCCAAGGATGCAATGACCGCCAAAGCGATCAAGGAGCTGAAGAAGTTCGGGGACAACGTGACTGCGCTGATGGATCTCTCCGCCGGGCGCCTGGACGCACTGGTGGTCGATGAGGTCGTGGGGCGCTATTACACTGCCAAGAAACCGGGGGAATATGTGGTGCTTGACGAGAACTTCGGCACCGAAGAATACGGCGTGGGTGTGCGCAAGGACGACGCTGATCTACTCGCCAAGCTGCAAAAAGCGCTGGACGACATGAAGCAGGACGGCAGCGCAGCGAAGATTTCGACGCAGTGGTTCGGCAGCAATATCGTCAAATAAGCTGAGCATGCCAGAGTGCATGCCCGAACAACGCCGTCAACCAGCCGGCCCTTGCGGGCCGGCTGTGTTTTGAAGACTTGAACCATGGATTACATCCTCAACATTCTCGGCCCGCTCATCGCTGGCACTGGCGTCACCCTCAAGATGTTCCTGGTGACCATCGTGCTTGCCGTGCCACTGGGTCTGGCCCTGGCGCTTGCACGCATCTCGCGCTTCGGGGTCCTCAGCGGCGCCGTCAATGGCTATATCTGGCTGATGCGCGGCACGCCCCTGATGCTGCAGATGCTCTTCATCTATTTTGCATTGCCTTTCGTGCCCGTGATCGGCGTACGCCTGCCGGATTTCCCCGCCGCCGTGGTGGCCTTCGTGCTCAATTACGCGGCTTATTTTGCCGAGATTTTCCGCGCTGGCATCCAGTCCATCGACCGTGGCCAATACGAAGGCGCCAAGGTGCTGGGACTGACCTACGCACAGACCATGCGCCGCATCGTACTGCCGCAGATGGTCAAACGCATCCTGCCTCCGATTTCCAACGAAACCATCACCCTGGTCAAGGACACCTCGTTGATCTACGTGCTGGCCATGAACGATCTGTTGCGCGCCGCACGCGGCATCGTGCAACGCGATTTCACCACCACCCCCTTCGTCGTCGCGGCCGCTTTTTACCTAGCCATGACCCTGGTCCTGACCTGGGGCTTCCAATATCTTGAAAAGCGTTATGCCGTCTACGATGAGTAATTCCTCCGCCATTCCCGCGATGATCCGTGCCGAGAACATCCACAAGCGCTTCGGCGCGGTAGAAGTGCTCAAGGGGGTTTCCCTGACGATGGACAAGGGCGAAGTCATCGCGGTCATCGGCCCGTCGGGTTCGGGCAAGAGCACCTTCCTGCGCTGCCTCAATCATCTCGAGGTGATCAATCGCGGGCATATCGAAATCGAAGGTGAAGTACTCGCCAGTACTGATAGTGAAGGCCTGTGCCACTACGCGCCGGAGACTGACGTGCGCCGCATCTGCCGCAAGATGGGCATGGTGTTCCAGCACTTCAACCTGTTCCCGCACCTCACCGTGCTACAGAACATCATCGAAGCCCCCATCACCGTCAAGGGCATGAAGCGCGAAGAAATCGTGCCGGTTGCCGAAGAGCTGCTGCGCAAGGTCGGGTTGTTCGCAAAATGCGACAGCTATCCGGCGCGCCTGTCGGGAGGCCAGAAGCAACGTGTGGCCATAGCCCGCGCATTGGCCATGGAACCGGACATCATGCTCTTCGACGAACCAACCTCGGCACTTGACCCCGAGCTCACGGGTGAAGTATTGCGCACCATGCGCCAGCTGGCGGAAGAGCACATGACTATGCTGGTGGTGACTCACGAAATGGGATTTGCGCGCGAAGTCGCAGGCCGGGTGATCTTCATGGATCAGGGCGAAATCGTCGAAGCCCGTCCAGCCGCCGAGCTGTTTGCCAAGCCCGAGCATCCCCGCACCAAGGCTTTTCTGGATAACATGCTCTAAACCGGCTGTCCCAGCCTGAAAACACTGACAAAACCGTGGTTACTACCGACAAAGCTTCTGCCCCAAAACTCCGCTCGCTACAGCTTGCACTGGAGCCGGTCGACAACACCCGGCTCGCGAACCTGTGCGGTGCACTCGACGAAAATCTTCGTCAGATCGAAGCCGCCTATGATGTAGTAATTTCCCGGCGCGGCGAGCATCTGACCATCCGGGGTGAAGCGGCACCGATCGGTATTGCTCGCGCAGCACTACAAGAATTCTACAAACGTGCCGAGCAGCACCTGACAGTGGAAGACATCCAGCTCGGCTTGATCGAACTTGGCAAGCGCAGCGAAACCAGCCCGGCCACACCGACCCTGCTGACCCGCCGTGCCGATCTGCATGGCCGCACGCCACGCCAGGTGGAATACCTGCGTGCCATCCAGTCACATGACATCACCTTCGGCCTCGGCCCAGCCGGCACCGGCAAGACCTATCTGGCCGTCGCCTGTGCCGTGGATGCGTTCGAACGCGAACAGGTACAACGCCTCATCCTGACACGTCCGGCCGTAGAAGCCGGTGAACGCCTGGGCTTCCTGCCCGGGGATCTGGCGCAGAAGGTCGATCCGTATCTGCGGCCGCTCTATGACGCACTCTATGACCTGATGGGTTTCGAGCGCGTGGCCAAGATGTTCGAGCGCCAATGCATCGAGATCGCCCCGCTTGCCTTCATGCGCGGCCGCACCCTGAGTAATGCCTTCATCATTCTGGATGAAGCCCAGAACACCACGCCGGAACAGATGAAGATGTTCCTCACGCGCATCGGCATCGGTTCGCGCGCAGTAGTCACCGGGGATCTCACCCAGATCGATCTCCCGCGCGGTCACAAGAGCGGTCTGCTTGATGCGGTCCGCACTCTTGGCGACGTACGTGGGATCGCCTACACCCGCTTCGCCAAAGAAGATGTAGTCCGCCACCCGCTGGTCGCCCGTATCGTGGACGCTTACGAGCGAGCCTCCGCGAATAGCGGTGGCGGCAACGAGGAGTCCTGACCCATGAAAGCCATGATCCTGGCCGCAGGCCGTGGCGAGCGCATGCGGCCGCTCACCGACATCTGCCCCAAGCCATTGCTCAGTGTCGGCGGCAAACCGCTGATCGTGTGGCATATCGAACACCTGGCGCGCGCCGGCATTCACGACATCGTCATCAATCATGCCCACCTCGGCCACAAGATCGAGGAGTCGTTGGGGCATGGCAATCTGTGGGGCGTTCACATCGATTACTCGGCAGAAGACGAAGCCCTTGAAACGGCAGGTGGCATCGC
This sequence comes from Pseudomonadota bacterium, assembly GCA_018262235.1. Taxonomy (GTDB): domain Bacteria; phylum Pseudomonadota; class Gammaproteobacteria; order Burkholderiales; family Rhodocyclaceae; genus Uliginosibacterium. The sequence continues at coordinate 6,284 of JAGTRY010000090.1, forward strand.
CAATGCACTGCCCTTGCTGGGCGATGCGCCCTTCCTCGTCGTCAATGGTGACATTTTCTGTACGCTCGATTACGGTACCTTCTGCGCCCGCGCCATCACCCGCATCACTCAGGGCAATCTCGCCCATCTGGCACTGGTCGACAACCCGCCGCACCACCCGCAAGGCGATTTTGTACTCGATGCGAGCAGCCGCCTCTCACGCGACGGCGGCTCGCTACTGACCTTCTCAGGCATAGGCGTCTACCGCCCCGAATTGTTCAGCACCATCGAAGCCGGCCGCAAAGCCAAACTTGCCCCACTGCTGCTCGCCGCGATGGACCAAGGGCGGATCAGCGGGGAACACTTTCACGGCCACTGGGAAGATATCGGCACCCCCGCACGCCTGAATGCGCTGGATGAAGCCCTCAAGCAAAAACGTACGCAATGAAGATCAACGACTGCGTCATAACCACAAGATGAATGCCCCGATGAATTTCAATCCAGCCCCGTTCGCCGCCCGTCGTGCCCGCCTCGCCGAACAGATCCGCGCAGCCGGCGGCGGTGTGGCCATCATTCCGACATCCCCGGAACGCCCCCGCAACCGCGATAGCGATTATCCGTACCGCCACGACAGCTACTTCCATTACCTCACCGGCTTTACCGAACCGGATGCCGTTCTGGTGCTCTGTGCCAGTGAGGCCGAAACGAAGTCGATCCTGTTCTGTCGTGCCAAGCATGAAGAACGCGAAATCTGGGATGGTTTTCGCTTCGGCCCGGTAGCGGCCGGCGAACGCATCGGTGCCGACGAAGCCTGGCCCAATGAAGAACTGGCCGAACGCCTGCCATCCCTGCTCGGCGATCAGCCAGCCCTGTGGTACGCACTGGGACATGACACCGCCTGGGATGCACGCATCATGGAAGCCCTGAATACGGTACGCGCCAATGCCCGCAGCGGCGTTTCCGCACCGGCGGAAATCCGTGATGTACGCGTCGCGCTGGATGAAATGCGCCTCTTCAAGGACAGCACCGAAATCGCCACCATGCGCCGTGCCGCCGAAATCACCGCAGCAGCACATCGCCGCGCCATGCAGGCGACCCGGCCTGGACGTTTCGAATATGAAATCGAAGCCGAGTTGCTGCATGAATTCCGCCGCAACGGCAGCCAGTACCCTGCCTATACCTCGATCGTTGCGGGCGGTGCAAACGCCTGTGTGCTGCACTACATCAGCAACGACCAGCCGCTACGCGCCGGCGAACTGCTCCTCATCGACGCAGGCTGCGAACTCGACAGCTATGCCGCAGACATCAGCCGGACCTTCCCCGTCAACGGCCGTTTCGAAGGCGCGGCACGTGACGTCTACGCACTGGTCCTGTCCGCGCAGAAGGCCGCCATCGCGGCCTGCCGCATCGGCAACAATTTCAACACCCCCCACGACACCGCCGTGCAAATCCTGGCGCAAGGCATGCTGGACTTGAAACTACTCTCCGGCAGTCTCGATGAGGTGATCGAGTCCAACGCCTTCCGGCGCTTCTACATGCACCGGACCAGTCACTGGCTGGGCATGGACGTCCACGACTGTGGTGAATACAAACGCGCGGGGCAATGGCGCAATCTGGAACCCGGGATGGTCCTGACCATCGAGCCGGGCTGCTACATCCGTCCGGCAGAAGACATCCCCGAAGCATTCTGGAACATCGGCATCCGCATCGAAGACGACGTGCTGATCACCGCCAACGGCCCGGATGTGCTCACCAGCGCAGCCCCGAAATGCATCAAGGATATCGAGGCGTGCATGGCCGGGACCGCAGGCTGAACACCATGCCAGCCATGGCTGCCGACATCGCCATCATCGGCGCCGGCCCGCTGGGGCTGGCCACCGCACTGGCCCTGCACCGGCGCGGGCAACGCCCCGTCGTACTGGACGCTCGCACGCCCGCTGCTCACGCGACAGATGCGCGCATCCTCGCCCTCTCGCACGGCAGCCGCGAGCTGCTCGAATTGCTGAACGCCTGGCCCACCGCGCAGGCCACACCGATCCGCCAGATCCACGTCTCGCAACAAGGCGGCCTAGGCAGCACCCGCCTTGCCGCCGACGAATACGGCCTGCCCGCGCTGGGTTACGTGATGGCCGCCAGTGCGCTCGCCGCCGCCCTGCTCCAGCGCGTACAAGCACTCGGCATTCCGCTGCATTTCGAAACCACAGTGGGCACCATCGAAGCCGGGGCCAACATGGTGCGCCTGAATCTGCCTGACTCCGCCCACCTTGAAGCCCGGCTCGTCGCCTGCTGCGAAGGCAGCATTCCGGACGAAGCTGCGGCGCGGCGCCGCGACTACGCTCAGCACGCCCTGCTTTGCCGCGCCACGCTCGCCGTGCCGCACCAGCACCTCGCCTGCGAACGCTTCACCGCCCAGGGCCCTATCGCCCTACTGCCCTGTGGCGCCGACTACGCCATCGTGTGGACCGTGCCCGCCGAACGCGCCGACGCCCTGATGGCCGCGCCAGATGCCGAATGGATAAGCGCGCTGCAAACCGCCATCGGCCCGCTGGCGCAGATCTGCAGCATCAGCGAGCGCGCCCGCTACCCGCTTGGCCTGCGCATGCGTAGCCGCATCACCGCGCCGCGTCAGGTCTGGCTCGGTAACGCCGCCCAGACCCTCCACCCGGTCGCTGGCCAGGGCTTCAACCTCGCCCTGCGCGACGCGTGGGAACTCGCCGACACGCTGACCGGCGCACCTGACCCCGGAGCGCCCGAACTTCTCGCCCGCTACGCGCGTGGCCGCCGCCCGGACCGCGAAGGCGCGGCGGCTTTCACCGATCTGTTGGTCGAGACCTTCTCCAGCGATCTCCCGCTCCTGCCCGACCTGCGCGGCCTCGGCCTGCTGGCGCTGGACGCCCTGCCACCCTTGCGCCACTTCGTGGCGCGGCGGATGATTTACGGAGCGCGGGCTTGGCCGTGAACGACAGTGCCGAGTGCTTAACAAGTAAGCTTAACAAGTAAATTTGTAGCTCAAATCAACAGGCACACCCATGCCATTTAATTTCTCACCACCGTACGACAGCCCACTAGAAGATACCTTTGCGTACCACCTTGCAAAGTATGCTGGCGATGACGTTCAGATTGATAGCCAAGTTCCAGCTAACACCATATGTGGATTATTCTTAATGGATTTTGTTGCCCACTCTCCACGTGTTGGGCGTATTGGCATCGAATGCGACGGCAAGGAATTTCACAATGACAGCCGTGATGAATGGCGAGATGCAATGATTCTTGGTACAAACACTGTTGATGTCATCTACCGTGTCCGAGGAAGTGACATCACCCATCACATCAACGACGTACTCTATTGCTTAGCACAATTGGAGCCCGGTCTTTGTTCAGAGCGCGGAGAGATAAATCTAAGAACACTTGCTTCATCCGAAGCAAGAAAACTATTTCTCACTAAAGACGAAGACCTGTATCACGTTCATTACACACAAGATGAAAAAGAGGGCTCTTTATTTCTGGAAACAAGAAGACTTCGCATACCACAAGGCCAGAGAAGATTCTGGCAATCAGCATACAAACATGCATTATCCGTAGGTGGTGGCAACCTTGATGATGTAATCCTAAGTTACCGGCAGTGCCCCTAATCCCTGGTGCGCATTGCGCACCCTACCAAGAAACCACGCCCCCGCCCCCCCCACTTTCAACTCCCCAACAAATGAACCTCCACCTCCTCCGCATCTTCGCTTCGGTCGTTGAACAGAAAAGCTTCTCGCGCGCAGCCGAGGTGCAGGGCGTGAGTCAGCCGGCCGTATCGAAAGCCGTGCGTGAGCTGGAGGATCAGTTGCAAGTCGTGCTGCTGGAGCGCGGCGGGCGTTCTTTCCGCCCGTCGGAAGCGGGCCAGATGCTTTACAAATACGCTCGTGGCATTTTTGCGATGGAACGCGCGGCTATCGAAGCGGTGCAGGCCTATTCCGAACTGGAGCGCGGCAGCCTCACCATCGGCGCCAGCACGACCATCGCTGCTTACTGGCTACCGCGTTACATCGCCGATTTTTCCAACCAGCATCCCGGCGTAAACCTGCGCCTGCTCTCGGGCAATACACGCCAGGTCGCCCAATGGTTGCTCGATTGTGATGTGGACGTCGCCCTGGTCGAAGGCTCGATTGAAGACGAGCGTCTGGAAATCCGCCCCTGGCGCCGCGAGCGCATGCTCATCGTGGCGGCGACCGGCACATTCCCCGCAGGGCGTAAGCAAAAGGCACCGGATCTTTCAGCACAACTCTGGCTGCTGCGGGAGCCCGGCTCGGGCAGCCGCAGCGTGGTCGAAACTGAAATGGCCCGACTCGGCATCACCCCGGCGCGCACGCTCGAAGCGGGTAGCAACGAGATCATTGTCCAGATGGCTGCGGCCGGTCTGGGCGTGGGCCTGGTCCCGTATGTCGCAGCCGCCGACGCGCTCGCCCTCGGTCGCGTCCAGACGGTTGAACTTGCAGAAGGCGAGATCAGTCGGGAACTCTTCCGCTTGCGCCTGCCACGGCGCCCGATCAGCCAGGGCGCTTTGGCCTTTGAAGCAATGATCGGGTAATCATCGGGCGAAAGACCGCCAAGCCAGGAGCCGTGCCATGCGGCGCATCACACGGCCCAGGCTTTGCGCGTGCTAGCGCTCAATGGTCATGGCAACCCCGCAACCACCGCCTACACACAGCGTTGCCAGACCTTTTCTGGCATCACGACGCTGCATTTCGTGCAGCAAGGTCACCAGAATCCGGCAACCCGATGCGCCAATCGGGTGACCTATCGCGATGGCCCCACCATTCACATTGATCTTCTCGGGATCCCACCCGAGTTCCTTGTTGACGGCCAGTGCCTGTGCGGCAAAGGCCTCATTCCCTTCGATCAGATCAAGATCATGAATATCCCAACCCGCTTTGAGCAAGGCCTGCCGCGTTGCCGGCGCGGGACCAATGCCCATGAAAGCCGGATCAACCGCTGCCGTGGCATATGATTTGATCGTCCCCAGAATCGGCAAACCCAAGGCTTTGGCCTTGGATTCACTCATCACCATGACCGCCGCTGCCCCGTCGTTAATTCCAGAAGCATTTCCTGCAGTGACCGTTCCTGCTTTGTCGAAAGCGGGACGCAAGGCGGCAAGTGTTTCCAGGGTCACGCCCGTCTTGATGTATTCATCGGTATCAAAAATGGAATCGCCTTTTTTGCTGGGCAGGAGCACCGGCACAATTTCTTCCTTGAATTTCCCGGCTTTCTGCGCAGCTTCGGCTTTGTTCTGCGATGCCACAGCAAAAACATCTTGCTCCTCGCGGGTAATTCCGTACTTCTTGGCAAGATTCTCGGCAGTCACCCCCATGTGGTAATCATTGAAAATATCCCACAATCCGTCATGCACCATGGTGTCGACAAGCTTGGCGTCTCCCATGCGGAACCCGTCACGCGAGCCCATGAGCACGTGAGGACTGGCCGACATGTTTTCCTGTCCGCCTGCAATCACGATTTCAGAGTCTCCACAACGGATCGCCTGTGTGGCGAGAATCACCGCTTTGAGTGCCGAGCCGCATACCTTGTTGATGGTAACGGCGGGCACCGACTCTGGCAGACCGGCACGTATTCCGGCTTGGCGCGCGGGATTCTGACCCAGGCCGGCAGTCAGCACATTCCCGAGAATCAAATCCGTTATCTGATCAGCCGGCACCCCGCTTCTCGCAAGCAGCCCCCTGATCACCGTTGCGCCCAATTCTGCGGCGGGGATCTTGGCGAGTGAGCCTCCGAATTTGCCAACTGCCGTACGCACTGCAGCCACGATGACGACCTTATCCATAGTGATCTCCTGAAAGGTTGGAAAACCTGCATGCACTGCCAATCTTGTTGCCGGGCGATTGATCTCACAGACAAGAGCAAAGCCTGGAATTCTTGTTGCGCTCGCAATGATCTTACTGCGCGAATCTTGCTCACCTCCTGAACCTACCCCCTAGGGCGTGTTACCTGAATACAGCCCCGCCGAAACGAAAAAAAAGGGCTACCAGCAGGCAGCCCTTTTGTCCGTAAGCCCATTCGCTGGCCACTATTTTTTCTTCTGCGGCGGCAGATCCGTACATGCGCCCTCGAACACTTCTGCAGCCATGCCAATTGATTCACCCAGCGTCGGATGGGGGTGGATAGTCTTGCCGATATCCACGGGATCACACCCCATTTCAATCGCCAGGGTAATCTCACCAATCATGTCACCAGCATTCGGACCAACAATCCCGCCACCAATGATGCGATGGGTGCCTTCATCGAAAATCAGCTTGGTGAAGCCATAGTCACAGCCGTTTGCAATGGCCCGACCAGAAGCAGCCCAGGGGAACTTGCCGACACCAACCTTGCGGCCCGCGGCCTTGGCTTCGGTCTCCGTCACGCCTACCCACGCCACTTCGGGCTCGGTATAGGCAACACCCGGGATGACTGAAGCATCGAAATACGACTTCTGACCCGCGGCAACTTCAGCCGCCACATGTGCTTCATGCACCCCTTTGTGAGCCAGCATGGGTTGACCGACGATGTCGCCAATCGCAAAGATGTGCGGCACATTGGTCCGCTGCTGTTTGTCGACCTGGATGAAGCCACGATCCGTCACCAGCACCCCAGCCTTCTCGGCCGAGATCTTCTTGCCATTCGGACTACGCCCGACGGCAACAAGCACCATGTCATACTTTTGTTCATCTGCCGGAGCCTGCTCTCCTTCAAACTTCACCAGCAGTCCATCAGGCCGTACGGTCACCCCGACAGTTCGTGTCTTGAGCATGATCTTGTCAAAGCGTTGCAGATTCTGCTTTTCCCAAACCTTGACCAGATCGCGATCCGCGCCAGGCATCAGACCATCACCCATTTCAACGACATCAATCCGTGCGCCAAGTGTTGAATAGACCGTTGCCATTTCGAGACCGATGATGCCGCCGCCGATGACGAGCATGCGCTTGGGTACGCTACGCAACTCCAAAGCACCGGTGGAATCCACGATGCGCGGATCTTCAGGAATGAAGGGCAGCTTCACGACAGAACTACCCGCCGCAATGATGCACTTCTGGAACTTGATGATCTTCTTTTCGCCGGTAACGTCCTGTCGGTCGCCCGCAGTCAGGTTCACTTCGAGATGGTGCGGGTCAATGAAATTGCCATACCCACGCACAACCTCGACCTTGCGTGCCTTGGCCATGCTGGACAAGCCGCCCGTCAGCTTGCCAATAACCTTTTCCTTGTGGCCCCGCAAACGATCCAGATCCACACGCGGTGCATCGAAGGCTA
>JAGTRY010000091.1 GCA_018262235.1 Pseudomonadota bacterium
CACAGGCGTGCCGTTGGTGAGGTCAACACCCGTCACCTGGAAATACACTGAGGACTGACCCGCAGGAATTGTCACCGTAGCCGGCACGCTCGCCTTGCTCGCATCGCTGCTCGTCAGACTGACCGTCAGGGCCTGATTAGGCGAGTAAGCAACTCCGTCTGTCTGACGATAGACATACACCTCGTAGGCGTAAGTATTGAGCCCCTTACCCACGATCCGCGTCGTTTGCGAGAACTTCAACTCCGGTTTGCTGCTAACCGTCACCGGCACACTAGCTGAATTCAGGCCGGCCGCGCTGGCCACCAAGGTGGTCGCGCCTTTGGCTACGCCGGTCACGCTGAAGCTCACGACGCCACTAGAGGTCTGCCCTTCGGCAATTGTGATACTGGAGGGCGAGACGGTTGCCTTGCTTACATCGGCCGTAACCAGATCAATCCCCACTCCGCCAGCAGGTGCGGGCCTGGAGATCCGGACAATATAGGGCAGACTAATCTCTTCCGGCATGCTAATCGAGGTGATAGCAGCACTATTGGCGGAATCGCCAAGGCTGATGGTGACAGCCTCAACCGTTGCTGGCATGTTTGCTGAAAGATAACCCGTGGCGGAGGCCTTGATTGTGCTGCTGCCAGCAGCAATACCGCTAAGAACAAAGTTGGCCTTGGTTTGCCCAGCAGGAACAGTAATCGAAGCGGGCACGCTAGCCACACCAGAAGCACCGCTTTCCAGAGCGACCACCAAGCCACCAGCAGGCGCAGGATCAGACAGATTCAGCGGAATGGAACGGCTAAGCCCCGGAGCAACCAAAGCACCAGCGGGCAGTTCGAGTGATACAGGGCGCACAGTGATGTTTGCTGCCCCAACAACGAATTCGTCTGCCTGTGCCTGAATCGATGCGGAACCAATTGCCAAGGTCGACACGGAGAAGGTCGCAGACTTGGTGCCAGCAGGAATCGTGACGCTGGCAGGCAGCGTTGCCACGCTGGTGTTATTGCTAGAAAGATTGACAGTCAGCCCGGAAGCTCCCGCTGCGACGGTAGATTGCAGGGTGAGTCCGGCACTGCGGCCCACACCCAGCGTCAAGGCTGCGGGCGTCAAGCTAAGCGTAGGCGGCGGCACAACCAGTACCGTGGACTGAGCGCTGACCAGACCCATTTTGCTGGCGGTCAGTACGGTGCTACCCAGATCAAACGCGGATAGCTGGAAGCTGGCGCTGCTGGCGCCTTCGGGCACGAGCACGCTCGCTGGGACGCCGGCCACGGACGGGACACTGGAAACGAGATTGACGGGCACACCACCGGCTGCCGCTACATAGGGCAGCGTCAGCGTGAAGGTTTTGCTGAAGCCTTTGGCGACAGTCTGGCTCGCGGGGCTCAACACTAGTTGCGCCGGAACGACAGGCAGCGTCAGCTCATTGGAGTTCAGGAACTGGCCTACATTAAGCGGATCAGGACTGCGCAAGCGGACGGATAGATTGCCTGCATTCGTCTGATTGTCGACGGTGGCGTTCAACTGGGTGCTGCTCTGGTATTGGGTTGCAACGGCAGAGCCATTGATCAACGCGATGGTCTGGCGGGTGAAATTACGGCCACTGACAGCCAGATTAACCACGCCCTGCCCTACATAAAGCGAGGTCGGGTTCAGGGTGCTCATCGTAGGCTGTGCCTGAACAACCGTAATAGCATTCGGGACACGCACCCACCCAGCATTCGTGAGCAAATTCAGCGCAGTCAGGCCTATCGGAGTGAGTGCATCAGCGGTCACAGACAGGCCGGCCTGAGTACTCGTGCCACCAGAAAGCACTTGTGCCACCAAACCGGTGGTTTCGAATCGGGCGTCTGTCAATCCATCAAGTCGAGAACCACTCAGACTGATCGTTGCTGAATCACCTTGCTGAATAAGCGTTTGAGAAAGGTTGCTGACTACAGGCGAAACACCCACCGACACATTACCTGTGGACACTACATAGGGAATGCCACGCAACCCCCATTTGACACTACCGCTGATATCGCCAGCAGGCACAGAAATCCCGTTCAGGGTATTGCCGCTGGCACGGTTACCTGCGCCGGATAGCGAGGCGCCAAGATCAACCGTGATCGCGGCACCTAAGTTGTTTCTAATATCCAGGTTATTGAAAACCGGAGCTGCTGATTTGACCTGCAGGCCCTTACCATGTTCAAACACCACATAGTCAAGCTGCGTATTAACCGTACCTGCATTGAAAACCCATTGATCCCAATCGCCCGGTACACCGGTAGAACCTTGACGAAGCTTGTCAGACAAAACCCGGATCGGATTCGCTGCGGTACCGGACGCGCGCAACGAGCCCGTCTGCAAAGTCAGCTTGGCATTATTGGCCATATAGACCGTAACACCAGGATCTATGGTGAGCACGGCACCATTTTGTAGCACTACATCACCAGACAACACATATGGAGAAGCAGCGACAAGCCAATGGGTGTTGACCATGATTGAGCCAGAAACCTGTGTCTGCGCCTGAACAAAGGAAGAGCCCAAAGCTCCACCAAGGACGAATAGGAGCGACAAGAACAGCCAAGAAATTCGCTTAAACTTGACATACAACCACAGGTAAATTTTCAAGAACATTGCCCAATCCAGTAAGTGACGTTGTTGCAGAAAAATCAACACGCATACGTCATACACCTATGCTTTAAAACGATCAAAACCCGCATTCAAACTAGAACAAAAACACAAAACCATCATTCCAAAAAAACCATTTGCATAAATATGTATGACAATCGTCATTCTTACAAAGACTAACATACGTTTGCTAAAATTTAATTTTTTTAAGACAACAACAACAACAACGTATTGACCCACATCAAAACCCAAAATTCCGCAAATAATTCGATATTCACGTTTTTGACATTTCCACCATGGATCTTATGAAAAATCCCATTTACGCTCCACCATCATGACTAATAGGATGTGTCTACGCGTATGCGATCTAGCGGTTGCGTTTGAACACCGATACGCACAAGGCATGACTACGCAATGCATGAGCCCAATCGGCAAGAATCCGGTCAACGACAAACCAGCCAGCGAACCTTCACATGAACCCGGTCATAGCCGATTTGGGCCTGCAGGCGATGTATCTGTGTCTCCAGTATTTATATCCATGACAACAGTTTCAATCCCTGCCCGACGTTCAAGAGCTAGCAGTCCGGAAATGGTCACAGACTCTCCTGACAGCAGCTTTCTCACATCCGAACTCATTCCATATCACTAACCCATATGCAGCCTTGGACGACGACTTCGCTGCTACTATGTTCGAGTCGCATATGCGCCTAGGTGAGCGGATCGTGACGCCTTTGTTCTGTTTGTTGTGTTGCCATCCCTAAGGGATGAACCGATGCGCAGACGACTGCGCATCGGGCGTGCGGCGAAAGGCGCGCTGACGGCTTTTTTCTGTATGTCTGGATGTTTTGCGAGGCTGATCGCCTCGCTGCCTACCACACCCCGATGAGCCTCGATTCTCAAGCCAGCTGACGAACCATGTCCTTGATGACGGTATGCAGAATTGTCCGCAGCGCCCGGGTTTCGCCGGCGAGCGTGGCCGCAAGCTCTTGCCGGGTTTGCAGCAAGATGGCATTCTCGGCTTCGATTTCGGCGTACAGCCCCTCAGCCTCTGCGAGGATGCGCCGGAGCAAGTCATCGAGCTGGCGGATGGCGGTGGCCTTGGCCAGTCCCAGTTTGGCCCCCGCGTTCAGCAGTAAATCGCGATTAATATCTGAAAAGAAACTGACGCCGAGGACGGGCCAGGCCAGTTGGGTCTGCTTCGGCCAACCTTGCCGGTCGAAGGCTGGGGTGTCGTAGCTGGCAATGCTGAGCAGGTCATAGAACGGAGCGAGTTGGATGCCTTCGTGCGAGACAAGGAAGCTCAGGTTCTTGAGGTGCGCATCGGTGTTGCCGGTCAGCACGTTGAACACAAGCCAGCCGAACAGGCGGGTGCGCGCCACAGCGGGGCTGCGACAGGCGGAGGCAAGTTCGCGCAGACGCTCAATACTGCCCTGGCTGTATTTAAAGCTGCGATCGAGCCCCAGCAACTGGCAGGCATCGATCACATGGCGACGCTGCCAACCCTGCTCCGTTTTGATGCGATCATAACGATCCACCAGATACACAGGAGAAGGCACGTAACGACGATGGACCGCAGGGACATGCAAGCCCAGCCGGTGGGCCAGGCGCATCACGAAGCACTCGTTGATCACGGAATGGCGGTAGTCGGCATCCGGATGATCGGGTTTGAGAATGTGCGTGGAGGGCGTGGCTCCTGCGGGTTCGAACAGCGCATCACCGTCCCGCACGACCGCGAGCTTGTGCTGCGCACCAGCCAGCGACATCCGCTTGATGGCTGCATGGGTCAGCGGCGCTTTGGGCAAACGCAAGATGCGCGCATGCAAATCGGCATCGCTCAGCGCCCGCAACGGTTCGGCCTCCCCAGCCGGCGCATCGGGCGGTAACAAGGTGAGCGAGCCCGCGGACTCCGCACCATACCAGGCCAGCAGACCGAAAGCATCGGCCACCTCGATTCTGGCATCACCGGCAAGCAACGCACGCTGACCTTCTTCCGGCAGCAGATTATCGAAATACCACTGCACCGGACGCACGCTGGCACCATCCAGCAAGGGCTCCGCTGAGAGCGGCAGATGAGGACTTAGCGCGTAAGCCTGAGCATGCTTGAGCCAGGCCGGGGCATAACGGAATTGCCAGAGACCGGCCAATTCTTCCAGCACACCGACTTCCTGTGCATTGACAAACGCTCGCAGACTACGTGCGTTCATGCCCTGCCCCGCTTGCCGGCTTGTTCATCTAGATAGCGGGCAACGTCTTCCGGCACATCCAGCTCCACCCGGATACCCAGCCCCTGCAGCACCTGGAAGAGCTTGCCCCACTGCACGGTTTCACCGCCGCGCTCGATCTTGCCGAGGAAATTTTCACTCACGCCGATGCTGCCTGCGGCATCATCCTGACGGATCTTCTGGGCCTTGCGGCTGGCTCTCACGACCTGACCAAGCGCTTCGACTGTTTCGACGGGTATCTTCATAAAATCCTCGCTTTCATGAGGATTTTGGCGAGACTCACCTCAAATTGCAAGAAATCCTTTAGTTCGTGAGGTTTTTGTGGTGCAGACAGTCCTCTTCAAGCAATTCCTCACGATCAAAAGGATTTTTCCTTTCCGTATAAATCCAGGGAATCAATTTCATACGGAAATTCGATCGCAAACAATCGCTTGCCGATTCAACACAAAACCACGAGTCGCCTGTGCGACTCGGCGAGCGGATCGTGACGCCTTTGTCCTGTTTGTTGTGTTGCCCATCCCTGCGGGATGAGCCGATGCGCAGTCGGCTGCGCATCGGGCGGGCGGCAAAGGCGTGCTGACGGCTTTGTTCTGTTTGTCCGGATGTTCTGCGAGGCTGATCGCCTCGCTGAATGGCTAAGCCACGTTTCCATCTGATACTTCCGGCAGTTGCCGGTAATCACCAGACACGCAAATCGCTTAGCGATCAATTCGGCTACAAATCAGCTCGCGAACGCTCATCAGCCCTTCCTTCTTGTTGTATTCGTGCCAGACCGTACCGACAGCCTGCTTGCGTAAATCACCCGGCGATTCAAATCGCAGCACGGCCCCTGCTCGCTCCAGTTCAGGCAAAACTTTGTCGAGCGCATGCGAAAAGCGGTAAGTACGACGATGGATCTCACGCCGGCCCACTCGATCAATCACGATGTTGGACGACACCAGCGTAATACCAGCAGCAACCTTCATCGACGGCTCCGGCGCAGCACAATCGGTCAGCAACTTCACAACGCCAACCGAAGCCGATTTCTTAGATTTGTTCAAGACGGTCGTCAGCGGGCTCTGAGCTATTGCCGATGCCACCATCACGACCAATCCGACCGTCAGACAGATGTTCATCCCTACACGCATGCATCCGGCCACAGCTCAATCCCCTTGTCGAACCAATCTCTATACTCGCAGCGCCTCAGGCATGAGCACCGAAACCAGGATTTGCTCGCCCAAAAACATGCTTTAGACATACACCTACCGTATCAAAGCACTAACCTAACCACGGCATAAGCAGCGCTTGTAAGGGGTGTAAGCAAGGGTTCCGCGTGAATCAGCCAGCGAATACTCATCGCCCCTGCCACCCCGTGCTCGTTACCAATCCATTGCAGCATGGTCGTGAAGAACGGCGTACTGGAAACTATGTTGGTTGAGGTAAGAGGCAGGAGTCCAAAGGCAAGGCACATCGCGCCCTTGAGGATGTAGGCTCGCATTCCTTGAACATTGAGCGCCCAGCAGATCCAAGTCAGCAGGTTCAAAAATCCAAAAAACAACGAGAACGCCAGGGCGACAGGTGGAACGATCACCGCCTTTAGCGCCTGATCCTGCACAGCTCGGTCAGACACGCTGTTGAGCTTATCGCGAACCAAGGCACGAACAGCAGGCTGATACACGGTCCGGAAAAAAGCCGATGCATCCATATTGGGATGAATCACGATTTTCTGGTCAAGGTTCGGCATCCGCTGATGTACGTCCTGGTTCATCACGCGCAGAACATCCTGATGCGCCGAAAACTGCCCCCAAGACAGGCCAGGTGAAAGACTGCTGTCAAAACCAATGGTTTGGGTGATCTCTTGTCTGAATGACGCCTTAGTTGCACGGTGAACTGCATCGACGAACGCGTCACGATCGCTCAGCACGAAGGCGTCATCAACAGGCACCCCTGTCTTGTGAAGCTCTTGGACTACTCTCTGACGCACGCGCTCCGACGCCTCGTCCATCCGGATTCCGCGTTGATCCAACGAGTCCACATAGCGTGACCACGCGTCATCCTCGCTGGGAGCTTTGCTTGAGGCCTTGAGGTACTGGGAATTGTAGACATCGCGCAATTTGTTGGCTGCGGGCAGATAACTCTTGTTGTAGACCGCGTCAGCAGTGCCGATACGCTGTTCGATCTCAAGCTCTATCAGTCGCGGCAAGGCGCGCCGCAATGCCGTTGCCAGAGATTGCGCGGAGTCCCCGCCGGCCGAAAATCCGGTGAGCGGAAAAACAGCAAGGAAGGTTTTTCCTTCGGGGGTATTGAGCTGCTCTCCCGAAAACGGAAATCCTTCAAGCTCGGCATGACTCGTGCGCAAGGATTGAACGGTTACGGTGAGCAATGGCGCCAAAGTTCGTTGCGCCTGCGAAGCCCCATTAACAAGATGAGTCACCAATGCGTTTTGCACAACGAAAGCAACCGGGATACCGATCAGGCATACCCCCACAAGAGCCGGAATTCGGTGAGTGGCATTCCTGAAAAATAGCGTCCAGCAGGATAGCCCCAATCCCACCCCCGACACCGTACGACCAAACGATTCGATCCGGTCCAGTTCCACTGGGGATGCGGCACCACCAGCGGCGTCCAGCAGGCGAGCGTTGAATGCGAGTTCGAACAGGATGTAAATACCTAGGACCCAGAGCCCCAAACGATCCCGCGCGACCGGAGAAGTACGCTCAGAATTCACTTATCCACCTTGATCAGAACTTTTTTGCCGGAGCCTTCAGTGGCTTTGCCGGGTACCTGGGGAGCCAAAGGAGTGACGACACGAGGAGAATCTGCAGTTGAGCGCGGTTTCACTGCCGCTACACCGTCCTGCAGTGCCGTGGCTTGCCAGATAGCCCCCGACTTGGTGTCCTGAAAATACAGTGCTGTCGGCACAGCCGGGGCAACTGCGCCAACCAACCCTGTAGTTCTAGCGCGCCCCTGATCGGACTTGGGTAATGCAGCAAACGGGCCCATCTGCTTGATGTGAAGAAGGGGGCGGATGTTGCCACGTCGATAAGTCTCCTTGAATGCCTGAGCTTCGCCAGCGCTAGAGAACCCACCGAGGACATAAGGACGACGGTTTGTGGAAATACCGTCGACGGCAAAACAAGGAACGACGTAGAGCAGCTTGTCGGGTTGGTCGATCGCTCCGTTGCAGTAGAAAGAACCTGAATAAGGAGGGACTGCCGGCGGAAGTTGCAGAAACACAGGGAAATGTTTCTTGTCGAAATCAAAGTCTTCCAGCACAGCGCCCAGCCCGTCAGCAATAACGAGGTCTTGCGGATTCGCTTCGATGACCTTCCACAAATCGTTGAGGTAGGTCACCATGAATTCCTGCCCCTCACGACGCAGGAACTCGTTCAGCGATTCCATCTGCATGGCTTTGGCGCGAACCGAGGCCGGCAGAGCATACCTGCCGGCCTGCAGCATCGCCGGATAGCTGATCGGCTTTTTGCTCTGTACTGCATAGAGCATCGGCAAGTTGATGGCATCGAGCATGAACTCAGCTTGAGCCTGAACGCTACAAGCAAGGGCACATACCCCCATAAATACCTTTCGATAATCCACCGTTCGCAGTCTCCGCTTGCCGATCACAGTTCGATCTTCGGCTCGTAATTGATTTCTACGACCATGCCACCATCGGAATAGGCGCCGCGGGTATCAAAGGAAACGCTGCCCTGCCCCTCGTATAGCCAAACAAGGCGGCGTGCATCGGTGCCCTGGTAGAAAGGAATGATCGCCTTGCGCCAGTTGGTGATGTATTTGAGGTCTTGCGGATGGCCCAGCAGTTTCTCGACCTGATATTGGCTCATGCCGATGACGAGCTTGCTGAACTTGGCGTTGGCCGGCGGATTGCCATAAATGCAGCCTTCAAAGCTGCCGTCCTTGGATTTCATCGCCCGGCAGGGGCGCTCCGATGTAGCGCTCTTGGCGGGAGCGGACTCAGCCTGAGCCGGCTTGCCCGCAGGAGCTGGCGCCGACTCGTTGCGCAGGCCCAGCGAACTGCATGCGCTCAGAACCAGAGCGAACATCGGGATCGCGGCGTAGCGCAGAACGAAAGAAAGTAGAGGGGTTGTGCTGCGGGTTTGCATACAGGCTCCTTGTGAATAAATTGACTTGATATGTTGAATACTGTCTTTTTACATCCTGTCACAAAGCGTACGCCAGCTCAACCATATCTGCCGAGTTCAATCCGTCAGATAAGGTCATGCAATGAGCGACGATTCGCGACAGTTGGCGCAGCGCCTGGGGGCGCAGATCTCAGCGCGTCGGCGGACCTGTCAATGGAGTCAGGACCAGTTGGCGGAACAGCTGGGCGTGGCAACCGAAACGATCTCGCGCTTCGAGCGAGGTGCCACCCTGCCCTCGCTGGTCACGCTGCAGAAGCTGGCGCAGATTCTGGGATTGCGAATTTCGGATTTGCTCTCGGAGAGTTCGTCCCTGCCGGATGATCAGGCCGAGGTGCTGCTGGCGTGGTTGCGACCGCTGGGCAAGGAAGAGCGCGCCTTCGTGCTGGACCAGATCAAGCTGTCCTGCGACTTCCTGAAATCGCGCAAGGTTTGAAGCCCATCGCACCTGCTGGCCTGAACACAACGGCCGTGCAGTCGGCTGCGGCGGCCGGCGGGACAAAAGCGGCCTGACGCCTTTGTGTCTTTGTTGGCTTGTTTTTCCCGCGAATGCGGGCTCCTGAAACAACATCAGCATGCCTCCTCCCCGCCCAAAGGATTCGTCGGGATCTCTTGAGTTGAAGCTTGGCGTGCCAGCTTGCGTGTCTGCCTCGCACTTTCCCAATCAACAAAGAATCCCTCTGCACTGACCAAGCACGGTGACAAATCAGGCACACCTTTGCAAATAATGGGTATTCGCTGCCGAAACTCGTTCATCGTGGTGATATGCCATCCAGGCGCCGAGCTTGATTGACGTTTGACTTTCAGGCGCCACGACATGAACAGCTGATCAAGCGCCTCAAAGACCAGGAGCAGTGAGTCCAAGCGCCCATCAGCCAATGCGTTCGTCAGTACGTGATGTGCATGCTCCAGCACGGCAGGATCCGGTTTCAGATCGCCCGCCAACCACAGCGCGCGCGCATCCTCCTCGCGATCGAGCCGTTCGAGTCGAAGCAACCCGTCATCATTCAAGCCGACGACGCCGAAGTACGTAAACTTGTCGCGTGCGCTCATCTCCTTTGAGTTCGCTCCATAGAGAACGACTTCGCACGCATCTACATCCTCCAGCAGGACTTTTCCGGCATTTCGCAAACTACCGGGATCTCCAATCCACTTCCCGAATTTCAGTTCAGGCTTCTGACCTGTCGGCCAAGCCATGATCTTGGCTCCCCAACCACGAAATGGCCGGTATTTACCGCCGGCTCCATCAAACACAATTTCAAGCATTTTCGGCATTTAGAGCTCCTTCTGCCTAGTCAATATTTATGCAACAACACCAACACATCACGGCCGCGCAGTCGGCTGCGCGGTCCGGCGGGTCAAAAGCCGTCTGACGCCTTTGTATCTTTGTTGGCTTGTTTCCCGGCTGCCTGCGGCAGCCGGAAACCCCGAGCATTCGCTCTGTTGCAACACCTTGCTCGCGGCAATCAGGCGTTCCGTGCTTCATGATCAAGCCTGTGTGCCTGTCCATGCTCACAGCTCCACCACCAAATCAGGCTTGAAATGGCCGTTCTCGCGCATACTCTCGAAGCGCTCGTAGCCCGCCGGATTAGCCCGCACGCGGGTTCGGCACACCCGGTAATCGACAGAGGCATGGCTGTGGCCGTGAATCCACAGCGCGGGCTGGTGACGTTCGATCAGCCAGCTCAGGTCGCTCGCGAAATAAGCCGAGATCGGTTCGCGCTGGTGCGGGTCGTACGGCAATACCGATCCCGGATGCGGCGCATGGTGGGTCACCACCACCGTCGGCCCCTCGAACGGTGTTTGCAGCGCTTCATCCAACCACTCGCGTGCGCGCTCGTGCCAGCGGATCATCTCGATCGGCTCCAGACGCAGATCGCTCTCGCGGTCCATGCGAATGGCACGGAAGTCATACATACAACGCTGCTGAGCCAGCACTGCAGCGCGATCGCCCCATAGATAGCAGTCGGTCCACAGCGTGGCACCGAGAAAGCGCACGCCCCAGATGACCGCCTGACTGCATTCCAGAAAATGAAGATCCGGCCGGGCGGCTGCACGCAGTTCATCCATCAACGGCAACCAGTGATGACCATAACCTTCATGGTTCCCCGCCACGTAAATCACCTGCCGCCCCTTGAAGGCGCGACGCGCCCAGGCCATGCCGCGCACACCGGTATGGATGTCACCCGCAAGCACGACCACATCGGCCTCGACGCCACTGGGTGGAACCCACTGACTCGATTCGAGATGCAGGTCGGAGAGCACCCAGAGTTTCATGCCTCGCCTCGCTGTTCGGGCTTGTCCAACTCGGCGTACGCGGCCTTACGCTTCGCCAGATATTCGGAGAGACTCAGCGCACCCTCCGGCGTGTGCTCAGCACAACGCACCTGTTGCCAGCCACCTGCCACCACGCGGGAGCCGGACGCACCGCAGACTTCGCAGATGCGGTTTGAGCGACCCGCGATGCGCTGGATCTCGTCGAATTGCTCCTTCGTTGCGCGCTGCACGTAGAACTGCAGACTGCCGAATTTCTCCTTCACCTGACTGGCGACCACTTGCGACGCGCCGTCATTGTCGGTCATGTGCTGCAGCCGGGCACAGATCGCATCCACAACTTCAAACCAGCCATCGTCACAGCTGAAACCCCAAGCCATGCAGCTGGTCCGGATGGAAGTGTGGCGATCGGCAAAGATCTTCGGATAGCGCTGGCAGAGCAGTGCGTCGAGTTCCGGGCTCATGGTGCTTCTCCTTCTGAACGACAAATGGAATACAGGACCAGCGTGCGCTGACCGCCCGCCGCCTGAGCGAGCTGGATGGCTTCGAGCTTGAAACACGCCCCGGGCAATTCGAGCGTGACGAGCCAGTCGCTGCGATTGGGTCGGTAGCGCTGATCGTCGTCCAGCCACAGGTCCGTGATGCCAAGTGCTGCGGTGTGACGAAACAGCATGTCATCCAGCAGATACGTATCCAGATGCGGCGCAAATAGCTGCAGACGCTTGCTGCGCGGATAGATCCGGTAGTCCACAGGCAGATCCGCTGCGGCCGAAAAGCTGTGTTTGAGATTAAAACCGCCTTCCATAGCGACCTCGGCAGGCAGCGTTCCCGTCTCCAACCAGCTTTGCAGATAGGCCCAGGCTTTCTGGTCCATGCCGGTGAGCGGATCGGTGGCGAGCAGCCAGGGGCAGCCCGGTTTGAACAGACGCGGCATATCGTCGATGGCGATCCAGTCGCTGACCTCGCACCCAGCCGCATCCTCTGCAGCGTGGCGTGTCGCGTTGTCATTCAGCCAAGCTTCGATTTCATGCTGGCGCAATGCGCTAGCGAGTTGCGGCGTCACACCCAGCATCCGTTCAGCCAGTGGCCACAGAAAGCCCTGAAGTTCTTCTTCATCATGGGCATTACGCCAGGAGGACGAGACCACAATGTGGACTTCTGGATGAGGCGCGAGCACCTGTGCCAGGCGCTCGACATGCTCAAAGAGCTGGGCGTTGCGCACGGAATGGAGGACGCCATCGAAATCCAGAAAGATCAGCCGATACGGTGCTGCGCTCATGGGCGCCGCCTTTCTGCCCCACCGCTTTGAGCACGCAGTCTTTCCCGTCCACGACGTGCCCGCGCTGCAACGGTCATAGGTGGTCGGGCGCTGGCACGCTTCGGCCGGCGGCGGTTGAACTTCACAGCACTCGGTCTATCGGCTTCCGGTTTCGCCAGACTGAGCGACGCGAGTGGGTTGGTCGTCAGGCTGATCGATTGCCGGGAGACTGGCTGCCCGGGTGCTGCGTCTGAATCCTCTGCATGTTCGTCGCCTTCGTCATCGTCATCGTCATCGTCATCACCCATCATCTCGTGCCAGAGGGCAGACCCATCATTCCTGAACATGGGGCCTGAGAAAGGCACTGGCCGGCCGTCTGGCGCAGGGAGACTGGCCCAGGGATCGCCGCCCTCCATGACCGGCCAACGCGTCTGGATGAAATCGACCAAGCCCTCGGCCAGCCGACCGAGCTCGGCCTCCTCGTTGTAGGTAGTCGTGATGAGAGGCTCATTCAAGGCAGCGACGAAAGCCTCCCCGAACAGGTCTTTCGGGGTGAGTTGCAGGACTGCAATGCGCAGTTCTTCCATCTGATCGGGTGTGCAGTCCGGCTTGGCCTGGAAGTGTTTCTGCAGAGTTTCCGGGAGATCCCGCGCGATCTCGGAGCAATGCAGCCGCCAAAGCAGGCTGACCATCGGCCACCAGCCATCTTCCTGTTCCAGGCGGCGCCGGAAAGTTTCGAGCGGATCACCTCCGGCACCGAACAGCGCTGCCTCGATTAGTTCATGCATCCAGCGCCGGATGTCTTCGCGCTGTTTCTCGTAATGCGCCAGACAGGCATCGGCCACGAGTTCAATATACAAGCGGGCCAGAGGGCTCATTTCCGATTGTGAGTTTCGATATCTGTCGATCCGCTGGCGCAGACGC
>JAGTRY010000092.1 GCA_018262235.1 Pseudomonadota bacterium
CACCTGACCTACTTCAATGGCACCGGCGCCAAGCAGCAGGCCTTGGTCGACTGGGGGGTGCTCAACTACGACACCCTGTTCTTCTCGATAGCGCTTGCCGTGATCAGTGGCTTCGTGCTCTGGCTGGCTGCACGCAAGGCCAGTGCCGCAGCGCCAGGACGCTTCATGGCGGCCGTGGAAATCCTTTTCGAAATGGTGGCAGACCAGACCAAAGGTTTGATCCACAGTGCCGAGTCGCGCAAGTTCGTGGCGCCGCTGGGGCTGACTGTCTTCATCTGGGTATTCATGATGAACGCCATGGACTTCCTGCCGCTGGACGTGTTGCCCAGGCTGTGGGCCGGGATTTATGTTGCGGCCGGGCATGACGCGCATCACGCTTTCCTGCGGCAAGTGCCTACGGCTGACATCAATGCCACCATGGGCATGTCGATTACCGTCCTGCTGATCTGTCTGTACTACAACATCAAGATCAAGGGCATCGGTGGCTGGACGCACGAGCTGGTCAGCGCGCCTTTCGGCACCAGCAAGAATCCGATTTTTGCCCTCGTGCTTGGCGTGGTTAACTTCGCCATGCAGATCATCGAGTTCTCCGCCAAAACCATTTCGCACGGCATGCGGTTGTTCGGCAACATGTTTGCCGGCGAGCTGATTTTCATGCTGATCGCGCTCATGGGTGCGGCCTGGACCGGTGCCAACCTGCCCAGCATCCTGCTGTTCGGTGGCCATCTGGTGGCAGGCTTTGCCTGGGCGGTATTCCATATCCTGGTGGTCGTGCTGCAGGCTTTCATCTTCATGATGCTGACCTTGGTGTATGTTGGTCAGGCACACGAAGGGCACTGATTCAACGGAGCATCGCCACATCGATTTCACCCCGGCATTTTGCTGATCATTTCTTTACTCAACATCATTGTTACTAGGAGCTGTCATGGAACAAGTTTACGGTCTCGTCGCGCTGGCTTGCGGTCTGATCATCGGTCTGGGCGCTATCGGTGCCTGTATCGGTATCGCCCTGATGGGTGGCAAGTACCTCGAATCCTCTGCACGTCAGCCTGAGCTGATGAATGCCCTGCAGGTCAAGATGTTCCTGCTGGCCGGCCTGATCGATGCCGCGTTCATTATCGGTACCGGTATCGCCCTGTGGTTCGCCACTTCGACGTTCCTGAAGTAAGCCTTTCTTGAGCCATACATTCCACTACCGGGAAAGGTATCTGCCGTGAATCTGAACGCAACGCTAATTGCCCAGCTCGTTGTGTTCCTCGTGTTTGTGCTGTTCACGATGAAATTCGTGTGGCCGCCGATCACGAAGGCACTGGACGAGCGCGCGCAGCAGGTTAGAGATGGACTGTCGGCAGCAGACAAGGCGAAAACCGATCTGGCACTGGCAGAGAAACGGGTTGGCGAAGAATTGCGCAAGGCGCGCGAATCGGCCTCCGATGTTCGTGGCGTAGCCGAAAAGCAGGCTGCGCAGATCGTCGAAGACGCTCGTGCCGAAGCAACCCGGATCGTCGCTGCTGCACGTGAAGCTGCTGAAACCGAAGCCGCCGCCGCTGTGCAGCGCGCCAAGGAAGATCTGCGCGGACGCGTGGCCGAACTGGCGGTAGCAGGTGCCGAGCGCATCCTGCGTCGCGAGATCAACGCCCAGGTCCATGCTGAACTGCTGACCAACCTGAAACAGGAACTCAACTGAGCCATGGCAGAGAACGTCACCCTTGCGCGTCCTTATGCCGAGGCCGTGTTCGCACTGGCGCGTGAAAGTGGCGCGCTGGACGCCTGGTCTGCGGCGCTTGGCCGTTTGTCCTTGGTCGCTGCCGATGAACAGGTGCTGGCCTGCTTGAGCAACCCGCGCCTGAGTCCGGCGCAGGTCACCCAGTTGCTGCTTGAAAGTGCCAGCATCGCCGCTACCGGCGAACAGGCGAATTTTGTGCAGTTGCTGGTCGAGAACGAGCGCGCTCAGGTGCTGCCCGAAATCGGCGAATTGTTCGAAGCGCTCAAGAGTGCACACGACGGGGTCAAGGATGCGCTTGTGAGCTCAGCCTTCCCGATCGACTCTGCTGCGTTGGCCCAGCTGACTACCGATATCGAAGCCCATTTCAAGTCCAAGGTCCATGTCACGGTTGAAATCGACCCGGAGCTGATTGGTGGCGTTCGCATCGCCGTTGGTGATGAAGTGATTGACGCCTCGGTGCGCGGCAAGCTTGCCGCCATGACCGCCGCACTACAGAACTAGGAGTACATTCATGCAACTCGATCCTTCTGAAATCAGCGATCTGATCAAGACCCGCATTCAGAACCTGCAACTGGGCGCCTCGGCACGTAACGAAGGCACCGTGGTGACCGTTACTGACGGTATCTGTCGTATCCACGGCCTGACTGACGTGATGCAAGGTGAAATGTTGGAGTTTCCCAACAACACCTTCGGTCTCGCCCTGAACCTGGAACGCGACTCCGTCGGCGCCGTGGTACTGGGTGACTACGAACACATCTCGGAAGGCGACACGGTCAAGTGTACCGGCCGCATTCTGGAAGTACCGGTCGGCCCCGAGCTGATCGGTCGCGTCGTGAATTCGCTGGGCCAGCCGATTGACGGCAAGGGCCCGATCAACGCCAAGCTGACCGACAAGATCGAAAAGGTCGCGCCGGGCGTGATCTGGCGCAAGTCGGTGTCACAGCCGGTTCAGACCGGTCTGAAGGCCATCGACTCGATGGTTCCGGTCGGCCGCGGCCAGCGCGAACTGATCATCGGTGACCGCCAGACCGGCAAGACCGCCGTGGCGGTCGACACCATCATCAACCAGAAGGGCAAGAACCTCTTCTGCGTGTATGTGGCGATTGGTCAGAAGGCTTCTACCATC
This sequence comes from Pseudomonadota bacterium, assembly GCA_018262235.1. GTDB lineage: Bacteria > Pseudomonadota > Gammaproteobacteria > Burkholderiales > Rhodocyclaceae > Uliginosibacterium. The sequence continues at coordinate 2,853 of JAGTRY010000092.1, forward strand.
AACAACGTGGTGCGCAAGCTGCAGGAACACGGCGCGATGGAATACACCATCGTGGTGGCGGCCTCCGCTTCCGAATCGGCGGCGATGCAATACATCGCCGCCTACTCCGGCTGCACCATGGGCGAGTACTTCCGCGATCGCGGCCAGGATGCCCTGATTGTTTATGACGATCTGACCAAACAGGCCTGGGCCTATCGTCAGATCTCGCTGCTGCTGCGCCGTCCGCCGGGCCGCGAAGCCTATCCGGGCGACGTGTTCTATCTGCACTCCCGTTTGCTGGAACGTGCCGCACGTGTCAATGAAGAATTCGTCGAGAAATTCACCAATGGTGAAGTCAAGGGCAAGACCGGTTCGCTGACTGCACTGCCCGTGATCGAAACCCAGGCGGGTGACGTGTCAGCCTTCGTGCCGACCAATGTGATCTCGATTACTGACGGTCAGATCTTCCTGGAAACTGACTTGTTCAACGCCGGCGTCCGCCCCGCCATCAACGCCGGTATCTCGGTGTCGCGTGTGGGTGGTGCAGCGCAGACCAAGGTCATCAAGAAGCTCTCCGGCGGTATCCGTACCGACTTGGCGCAGTATCGTGAATTGGCGGCCTTTGCGCAGTTCGCTTCCGATCTGGATGATGCAACCCGCAAGCAGCTTGAGCGTGGCCGTCGTGTGGTGGAAGTGCTCAAGCAGCCGCAATACGCACCGCTGCAAGTCGCGGAAATGGCCGTGACCCTGTATGCCGTGACGCGTGGTTACGCAGATGACATCGACGTCAAGCGCATCCTGCCGTTCGAGGCTGCTTTGCATCAGTTCATGCACACCAGCCACGCCGAGTTGATGGGCAAGATCGATTCGACCAAGGATCTGGACGCCGATGCCGAAGCCGCGTTGAAGGCTGCGATCATCGACTTCAAGAAGAGCTGGGCATAACCGGGACATCATCATGGCTGGCGGAAAAGAAATCCGGACCAAGATCAAGAGTGTCCAGAACACCCGGAAGATCACCAAGGCAATGGAAATGGTTGCCGCATCCAAGCGCCGCAAAGCGCAGGAAAAGATGCGTCATGCTCGTCCCTACGCCGAGAAGGTGCGTCGTCTGGCTGCCAACCTGTCACATGCCAACCTGTCGGACTATCGTCATCCGTTCATCACGGCACGCGAATCCGTCAAGGGTGTGGGGCTGGTTCTGGTCACAACGGACAAGGGGCTGTGCGGCGGTCTGAACACCAACATCCTGCGGATTGTCGTCGCCAGCATGCGCGACTGGCAGGCCAAGGGTGCCAAGGAGATCGCGGTTACGGCCATCGGCAACAAGGGCTTGGGCTTCATGCAGCGCATGGGGGCGAACGTCGTGTCGCGCCTGACGCACATTGGCGATACGCCGTATCTGGACAAGTTGATCGGACCGGTCAAGGTCATGATCGACAAGTATCTCGCTGGCGAGATCGATGCGGTCTACATCGCCTATACGCGTTTCGTGAACACCATGCGCCAGGAGCCGGTCATCGAGCAGTTATTGCCCCTGTGCGGCGAACGCATGGGGTCTCCGACCCACACCTGGGATTACTTCTACGAACCGGATCCGCAAGTCGTCATCGACGAATTGCTGCTGCGCTACGTGGAGGCTTTGGTATTCCAGTCGGTTGCCGAGAATATTGCCTCGGAGCAAAGCGCGCGGATGGTGGCGATGAAAGCCGCTTCCGACAACGCAGGCACGGTGATCAAGGAACTCCAACTGGTCTACAACAAGACGCGTCAGGCTGCGATCACGAAAGAGATTTCGGAAATCGTCAGCGGCGCCGCTGCGGTTTGAATTTAGTTATTGAGGATATGGCAATGAGTCAAGGTCAAGGATCCGTTGTTCAGTGTATCGGCTCCGTCGTGGACATCCAGTTCCCGCGAGATTCGATTCCGCACGTGTATGAAGCGCTGCTGCTCGACGCTTCCGAAGAAAACCCCCTGGTCGAAAAAGGGCTGACCTTCGAAGTCCAGCAACAGCTCGGTGACGGCGTCGTCCGCACCATCGCCATGGGCTCGGCCGATGGCATCCGGCGTGGCATGAAGGTCAATGGCACCGGCGCCGGCATTACCGTGCCGGTCGGTCACGGTACCCTGGGCCGCATCATGGACGTGCTCGGTCGCCCGATCGATGAAGCCGGTCCGGTCGAATGCGAAGAGCGTCGCGAAATCCACCAGAGCGCACCGAAGTTCGACGAGCTCTCTCCCTCCGTGGATCTGCTCGAAACCGGCATCAAGGTGATCGACTTGGTCTGCCCGTTCGCCAAGGGCGGCAAGGTCGGCCTGTTCGGTGGCGCCGGCGTGGGCAAGACGGTGAACATGCTGGAACTCATCAACAACATCGCCAAGCAGCACAGCGGTCTGTCGGTGTTTGCCGGTGTGGGTGAGCGTACCCGTGAAGGGAATGACTTCTATCACGAGATGGCTGAAGCTGGCGTCATCAAGCTCGACAACCTCAAGGAATCCAAGGTTGCAATGGTCTTCGGGCAGATGAACGAACCTCCGGGCAACCGTCTGCGCGTGGCACTTTCCGGCCTGACCATGGCCGAGAAGTTCCGTGACGAAGGCCGCGACATCCTGTTCTTCGTGGACAACATCTACCGCTACACCCTGGCCGGTACCGAAGTGTCCGCACTGCTGGGCCGCATGCCTTCCGCCGTGGGTTACCAACCGACGCTGGCCGAAGAAATGGGCAAGCTGCAGGAACGTATCACCTCCACCAAGGTCGGCTCGATCACCTCGATCCAGGCCGTGTATGTGCCTGCCGATGACTTGACCGACCCGTCGCCTGCCACGACCTTCCTCCACCTGGACTCCACCGTCGTGCTGTCGCGTGATATCGCCGCTCTGGGGATCTACCCGGCTGTGGATCCGCTCGACTCGACGAGCCGTCAGCTCGATCCGCTGGTTGTGGGTGAAGAGCACTACAACGTGGCCCGTGGCGTGCAGCAAACCCTGCAGCGCTACAAGGAACTGCGCGACATCATCGCGATTCTCGGGATGGACGAACTTGCGCCGGAAGACAAGCTGGCCGTGGCACGTGCCCGCAAGATCCAGCGTTTCCTGTCGCAGCCTTTCCACGTGGCTGAAGTGTTTACCGGCTCGCCCGGCAAGTACGTGCCGCTGAAGGACACCATCAAGGGCTTCAAAGGCATCGTCAATGGCGACTACGACCACCTGCCCGAGCAGGCGTTCTACATGGTCGGCACCATCGAGGAAGCCATCGAGAAGGCCAAGACGCTGCAATAAGGCAGGGCGTAGAGCACCGGAGAGTGGGGCGTCGCAATGGCCTTGTGCCTGATGCTTCTCCCACTTCCGACGCTCGATTAACGGAGAAACAATATGGCAATGACCGTACACGTCGATGTCGTCAGTGCGGAAGAAGAAATCTTCTCCGGACTGGCCGAGATCGTCTCCCTGCCGGGCGAGTCGGGCGATCTGGGCATCCTGCCTGGCCACGCTCCGCTGCTGACCCGCATCCGTCCGGGCATGGTGCGCATCAAGGTGCCGAACCAGAAAGAAGAAGAAGTCATCTTCGTTGCTGGTGGCATGCTGGAAGTGCAGCCCGGTCTGGTAACGGTATTGGCAGACACCGCCATTCGTGGCCGCGACCTGGATGAAGCCAAGGCGATGGAAGCCAAGAAGCGTGCTGAAGAGGCGATGAGCAACAAACAGCAGGAAGTGAACTACGCGCAAGCCCAGGCCGAACTGGCCGAAGCCATCGCGCAGCTCGCGACGCTGGATCGTTATCGCCATCGCGCGCACTGAAACTCTGCGATCCACCGCATCCCGCAAAGGCGCCTTCGGGCGCCTTTGATTTTTCAGGCTGCCCACAGGCGCGATTGACGTCCTGCCCACACGGCAGCACCATGCCGAAGCCCTTCGCTTCACCCGCATGCCTTAGACAACATGGAAAACGTCCTGCCCGCGTCGCTGCAAAACTGGTCAGTCCGTCCGCTCGCGGAAGCCGAAAAACAGGGCTATCTGGCCTGGTCGCTGGATTTCTTCACTGATCCGGCGGTTGAGCAGGATCCCTTTGTCGACATCACCCTGCAACTGGAGGTGACCGATGCCTACGCCGCGTACCAGGCTGTCAGCCTGGCCGGGCTGACCTTTTTTGGTTTCCTCATCTGGCACCTTGCCCAGGCGTTACAAGGGCATCTGGGTTTCAAGCTGCGCCTGATCGATGGCGAATGGCGGGTCCTGGAGAACGCCCCCATCGCAGTGCCCGTGGCCATCGGCGGCAGCATGCGCTTTTGTGAATTGCTGCTGCAGGACACGAGCCGGCAAAGCCTGGCCGAATTTGCTGTGCAGTACCGCCGCCAGCTGGATGCGGCCCGGCGTGGCGAAGTGCCCCGCATGGCGCCCTTCACCTTTCTGAGCGCCTGCTTCATGGGCAATTTGCCCGATCTGCAATTCACCGCGCTGAACATGCACTGGCGCAAGAGTGCCATCCAGTGCCAGCCCTGCTTCTACTTCGGCCAGCGCTATGAGCAAGGTGGCAAACGCTTCATCCCGCTGGCTGTCAAACTGCATCACGCGTGCACCGATCCTTATGTCCTGAATGCCTTGATCGCGGATCTGCGGCAACGCTTCGCGTCAGACCCGTTACCCTGATCAGGATGGATTGCCCGCACAAGATTGTTGTTCTACCTCACCACAGAAAGAGAGCCTCCCATGTCTGAGCTGCTGCAAAAACTCCAATGGCGCTATGCCACCAAGAAAATGCTCCCCACCCGGGCCGTACCGCAGGAAAAGGTGGATCACATCCTCGAAGCGATCCGTCTGACGGCCAGTTCCAGCGGCCTGCAGCCCTATGAAATCATTGTCGTGACCAACCCCGAGCTGCGCGAGCAGATCAAGCCGCATGCCTGGAATCAGGGCCAGATCACGGATTGTTCGCACTTGCTGGTCTTTGCCGCATGGGACAACTACACCGCCGAACGCATCAACAAGATGTTTGATCTGGTCAATGCGGAGCGTGGCTTCACGAACGAGGGCTGGGAAGCCTATCGTCAGAAGCTTCTGGCCGGCTATGTGCCGCGTGATGCGGAAACGAATTACCAGCACGCCGCACGTCAGGCCTACATCGGTCTGGGGACCGCACTGATCGCCGCGGCAGAGGAAGGCGTGGATTGCACGCCGATGGAAGGTTTCGACCCGGCAAAGGTCGATGAAATCCTCAAGCTGAGCGAGCGTGGCCTGCGTTCGGTGATCCTGCTGCCGTTGGGTTATCGCGCTACGGAAGGAGACTGGCTGCTCGGCTTGAAAAAGGTGCGTCGTCCGCGCGAGCAGTTCGTGACCGAAATGAAGTAATCCGTTCATACCCGCAGCGGAGGCGTCGTGATGCGATGCTGCCTCCGCTGCGGACCGACCGCATGGGCGCTTGTGCCTGTGTGGCAAACACCCCATCCGGGAGAAATGAATTGAGCATTTTTGTATTCGCCAGTGTTGTCCCTTTGGCAGGGCATGAAGCGCTTGTCGAACAAGCCTTGCGGGATGCGGCTGCGCAATCGCGGCTGGAGCCCGGCTGCGAGCGCTATGACCTTTTCCGTGCCGTACAAGGCGAGGTCTCCTTCCAGCTCTTCGAAGCCTATGCCGACCAGGCTGCCCTGTCCGCGCATGCGCAAAGCGCGCATTTTCTGGCGCTCAAGGAGAAGATCGGTCAGCGCCTGGCCAAGCCGCTCGGCATCCAGGTCTCGACCGGCGTGGATATCGCGGCCTGAGCTTCTTCGCCCCGGCGCTTTTCATTCTGAAGGGTGTCTCAAAGCGCCGTCGGTGCTTGCCCGAGGGGCATGATGGGCGCATGGGGAGAGCTCTGTGGGCGCTGCAAATACCGCCCCGCCGCATCGGCACTGAGTGGGCGGGAAAAGAAATAGCCCTGGAAAATCGGACAGCCGAGTTCGCGTAGCTGGCGCGCCTGTGCTTCGGTCTCGACGCCTTCGGCAACGATATCCAGCTTGAGGCTTTCTGCCAGCCGGATTGTGCTGGCGCAGATTTCGAGGCTGGTGGTGTCCTTGTCCATGCCGTCCACGAAAGTACGGTCCAGCTTGAAAGCCTGGACGGGCAGTACGCGCAGGTAACTCAACGAAGAGTAGCCCGTGCCGAAATCGTCGATGGACAGGCGTAGCCCAAGATTGCGCAGGGCGACGAGGCGATCAACCGTATGTTCCGGATCCTGGATCAGGACGGATTCCGTGATTTCCAGTTCAAGGTCTGAAGCCGCGAGACCGTTGCGTGCGAGCGCCCCGAGGAGGGTGTCTTCAAGTTGTGGATCGAGCAACTGCGCCGCGGAGAGATTGACAGCCATGCGCAGCGAGCCGTGACCTGCCTGCTGCCATGCTGCAAGCTGGCTACAGGCGGTTTCGATGACCCATGCGCCGATCTGGATGATCAGGCCTGTAGACTCGGCCAGCGGGATGAAATCCAGCGGCGAAACCAGTCCATATTCCGGATGCTGCCAGCGGATCAGGGCTTCCACGGCAAGCGTGCGCCCGCTCGTGGCACAGACCTGGGGCTGGTAGCAGAGGAAAAACTGCTGGCGCCCAATTGCTTCGCGCAGTGCTGATTCAAGATTGATCCGTTGCTGGAGCTTTTCCTTCATCGATGGATCGAACGCACGTAGCTGGTTCGTGCCTGTGTGCTTGGCCTCATGCAGGGCCAGCTCTGCAGCCGCGAGCAGTTCGCCAGCCGTCATGGCATCGTTGGGAAAGATGGCCATGCCGGTGCTGGCGGTCAGCTGGAAGTGGAGACCATCGATCTCCACAGGGTCTGCGAAGAGGCTGCTGAGCTTTTCACAGAACACGCCAATACCGGCATCCGTCCTGATATGGCTGGCGATCAGCGCAAAACCGTCGCTGCGTGTGCGGGCCAGAACATCGCTGTCGCGGATCCGGGCGCACAGACGCTGGCTTACCCTGCGCAGGACCTCGTCACTGGTAGTGAGGCCGTGTGTCCCCTTGATGGCGCCCAGATGGTTGATATCGAAAAGTACGACAGCCAGTTTCGTGCCCAGACGCCGGTTCAGCCCCAGCAGGTTTTCGAGTCGGATACAGAATCCGGCCCGGTTCGGCAGCCCGGTCAGCGCATCCTGGTGGAGGATCTTGTCGGCCCGCTCATTGGCGCGATGGCGTTCCTGCATCGCCTCGGCCAGCGCACGGGTGATGCGCTGCTCCTGCTGAGCGTGGGCCAGCATTTCCTTTCTCACCAGAAGCGAGAAAGCGCCGGCCAGGAACACGAACCCGAAGCCGCCCAGGTAAGGCATGGCGATGACGCCTGAATCGGACATGCTGCCCAATGCCAGCGTGATTCCCATGATTGCCAGCCCGATCCAGATGATCATGCTCGACAGGCGTTCCTTCATCCGCATCAATGAAAGCGTGACGTTCATCGTATAGACCATCACGCACAGCGAAGTCAGGCGGACCAGGCGATACACCAGCGTTGGCTGGCCCTGGAGGACCCGCAGGGATTCGCCCCAGGGGAACGTGAACACCTGATCCGGTGCGAGCGAATAAAACCGGTATCCGAACGGACTCATGAAGTTGTAAGCGATGGCCAGGCAAGCCAGTCCAAGCAGCCCGGCAAACAGGCGGAGCGGGCGCTTTTTGGCATCCAGCGAAGCCGCTGCAAAGGCAATCAGCGGTACGACAAGGATGGAGAAGAAATTCGCCCAGCGGTGCGCCGCCAGTGCACGGGGCAGGTCCGGTGCCGAATACTGCATGGCGTTGAAGAGCTGAAAACCCGCAAAACCCAGGCAAAGCGCTGCGAAAGACCAGTTCGTGCGCGGGTGTCCGCTGCCGTGAGCGAGGATCGCGGCATGCGCAGCAGCCATCAGCAGGATGCCAACAGATATCAGATAGGCACTGGTCAGCAGGGAACTCATCGTGCTTGCCTTTTAAGGACGGGATCTGGAGGCCCCGTTTCCGGACAGGAAGAATACTTCGAGTTGCGGACTAAATGGCAATTGAAGCGCGATGAGTCATGCGGAGACGTGCCCGGTTGTGCCGGCCGGATCAGAATCCTGGGCACTCGCCAGTGCCGGGGTGGCACCGACGCCAAGGCCGCTGTGCCTGAGCGGAGAAGCTGACGGCCTTGTCGCGGGGTGCGTCGCAGTTATGCGTAGTGAATGCCTGCCACGCGTGCCAGATGGCTCAGATATTTCGCGATGCGCTCACGGTGCTGGAAGGCAAATTCCAGCGTATCGGCCTGCGCCAGCGGCAGCCAGCGGATGTCGGCCGTCTCGTTGGGTTCGTTGTTGGCATTGCTCACGGCCGGCAAGGTCGCGACCTGTGCATGGAGACCGTGATGGATCGTCACGTTCTGGCGATTGTCCGTCGGCACGGAACTGATATCCCAGGGCTGGCTGAAGAACTCCCAATCCGCGCCCTGCAAGAGCTCCAGCGAATTGACGCCGCATTCTTCCCACACCTCGCGCACGGCCGCCTCGGTGGTCGTCTCGTCGTAATCCAGATAACCGCAGGGCAGGTTCCAGTAGCCCTGGCAATCCGGCACACCCGTACCGCGCTGATTGACGAGGATGTAAGGCTGGCCCTCGCACTCCAGCACGATGCACACGACCACCGCGACACTGCGCGAGACCCAGATCTCCCGACCCTCCGTGGTCGTCACACACTCATTCCGGCGATTCTTGAATTTCATGGCTTGGCTACCGCAGCTGCTCGACACAGGTGACAGGATATCGCAACGCGCGCCCACAGCCTGCGTGCGATGCTTGTTTTCCACCCAATGGCCGTGCTGCGGGTGCCAGATGCCGCAACAGCCGGGAGATTCGAGGCGCGATTCGGCAACAGGCAGAAAAGGCCCCGCGTGCCAGGGCAGCCAGAAAAACACGGATCCGCGCCAGGGCGTACACTTCCTGCTTCACCTGTTTGCTCAAGGAGCACCCGGCTCATGTTCTATGGCGTGGTCAATATCTGGACGTATGTACTGGGCGCACTCTTCATCGTGCTGCTGCCCGGCCCGAATTCACTGTACGTGATGTCAGTGGCATCACGCGAAGGTGTGCGCGCCGGCTATCGGGGGGCTTGCGGGGTCTTTCTCGGCGATACGGTGTTGATGGTTTTTTCGGCAGCGGGGGCGGCCTCTTTGCTCAAGACCCACCCGGCGCTTTTCATGCTGGTGAAATACATCGGCGCAGCCTATCTGGCCTGGGTCGGGCTGGGCTTGTTGCGGCAGGCGCTGGCGAACTGGCGCGGCCAGGCGAGCATTGCGTCCGGGCAGCTTGCCGAGGCCTCGAAGCCTTTCCGGCGTGCGTTGCTCATCAGCCTGATGAACCCGAAGGCGATCCTGTTCTTCATCTCCTTCTTCATCCAGTTCGTGGATCCGCAAGCCGCGCAGCCGGCGCTCGCGTTCCTGATTCTCGGTGTGATCCTGCAGATCCTCAGCGCCCTGTATCTCTCCGCGCTGATCTTCGGTGGCGCGTATCTGGCCAGTCAGTTCCGCCGCCGTCAGCGCCTGGCCGCAGCGGGCACGGCGAGCGTGGGCGGAGTGTTTCTGGGCTTTGGCATCAAACTCGCAACCGCCAGCCTGGGCGGATGATCGGCTGAAACCGTGCGCCCGACCCGCTTTCGCGGCCCATTGAAATGCTGCGCATCTCCCCCATATCAAGGAGACGTGCGCGCACCCGCTTCCTTGGCTGGGGAATCTTTTGCCGGATGCGCGTTCTGATTGTTCACGCTCCCACACACGTAGCCAGCAAGCTGGCCGCAAGGATCATCCGTCATGGTTTCACCCGTTTATATCCGTCTCGCCTCTTCATCCACGCGCCCTCCGGCTGGCCTCCTCGCCCGGGTCGTGGCCGGGCTCTTCACGCTGCTGGCCGTGGTGGCCTTGCTGATGTTCTCGGTGGTGGCGGTAGGCGTGCTGCTGGTCGGAGGGGCGGTGTTTCTGGGGTATCTGTGGTGGAAGACGCGCGCCTTGCGGCGTGCCCTGAAGGCGCAGCCATCGATGCAGCAGGCCCCCTTTACCCAGCGTAGTCCCGCCGCGAACGACGACGGCATGGTGATCGAAGGCGAGAGCATCCGCGAAGTACCCGACCCTGAGACAGGCGCGCCGCGCCCGTGACGGCAGAACGTAGGGTGCGCATCGCGCACCATTCCAAATCCCGAGATTCCGGCGGCTAATTGGATCGTGTGTGGAGCTATGAACGTGGGTTCCGCGTGCGCGGTGCGCACCCTACAAGGCTAAACGTCAAACTCTTCCATTGGCGCCATCCCGGCGCAGGCCGGGGTTCAGCTCAGGCGTAGGGCGCAGTGGACACTGCGCCATCACGATCAACCTGGAAAGTCCGTAGCCTGGATGAAGCGAAGCGGAATCCGGGAGCCGGCCACGGCGGTGAGGGAAAGCCCCGGATTCCGGCTCTGCCTTCATCCGGGCTACTTGCTGCGCCGTACGCGGTACTTGCTTTCGGCCCGTTGCGGCCGGTCGAAATATCGGGAAGCAGACGTTCAGGCGTAGGGCGGGTTAGCCGCAGGCGTAACCCGCGCGGAATGGGGCGTCATATTCGTCA
>JAGTRY010000093.1 GCA_018262235.1 Pseudomonadota bacterium
CCTGCTTCTGGACTTCTTGGGGCAGCATGGAAAGCGCCGTCTGCAGCTTGTTCTGCACCTGGACCTGCGCAATATCCGCATTGGTCCCGGCCCGGAAGGTCAAGGTGACACTCACGCTGCCCGAAGAATCACTGGACGACGACATGTACAACAGGCCATCGAGCCCCTTCATCTTCTGCTCGATGATCTGGGTCACCGAGTCTTCCAGCGTTTTGGCCGAAGCACCCGGATAGGTGGTGGAAATCGAAACGGTCGGCGGCGCAATCGTCGGATATTGCGAAACCGGCAAGGTTTCAATGGATAGCGCACCGGCCAGCATGATGACCAGAGCGATCACCCAAGCGAAAATCGGGCGATCAATGAAAAAACGTGCCATGAATCGTCTCCTTCTCAGCGGCCAGCGGCCGGAGCGCTAGCCGCAGGAGCGGACGCCGCACCAACGGGAACGGGCTTGATCACGACGCCGGGACGCAAGCGCTGCAAGCCTTCGACGATCACCTGATCGCCCGCCTTGACCCCTTTGTCGACCAGCCACTTGTCCCCCACGGTTTGCAGGGTATGGACTACGCGCGGCGCAAACTGGCCCTCCCCGGCAACCACCATCACTACTGCTTCACCCTTAGTGTTGCGGGTCACCGCCTGTTGCGGCACCAGGATGCTCTGCTCACGAGCACCGGTCAGCAGCCCGGCACGCACGAACATGCCCGGCAGCAGATCATGATTCGGGTTGGGGAACACTGCGCGCAGCGTGACACTGCCCGTCGTTGCATCCACCGTCACATCGGTAAAAGCCAGTTTGCCTTCCAGCGGGTAGGCCGTTCCGTCTTCCAGCAGCAAGCGGACTTTTGCCTGCGCGGGACCTGCATGCTTGAGCGCACCACTGGCCAGATCACGTTTCAGCCGCATCAACTCGGCAGACGATTGGGTGACATCCACATAGATCGGATCCAGTTGCTGCACCGTAGCCAGTGCGGTCGCCTGATTGGCCGTAACCAGCGCCCCTTGCGTCACGGACGACTTGCTGATCCGTCCGGAAATCGGCGCCGCAACATGGGTGTAGGCTAGATTGATGCGTGCCGTTTCAAGTGCTGCCTTGTCGCTGGCCACGCTGGCCTCTGCTTGTTTGAAGGCGGCCTGGGCATCGTCAAAATCCTGCTGGCTGACCGCTTTGATCGCCACCAGATCCTTATAACGTTCGGCTTTCAGGCGGGACGCCACCAGCGTGGCCTCAGAACGCGCCAGCGCGGCCTTGGCGCTGTCGTATGTATTCTGGTAAGTCGCAGGATCAATCTGGTACAGGGTCTGCCCAGCCTTGACATCTCCCCCTTCAACGAAAGCACGCTGCTGGATGATGCCACCGACCTGAGGACGAATCTCAGCTATCGCGTAGGGAACAGTACGCCCAGCCAGCTCAGTACTCAAACCAACTGTTGCCGTCTGCAGGGTCACGACGCCAACCTCGGCCGGCGGTGCTTTGCCCGCATCGGCGCCGCCTTGCGGCCCCTTGCTGCAACCACCTGCGGCCACGGCTGCCAGCACAGCCACCAGCATCAGTACGTTTTTCTGGCCAAATTGATGCATGTTTTTCTCCACTGCGATAAGAGGCAGGCTTTGCCTGCCAAGGGGGAAAGTCCGGGGGTCGGACCAATCTTATGAATCGATGATACATACATTCTTGTATGTATGCAAAGCCTGGGCTATGATGATTTACGTGAATTAACCCATCAGCTTAGGCAATATGGCCCGCAAAACCAAAGAAGAAGCCCTCGCAACCCGCAATCTGCTCCTTGATACTGCCGAACACCTTTTCAGCTCGCAAGGTGTTGCCAATACCTCCCTGCACGAAATTGCGGAAACCGCCGGGCTGACCCGTGGCGCAATTTACTGGCACTTCGACAACAAAAGCGATTTGCTGACGGCCTTGTGGGAGCGTGTCGCCGCGTCCTTACGTGCATCTTTTGATGGCGAAGACAGCGAGCATGGCCAGGATGACCCGCTGGGCAAGGTCCGCCTAAAGGCCAGTTACAAATCCCGCCATATCGAAAGTTCGCCACAAATCCGGGCCTTGTTGACCATCCTGATGCTGCGCTGCGAGTTCACCAAGGAAACCCATAGTGCGGGGGAATACTTCCTGCGTGAGCGCGAACACGCTTATGCCTGCGTTCGCAAAGATCTTGATCGGGCCATTGCCATCGGACAGTTGCCTGCCAGCGTCAATGCCGAACAAGCCGCAATCGGCCTGTTCGGCCTGATCGATGGACTGTGTTTCCACTGGCTGATCAACCCTTCCCGCTTCTCCATCACGACGACCACGCTGACCGCCATCGATGCCTATCTGGCGGGACTTTCACAGACACCGTCCGTGCGCTGATCGCCCCAAAACGGCCGACAACCCTCCCTTTTCTCGAAAAATTCCCCACAACGGTGCAGCGGCGACTCGTTATACTGGTGCATCCGCACCCGTTTGTTGCCCCTTGGCCTGCTTTAGCAGACTAAATCCGGGAACTGGTACGGTTTTCGCGTGCATCTGTCACAGTGTCGATTTCTAGTCACGCTGTTTGATCCGAACATGGAGGAATCATGCAAAAACAACACCTGTTGCTAGCCCTTATCGCCGGGCTGGTCGTTCACACTGCTGCCGCACAACAACTGGACGGCACCTTGAAAAAGGTCAAAGACAGCAACGCCATCACCTTAGGGATACGTGAGTCGTCTTTCCCGCTCTCCTACCTGGATGCAACCCAGAAACCCATCGGCTATCACATTGATATCTGCATGGCCATCGTGAACGCCGTCAAGGCTCGCCTGCAATTGCCCAAGCTGGAAGTCAAGACCCAGGCCGTCACCTCCCAGAACCGCATCCCGCTGATCGTCAATGGAACGATTGATCTGGAGTGCGGCTCCACAACCAATAATGCTGACCGTCAGAAACAGGTTGCCTTTGCCCCCACCACTTACGTCACCAACGTACTGATGGCGGTAAAGAAATCCTCTGGCATCAAGAGCTTGGACCAGCTCAACGGCAAACCCGTCGCGACCACCACGGGGACCACCAGCGTACAACTGATCCGTTCCCATGAAAAAGGCAAGAATCTCGACTTCAAGGAAGTCTATGGCAAGGATCACGCCGACTCCTTCCTGATGCTCGAAACGGATCGTGCCGTGGCATTCGTGATGGACGACAATCTGCTGATGGGCTTGATTGCGAACGCAAAAAACCCGCAGGACTACGCCATCGTCGGGGAGCCCCTCTCGGTTGAACCAATCGCCATCATGCTGCGCCGCGATGACCCGCAGTTCAAAGGACTGGTTCACGCAACGGTCTCCAACATGGCCAAAACCGGCGAACTCACCAAGCTCTACGCCAAGTGGTTCAACTCCCCGATTCCTCCGAAGGGTGTAAACCTTGCAGTCCCGATGAGTGAACAGCTCAAGGCTGCAATCGTGAATCCGAACGACAATCCGGCGGAAAGCTACAAGAAATAACGATGTACCCGGTGCGCGGCGGCAGGCTTGCTGCCGCGCCTGACCGGAAAGGGGAACTGTTTTGAACTATCAATGGAACTGGGGCGTTTTTTTCGAGACGATCCCGTCCGGCGACGTAACCTATCTCACCTGGATCATCCACGGGCTGGGTTGGACTGTCGCCATCTCACTCTGTGCCTGGATCATTGCCCTGAGTCTGGGCAGTATCGTGGGCACCCTGCGTACGGCACAACACCGCGGTCTGGCACTGATCGGCCACGCCTGGGTCGAGTTTTTCCGCAACGTCCCGATCCTGTTGCAACTATTTCTCTGGTTCTTCGTGGTTCCGGAATTGTTGCCGCACGATCTGTCGATGTGGGTCAAGCAGGACATGCCGGCCAAGGAATTCATCACCTCCGTGCTCGCACTCGGCCTGTTTACCTCTGCCCGCGTTGCCGAACAGGTGCGTGCAGGCATCCAGAGCCTCTCGCGCGGTCAGCGCAACGCCGGCCTGGCACTGGGCTTCACCCAGACGCAGACCTATCGCTATGTGCTGCTGCCGATGGCCTTTCGGATCATCATCCCGCCACTGACCTCGGAATTCATGAATGCCTTCAAGAACTCCGGCGTCGCCTATGCTGTCGGCGTATGGGAGATGGTGTTCGTGTCTCGCCAGATGGTCGAAGAGACCGGTGGCCAGGTGATCGAATCGCTGATCGTACCCACCGTGCTCTACATCATCTGCTCCTACGCAGCCAATCTGCTGATGGGAGTGATTGAGCGTCGCTCGCATGTGCCCGGCTTCATCGTGGCGAAATAAGGGGTGACGACCATGTTCAGCAATTTTGATTTTTCAGTCATCCCGCCCAGCCTGCCCTACATCTGGCAGGGTTTGGTATTCAGCTTCAGGCTCACCGTCACCGCCATGCTCGGCGGCATCATCATCGGTACCCTGCTCGCGCTGGCACGCCTCTCCGGTGGCAAGGCGCTTGGCTTCGCAGCCAAGACCTATGTCGACCTGATGCGTTCGGTGCCGCTGCTGATGATGATCCTGTGGTTCTTCCTGCTTGCGCCCTTCTTCATGAAGATCACGCCGGAAACCTCGGCCCTGATCACCTTCACCCTGTTCCAGGCCGCGTTCTACAGCGAGATCATGCGTGCAGGCATCCAGAGCATTCCACGCGGTCAGATCAATGCCGGTTTCGCGATCGGCATGAGTTACTGGCAAACCATGGGCAACGTGGTCCTGCCGCAGGCCTTCCGCAACATGGTTCCGGTGCTGCTGACCCAGACCTTCATCCTGTTCCAGGATACATCGCTGGTCTACGCCATCGGCGCCACCGACCTGCTCAAGGCAGCCGACAACACGGGCAAGCTCTACGGGCGAACCGTCGAGATGTACATCTTCGTGTCGCTGATCTATTTCGCCATCTGTTTCTCGCTGTCCATGTTCGTCAAGTACATGAACAAGCGCATCGCCATCATTCGTTAGGTCACATCCATGATCCAGATCCAGAATGTTTCCAAGTGGTACGGCAGCTTCCAGGTGCTGACCGATTGCACCACCCAAGTCAGCAAGGGTGAGGTTGTAGTGGTCTGCGGCCCCTCCGGTTCGGGCAAGTCGACCCTGATCAAATGCGTCAACGGCCTGGAGCCCATCGAAAAGGGCAGCATCATCGTCAACGGTACGAAGGTAAACGACCCGGCCACCGACCTGCCCAAGTTGCGCTCGCATGTCGGCATGGTGTTCCAGCACTTTGAACTCTTCCCGCACATGAGCATCATCCAGAATCTGGCCATCGGCCAGGTCAAGGTACTCGGACGCAGCCAGGACGAAGCGCACGAGCGCGGCATGAAGCTGCTCGACCGCGTCGGTATCAAGATGCACGCGAACAAATATCCGGGCGAACTCTCCGGAGGTCAGCAGCAGCGTGTGGCCATTGCGCGGGCGCTTTCGATGGACCCGATCTGCATGCTCTTCGATGAGCCGACCTCGGCGCTGGACCCCGAGATGATCACGGAAGTACTCGATGTGATGGTCGAACTCGCGCAGGAAGGCATGACCATGATGGTGGTGACCCACGAAATGGGCTTTGCCCGCAAAGTGGCTCACCGGGTGATTTTCATGGATCACGGCCAGATCGTCGAGGATGCACCGAAAGAAGAGTTCTTCGGCAAACCGCATTCGGATCGTGCCCAGCAATTCCTGTCCAAGATCCTGAATCACTAAGGAAAAGTGGAGCGGGAGACTGAGCAACCCATCGCACCAGCCTCCCGCTTCTCCCCTGTACCAGCATGCCCCGCCTTGCCCTCATCGCCACCGGCGGTACCATTGCCGGCACGGGTCCCCAACAGCGTTACACCGCCGCTACACTGGATGCCGAGTCTCTGCTCGACGCTGTGCCGGCACTGCGCCATCTGGCCGAATGGCACGTAGAGCAAGCCTTTTCGCTCGACAGCCGCGACCTCACCCCAGCACATTGGCTGCAACTCGCCATCCGTGTGCAGGCACAGCTCGACGACCCGACGATTGATGGCGTCGTCATCACGCATGGTACAGATACACTCGAAGAAACCGCCTTCGCCCTGTATCTGCTTTTGCCGACTGGCAAACCGGTTGTCCTCACAGCGGCAATGCGACCCACCACCAGCCTCTCTGCCGATGGTCCGCTCAACCTGTGGCAGGCCGCCTGTGTCGCGCTCTACCCGGCAGCCCGCCATCACGGCCCCCTGGTGGTGGCAAATGATGCGGTGATCGAAGCAGACAAGCTCGTCAAACAGCACACTCATTCGCCGGCGGCCTTGCAGAGCCGCCCAGGCTCAAGCGCCGCAGGTGCCATTTTCGGAACAAGCATCAAGCTGTCGCCAGGTGCATCATCTTCACGACCAGCCTTGCTCAGGATGCCGGAAATGGATGTGCTGCCGCGCGTGGACATCCTCTACGCCTATGCCGGAGCCACGCCAGATCTGCTGGAAGCCAGTCTGGCTGGCGGTGCGCACGGCATCGTCCTGGCCTTGACCGGCCACGGCAGCATTCCGGCCAACTGGCGCGACGCGATAGCCCATGCCATCCAGCAGAACATCCCTGTTGTGCGTGCCACACGCGTGGCAGCAGGCGGTGTCTGGGCGGATTGCAATGAAGACGATACCCGCACCGGCAGCATTGCGGCAGGCCTGCTCAGCCCGCAACAGGCTCGCGTCCTGCTGCTGCTGGCGCTGGCTTGTCACCGCACGGGTGACCTGCGCGAACTCTTCGCCACGACCTGATCGAGCGCATCGGGTTAGCCCCGACAGGAAGAACCCGGACGCCCCTCCGGGAAGCCCGATCGGCATATTGCCAAGCCTTCTTCAGCACGCTGAAATACCATCAGTACGCGTGTCAGATTCGGGCGCTTGCGCATGCCCAGACTCTTGTACAGGGTGATTCAAGAACTCCATCACCAGGCCGATACCCAGGAGATAAGGCCGAGCCGGCCTTCACCAGAGACATGCCGAAAATTACTCCGCCACACCGAGGGTGAGCATCATGAATACGACTACAACAAATTGCCTGACAGAGACGGATCGCTACGGCGATGAAGTGCTGAATGCCAACTGGTTACCCCATATGATCCTGTCGGCGCTGGGCCTGCCTTTGGAACGCCGCCAAGGCACGCTCCCCGCACAGGTCGACTCCGAACACGAAGCGGAGGACTTCATGCAACGTCTGTACCGTGCTCAGGAATGATGCCCTCTACGCCCAATAAAAAGCGATGCATCCGCATCGCTTTTTATTTGCCTACTCACCGCAGTGATTGGAAAACAGAGGCTTTGCTGAGCCTAGGCGCGTTTCACAAGGTATGCGTCCGCTCACCCGTACGCATCCCCAGCAGCGGAAGCTCAAGATTCCGGCCAAGCATCAGAACCTTGAACAGCTCGCCCATCTCGTGGGGGGCCACCAATCGCAGGGCAGCGCGGGCGGCACGCAGGTAAGGCGCCTCATCGGTGGGGCCGATCTGGCTCAGCAACTCAAGCAAACCGCAATCTGTCAGGAACCGGGCCTGACTCGTGTAACCCATGACGCTCAAGCCCGCTGCAAATGCCGCGTCAGCCACCGCAGTGAAGTCCACGAACGCAGTGATGTCGTTGAGCCCGGGCCAGAGCAACACGTCCGGGTGAGCACGATGCCGGAAATAGCATTGCAAGGTCCCGCTGCTGCGACTCGGCAGATAGTATTCTGCCTGCGGATAGCCGTAATCGATCAGGATCAGCGCGCCTTGCGTCAGCCGTGGAGCCCATTCGGCAACCCAGGCCTGCGCAGCCAACCCTATCTCGCTGAGGTACTCGCCTTCCTCCGGCATTTCCACCGGCAGGGCTTGCGCCGCCGCCAGCAAACGCCCCTCAGCCGGCTGGTCCTGCCAGGCAAAGTCGCCGGCAGCGTCCAGTACCACGCCGCGCTCGAAGATTGCGCCATCACGCCACACCACGAGCTGTACCGGCATCACATCAAGCACTTCGTTGGCAATGATGCAGCCGGCAAACGCGTCCGGCAGAGCGTCCAGCCAGCGGACACGGCCCGCCAGATGCGGTACTTTCTCGCGCAGGGTATCGGCCTGCCGCACACGCAGCTCCCCTGACAGTTCGATGATGTCGTAATGCTCAGGCAGACAATCCAGGGCTTCCAGCGCACACAGCAGGTCACAGGCGAGCAAACCTGTTCCGGCGCCAACTTCGATGATCTGCGGGGCCGACGCCGCCACGATCTGCTGGACCTGGGCGGCCAATGCCCGACCAAACAGGGGCGAGATTTCCGGTGCCGTCACGAAATCACCATCCGGGCCGAACTTGTGCGAACCCCCGCTGTAATAGCCAAGCCCCGGTGTAAAGAGGGCCAGCTCCATGAAGCGCGCAAAGCTCAGCCAGCCGCCGCAAGCGTGTATCTCATCGCAAATCCGGCGGGATAGCCGGGCCGAGTGGGCCAGCGCATCGGCGCCGGGATGGGGCAACTGGTTTTCCATGGTGAGGATTCTAATCAGGAGTCAGCCCCCGCGCGGAGACTCCCGGCAAATATCCGCTTCCGGTCGGGGCATGTCGCACTGCCGTACAATTCTGCACGTTCATTCTGTCTGCGGCCCTGCCACCATGTCCGAACCTTTGCGTCTGCCCCTGTTTCCCCTCAACAGTGTTCTCTTTCCCCAGGGCAGGATGAATTTGCAGGTGTTCGAAGCCCGCTATCTGGACATGATTGCGCGCTGCATGAAAGCGGACATGCCCTTTGGCATTTGCCTGATTGCATCGGGTGAGGAAGTGGGCCAAGCCGCCGTACCGCATCTGGTTGGCACCGAAGCGCGCATCGTGGACTGGGACATGAGCCAGCCCGGCATCCTCGGCATCACGGTCCGTGGCGGGCGACGTTTCAGGGTGCTGGAACAGATCGCCGATGAACAGAATCTCGTCACCGGCATCGTCCAATGGTTTGATGAGGGCCCTACCGAAACGGTGAGTCCGGATCATCAGCCGCTGCTGCCGCTGCTGCAGGCGGTAATTGCGGACGCCGGCGAGAAGACGATCCCGCGCCCGCATAGCCTGGATGATGCAGCATGGGTGGGTTACCGCTATGCCGAAATCCTGCCGATCCAGAATCTTGCCCGCCAACGCCTGCTGGAGCTCGAAGACGCCGATCTGCGTCTGGCCATCATTCACGAATATCTGGTCGAGCACAAACTACTCAAGGACCGGGGCTGAGGCTTCATCCGGCCGACCCGGACCTGCGGCGGGTACGACAGGCCTTGCGGGGGCCGGACATGACAGCGTTGCAGGATAATCCGTCATCATCATCCGCACGCCGCTGCAACACCCGGCAAGCAGCTTCTACACCCAGACGCTGGCAATTGCTCAGCCAAAAGAATGCTTCTGGAGACCGACATGAACACCAACCGCTCCACGGATTTCAGCCAGACCATGCTTGAGTTGCATGAGGCCATCAATGCGCTGCGTGAACGCGAGGAGGACGAAGCGTCTTGCTCGTTTTGCGGGAAACGCCGCGCTGAAGTCAGCGTTCTGGTTCCGGGGCCAAACACGCTCTGCATCTGTGACCAATGCGTCGCCCGCGCAGCCCGGCTGATCGGCCAGCGGACCTGATCAGCGCTGCAGCAGTTTGAGGATAGGTGCCGGCAGACCGATCTCCGCGAGTTCATCCAGACGAACCCAGCGCAATGCGGGGTCATGCACTACGGCAGCTTGGGCAGACAAGACCTGCAGCCACGGCGTCAGCGTCAGGGTGAAGTGCGTAAAACTGTGGCGCAAGGCGGGCTGGGCCTGAAAATCCGGTCCGATGACCCCAAATCGCCGCAGACCGGCCTGGGCTGCGGATTCGCCGTCCAGCATCTCCGGCAAGCTGTAGAGACCGCCCCAGATCCCCGCTGACGGACGTTGTTCCAGCAGCACGGAATCCCCTGTTTTAACCAGCAGCACACCAAGACTGCGCTGCGGAACAGTTTTCTTTGGCCGGGCTATCGGCAACTCCGCCTCTCGTCCCGTCATGCGGGCAACACAGCTTTCATGCACCGGGCAGTGCAGGCAACGCGGTTTGCTCCGTGTGCACAGCGTCGCGCCCAGATCCATCTGTGCTTGCGGATAGATTTCTATGCCCTGCTCGGGCAACAAGCGCTCTGCCAGGGCCCACAGCTTTTGCTCGACCGCACGTTCGCCAGGAAACCCCTCGATCCCGAAATGGCGGCACAGCACGCGCTTCACGTTGCCATCCAGAATCGCCGCGCGCTCCCCGAAACAAAAAGAAGCTATCGCCGCCGCCGTAGACCGGCCGATGCCCGGCAACTCCGCCAGTTGTGCCGCCGAGCGGGGAAATACACCGCCAAAATCATGGACGACCTGCTGCGCAGCCCGGTGCAGGTTACGCGCACGCGCGTAGTAACCCAGTCCGCTCCACTGCGCCAGCACGGCATCCTGGGAAGCGGCGGCCAGAGCGCTCACGTCCGGGAAGCATTCAAGGAACCGCAAGTAGTACGGGATGACCGTATCCACCTGGGTTTGCTGCAGCATGATCTCGGAAAGCCAGACCCGGTAAGGATCCCGGGTTTGCTGCCAGGGCAGGTCATGGCGGCCGTTCTCGGCATGCCAGGCAATCAATCGGGTTGCAAATTCGCTCATGGACGGAGGGTATCAATTCTCGACGCCTTGCGGGAACTGACGGATAATCCGCGCCTTGCCTGCCGCCACCTTCCGCTGCCCGCGCTCGCCTATGCGTACTCCTGCCCTGCCTTTCGATTCCAGCACCTTTCGCCGCACACTGGGCATGTTTGCCACCGGAATCACCGTCATCACGGCGCGTGCGCGCGATGGCAGCCTGATCGGACTCACCGTCAATTCCTTCAATTCGGTCTCCCTGACCCCTCCTCTGGTCGTGTGGAGTCTGGCCAATACGAGCACAGCCCTTGCCGAACTGGAAGCGTGCGAGTACTACGCCATCAATGTGCTGGCTGCCGATCAGGAAGCGCTTTCCAATCTCTTTGCCAGCAAGGCGGCAGACCGCTTTGCCAATGTAGCCTGGGAACCTGGTCTGGGGGGAGCGCCCGTCCTGGCCGACTGCTGCGCTGTTTTCGAAGTCCGCAATACGTTGCGCCATCCCGGCGGAGACCACGTGATGTTTGTCGGTGAAGTCGAGCGCTGTGACCGGACAGAACGCGCACCGCTGATCTTCTTCAACGGCCGCTACTGTCAGTTGTCCTGAAAGCCGCAGGCTGTTTCGGGAATCTGCCCGTTCGCCTCCTTGTGACGCAACTGTTCGCGCCCCAGACTGGAAGTACCCTCCGCTTCACCGGAAATCTCTCCAGTCAAGATGAGCACGTCTTCCCCTCCCCCGCAGTCCCCGGCCAGAAGATTCGTCTTCCGCCTGCTGCCGCGTACCGTGCGCGACGCTGTGATCCTCGCCGTCATCCTGGGGCTTGCCGTACCCAGTCTGATCGCCTATTTCGTCGAGCAGCATCTGACTGCACAGACGGCTCGCCAGGAAGTCCAGCAGGATCTCCGCCGCGGCCTCGACATGCTCTCCCTGAGCATGCGCCCGCTTCTGTGGGAATTGTCACGAAGCAATGCCGAGGCCATTGCCCAGGCGGTTCTCAATGACGAACGTTATGTTTCCATCGTAATCACCAGCGAGCTGGGCCCCCAGCCTTTCGTCAAACTCGAACGGCCTGTTGCTGCCGGAACGGAACTGGTCCGCGCGGAACGCGACATCGAACACCAGGGCAAGCTCATTGGCCATCTTGCCGTCGCCATGACAACGGCCCCCTATCTGGCCGCTGGCCAGCGCGCGCTGCGCTGGAACACCTTGAAGGTCGGCGTGATGCTGATCAGCGCAATCACCCTGATCCTGCTGGTTCTGCAACATCGCCTCTTCTCGCCTTTGCGCCAGTTGAAAGACGCCGCCCTGCTGATCGCGGACAAACAATTCACCACGCCCATCGTCCTGCCCTGGCAAGACGAATTGGGCAAAGTGGGCGCAACAATGGAGCAGATGCGTCAGGCACTTCTTCGCACCTTCGAGGCCTTGAACGAGAAAAACCGCGAACTGGCCCACCACGCTGGCACCCTGGAGCAGCGCGTCGTTGAGCGAACCCAGGCGCTGACCCATGCCAATGAGGAATTGCAATCGGCCATGCTGCAATTGCAGACGGCGCAGCAGACCCTGATCGAATCGGAAAAACTGGCCTCACTGGGCCGCCTGGTTGCTGGCGTGGCGCATGAACTGAACACCCCGATCGGCAATGCCATGACCGTGGTCTCGACACTGGAAGATCATTTCCGGACGCTGCTGGCGCAAATCGAAGCCGGCTCACTGACGCGCTCGGCCATGCAGTCCATTCTTGAGAGTACCCAGGAAGGTCAGGACCTGATCCATCGCAATCTGGCCAGAGCCTCGGAAATCATCCAGCATTTCAAGCAGCTGACTATCGATCAGACCACGGACATGCGCCGGAAGTTTGATCTGGCCGAGACGATGGAGGAGGTCATGATCACGCTCCGCCCGAACTTCAAGCATTCGCCGCTGCGTCTGGAAACCTTGATCCCGCCGGGCATTGAGATGGATAACTTCCCCGGCCCGCTTGGTCAGGTCATCACCAACCTGGCCATGAATTCGCTGAACCATGCTTTTCCGCACGCGACCAGCGGCTTGGTGCGCATCAAAGCGTCGCGGACGGGTACAGACATGCTCACGATCAATGTCTCGGACGACGGCATCGGAATGAGCCAGGATGTCCGTAAACACGCTTTCGATCCCTTCTTCACCACCAAGCTCGGACAAGGCGGCTCAGGGCTGGGCCTGCACATTGTGCGCAACATCGTGACCGGTCTGCTCGGTGGCCAGATCGAATTGCATAGTGAAGCGGGGAAGGGCTGTACGTTCAGCATCATGCTCCCGCTGATCGCCCCCGAGAAACCCGCACGCCAGGCATAAGCAGCAATCGGCGAGCGGCGTTGATATGCACGTACGTCCCTGGCATCGCCGCCTGGCCGGTAACATGCCGCCGCTCTTCCTGTGCTTACGGCGCTCGCCAGCGGGACTTGAGGATTACGGCGATGTCGAGCCCAGAAACTGTTGCAGGCGCTCCGGAGTCAGGATTGCCAGTTTGTCGCGCAAAGGCGTTTTGCGCGACAACCCGAGCACAAGCTTGTCGCGCGTAACCAGCACGTGAGCCCCGGCATCCCAGGCCAGACTGACGAACTTCTGATCATCACGGTCCTTGCATTTGGGCAAGCTCGCCGCAAAAGTCAGCTGCGCTTCATCGGCATCCGGCAAGCAGTGCGCCCTGGCTACATAGGCGGCATACAACTCGATCTGCCGCGCGGGTTCGATCGCGAACTGGCGATAGGCCAGCACGCGCTGTAACTCCTCCAGACAATCGCGGCGGGTGAACAAGTCCGCCCGC
>JAGTRY010000094.1 GCA_018262235.1 Pseudomonadota bacterium
TCTTTAGCTGGGAGCGCTTTTCTAGGAACAACCTTCCGGCTTGACTGATTGGGAAGCGACGTGGCCTTAGGCACTGGGTTCCACTGAACGAGTTCCGAATCCAGAGCCCATTCGAAGATCTGGTTGAGGTAGATCCGACAGTGCGATGCAGTAACAGGCGCAGACTTATCCAGTCCGATCAGAAGGTCCCGCAACTCCTTTCGTGTTACCTCAGCGACGGGGCAAGTGCCAACCTTCGGCAAAACATGTTTCTCCAGCATCTGCTTCCGGTGCTTGAAGGTTCTGGCAGAAATCGTTTTCTCGGTCGCCGACTGCCATTCATCACACACAGCCCTGACTGTATTCCGCTGTCTGGACGCCTCCTCCGCGCGATTTTTTGACAACAGGTCTTCCGCATATGCAAGCGGCTGCATTCCACGCTCAACCAGCCAGCGAGCAGCGCGA
The DNA here is from genome assembly GCA_018262235.1 of Pseudomonadota bacterium. Classification (GTDB taxonomy): domain Bacteria; phylum Pseudomonadota; class Gammaproteobacteria; order Burkholderiales; family Rhodocyclaceae; genus Uliginosibacterium. The sequence continues at coordinate 445 of JAGTRY010000094.1, forward strand.
TGAGCCTGACGAGCACTATCAAGGGTTACCTCAGGGAAGCTACCGATGGTCAACGTCTGTTCTTTCTCAGCAAGCCGATAGCGATAACGCCATGACTTTGAGCCTTTCTCGCTGACGAAAAGAAACAAACCTCCACCATCTACAAGCTTTATCGGCTTCTCTCCTGGCTTTGCATTGCGAACTTTCACGGCACTTAGCCCGCGAGCAAAACTGTCCGCCGTCAGTGACTGTTCGGCAGCAAGCGACAGAAGGATAGAGAGTGTGTTGTCCATAATGCGGTCGTGAGCGGGTATACCGTCTCAGTATACCCGCAAGTGTACCCGCAGGACCATTGGATGCCGTTGTTTTGCGTTGAAGCCGGCTAAACCATTAATACTTGTTTTTCAGTAACTTACGATGTTCTCTTACACCCCATTGAACACCCTTAAACCTGCATATTCATGATGTCCTGGTACGCAGACACCAGTTTGTTGCGCACCTGAACCATCTGCTGGAAAGAGAGGTTTGCTTTTTGCAGGTTGATCATCACATCCTGCAGATTCACTTCGGAATTGCCTGCGGAGAAGTCCTGCGCCATCTGTTGGGCAGATTCCTGCGCTTGGCTGACCTGGGCCATGGCGGTCTGCAAGGCCGATGAAAAGTCGGCCCCTCCGGCAGCAGAGGTGGTCGTGCCCTTGCTGGAAGCAATATCTGCCGCCGCACGCATCTGACCAATCATCTGTTCTATTGCACGAGTATCCATGCCGGACTCCATTTCAGTACGGAGATAAAAGCAGTTTCTGTGCCCAATTGCAACAGAAACGACCGGTTTCTCGCCTGCCTTCCAATCTAGCAGAAAACCCGGCCCGCCGAATCAAGAATCAGCAGACGTCCAGGCCTGCATGACAGGCCGCAGCGGAGAGCATTTGTCGTCAGATTATTGCTCAACCCATCCCTCGTCCCGGTACTGCTGCAATTTGTAGCGCAGCGTACGTTCAGAGATTCCCAGCTTCTCTACAGCCTTTTTGCGCGATCCGCCTACCGCGCGCAGCACTTCCAAAATATGTTGTTTTTCAAGGTCTTTCATATTGGTCGGCGAAGCTTCCGGGATACCCGTCAAACCGTTCGGGTAGGCAATAGCGGGTTCTGACATGCCCGCAAAGGCTGCGGGAAAGACATTTTGCGGCGCCCCCGATGCAGCACGTTCGATTTGCACAGGCGCCAGACTTCCATCCCAGCCAGGCAAACAGAGTTTGACGTCTTCAGCGACGATCGTGTCGCCACTGGCCAGGATCAAAGCACGCTGCACCGTGTTTTCCAGCTCGCGGACATTGCCTGGCCAGCGCCAGGCGGCAAGAATTTCCGCCGCATTGCCGGCAATTCTTGCCGTTTTGCCAATCCGCTCACCATGGCGAGTAATGAAGTGGCGCGCCAGCGGCAGAATATCGGCCGGACGTTCACGCAGGCTGGGGATTTCAACGGGAAAAACGTTGAGGCGGTAATACAGGTCTTCACGGAACCGCCCCGCCTGCACTTCGCGCAGCATGTCGCGATTGCTGGTGGAAAGCACACGGATATCCAGCGCGATCGGCTTCTTGCCACCAACCCGTTCGACTTCGCGTTCCTGCAGGACACGCAGCAACTTGGCTTGCAAGCCCATGGGCATTTCCGAGATTTCGTCGAGCAGGATGGTGCCGCCCTGCGCTTGCTCGAATTTACCCGCCTGGGCGGTAACCGCTCCGGTGAAACTGCCCTTTTCGTAGCCAAACAACGTGGCTTCAAGCAGGTTCTCGGGAATGGCAGCGCAATTGATCGCCACGAACGGACCGTTCTTGCGACGCGAGTGCTGGTGGATGTAGTGCGCAAACACTTCCTTGCCGGTGCCGGATTCCCCCGTCAGCAAGACGGAGGCATCGGTTTCTGCAACCCGTGCAGCCATCGCCAGCACCGCCCGGGTGCGTGAGTCTTCGGCCACCATATCTTCCTGGCTGGGCGTGACCGTGGCATAGCGGCGCACGTTCTCCAGCAGCACGCTGGATTCAAAAGGCTTCATGAGAAATTCGCAAGCACCGCCACGCATCGCAGCAACGGCCTTATCGACATCGCCGAAAGCCGTCATCAGCAGTACCGGCAGTTTGGGATTGGCCGTGCGGATCCGCGCGAGCAACTCCAGCCCATCCATCGGATCCATGCGCAGATCACTGATGACCAGATTGAACCGCTGCTTTTCGAGTTCCGCCAAAGCCTCCGGGCCGCTGGCAGCAAGCACCACATGATGGCCGGCAGATTCGAGGATCAGGCTGATGGCGTCACGCAGACTTGCGTCGTCGTCGACAATCAGGATGTTGAGCGTTTCAATCATGGCTGTGCTCCGCTAGGGTCCTGCTCCCGGCTCGAAGCCAGGGGAATGGAAAAGGAAAACTCGGTACCCTCGCCGGGCGCCGATTTGAGACTGATTTCGCCACCGTGCGCACGCGCCACGCCCCGGGCTATCGCCAGCCCAAGACCGGTGCCATCGGCCCGGGTGGTATAAAAAGGTTCGAACAACCGCGCCTGGAGCTCTTGCGGGATCCCTCGTCCATTGTCGCGTACGGCAAATACGGCAGCGCCCTCTTCGGCATGTGCGTCAAGCTCGACAGCGCCACCTTCGCCAACGGCCTGCAAGGCGTTTTCGAGCAGATTGATCAGTGCACTCGCAATTTCCTTGCGATTGCCAAACAACTGCCGGGCGCCGGCCGTGCAGTCGGCCTTGAACGCGATATTGCGCCGCTGGGCCACAGGTTCAATGGTATGCGCCAGTTCAGCCACCAGATCGCATACGCCGAAGGACTCCCGGCCAAGTGCTTCACCACGCGCAAAGATGAGCATGTCCTGGATCAGTTTTTCAAGGTGACGCAAGCGCTCCAGTGCCCGATCAGCCACCATGCCACGCGCTCTGGGATCCAGTTCGGTACTGGCCATGTGGCCGGTGTAAAGCAGCGCAGCCGCCAGTGGCGTGCGCAACTGGTGCGCAAGGCTTGCCACCATTTCCCCCATTGCCGCCAGACGCTCGTTGCGCGCAGTCTGCGTTCGCAAGGTCCACGCTTCCGTCACATCATGCAGCAGCACAATACGCCCACCGCGCGTATCGGCACGCGTTTCCGACACCGCTACGCGTATCGGGGCGCCGTTCTGCGGCAGGAACACTTCGCCGGGGGTATCGGTAGACTCGAAACGGTTCAGCATGAAAGACCACGGCGTACCGGCCGGCACCGGCCCGAGCATGCGGATCGCCGCACGGTTCAATTGTTCGACCGCACCGTTGCCGTCCAGCAAGACCACGCCGGCAGGCAAAGCCGCCATCAGCAGGGTCAAGCGCTCGGTCAGCGCACTCACCTGCCCCTGCAGGCCGTTATAGGCCTGAGTCAGTTCGTCGGAAGCGCGCGCAAAGACCTGGAAGGCTTCAGCCAGGCTTGCAGCGTCCATCGGTGGAGGGGTCTGATTCATTACGGACTCGGCGCAATGCGGGATGGTCGCCACTGTAGCGCGATGCACCGGGCGGCAAGCGCCGGATTAACCGGCAAAAACTGCCGCTTATTCCATGCTTTGGCTGGCAGAGCGGCGCGCACAATGCGCTCGTGAAAAAAGCCGTCACCACGACGACGACAACGGAGCTCCATATATGGCCGAAGAAGCGCTTCCCACGCCGCCCCCTTCACCGACGCAGGTGATTCTCGACAATTTCAACCGGCTCACGCCGCGCCAGAAGATGGCTGGCGCAGCCGCATTGGCTCTGGCGGTCGCGCTACTGGTCGGCGTGTGGCTATGGAGCCAGCAACCCGAATACTCGGTGCTGTTCTCGAACGTTGAGGAAAAGGACGGGGGCGCCATCGTGACGGCGCTGCAACAACAGAACGTGCCTTACCGCGTGGAGAGTGGTGGCGCAACCATCATGGTCCCAGCCAACCGCGCCAATGAACTGCGCTTGACGCTTGCCGCACAAGGATTGCCGCGTGGCGGCTCGGTCGGCTTCGAACTGCTGGAGAACCAGAAGCTCGGGCTTTCCCAGTTTCACGAACAGGTCAATTATCAACGCGCGCTGGAAGGCGAACTCGCCCGAACCATCCAGTCCATCGGTGCGGTTGCCGGTGCGCGGGTGCATCTGGCCATTCCCAAACAATCGGCCTTCCTGCGCAACGAACAGAAGCCGACGGCGTCCGTCGTGCTGAACCTGCGCGCGGGACGCAAACTGGAGCCGGCCCAGATTGCCGGCATCGTGCATCTGATTTCGTCGAGCGTACCGGAGCTGGCCGCGGACCAGGTCAGCATGATCGATCAGAACGGCAATCTGCTCGCGCGCCAACGCAAACAGGACGGCCCCGCACTCGACGATACCCAGTTGGAATATGTACGCAATGTCGAAGACAGCTACATCACGCGCATCCAGAAGATTCTTGACCCGATGCTGGGGGCAACAAACTTCCGCGCCCAGGTGATGGCCGACGTGGACTTCGATGACGCCGAACAGACCTCGGAAACCTACAAACCGAATCCCACCCCCAACACATCGATCCGCAGCCAGCAAACTGCCGAGAACATTTCGAACAATCCCGGCCCGGTTGGCGTCCCCGGCGCATTGAGCAATCAACCTCCCGTGCCGGCCACCGCGCCGATTACATCGCCAATCGTTCCCAATACAGCCGCGCAATCAGTGCCGGCACCGGTGCCGCTGAGCACGAGCAAGACGGCCACCACCAATTTCGAAGTCGACAAAACCGTTCAGCATGTGAAACGCGCGCTGGGCCAGGTCAAGCGTCTATCCATCGCACTGGTGGTGAACAACAAGAGCGAGAAGGACGCCAAAGGCAATCTCCGGACGGTGCCGCTGACCGAAGCAGAGGTCAAGAAGATCAACGACATCGTGCGTGAAGCCGTCGGCTACAACGAAAAGCGCGGCGACACGATCAACGTGACCAATACCGCGTTCACCGATCCAGCCAAGGAAGAGGTCGTCGCCTTGCCGCTGTACAAGGATCCGGACGTGATTGCCATGCTCAAGGAAGCGGCACGCTGGCTGGTGCTGGCACTGGTCATCCTGATCGTGTTCAAGAAAGTGATCCAGCCGCTGATGCGCAGCGTTGCACCAGCAGAACCTGAAGCTTCTAAGGACACGGACGACATTCCGCTCACGATGGAAAACATCGAAGAACGTGCACAGATGGAGGACACTGACATCCCACCTGAAGTATTGGAACTGGAACTGGCCAAGATGAGTTTCGAGAAAAAGCTGGCACGTGCTCGCGATCTGGCTCAGAAAGACCCGAAAGCAGTAGCTCAATTGATCAAGGAATGGATGGGAGGCAGCGGTGGCGAAGGACACTAACGACGGGCTGGAAAAGAGTGCCCTGCTGCTGCTCACGCTGGGTGGTGACGAGGCAGCCGAAATCCTCAAGCATCTCTCGCCACGCGAGGTCCAGAAGCTGGGCGCGGGCATGGCGCGCATGTCGCCCCAATCACGGGACCGGGTCGAAAAACTGCTTGAAGAGCTGCAACTGCATCTGGCCAAGGGTTCGCATATTGAACCCGACGAAGAAGCCATCCGAACCATGCTGACCAAGGCGCTCGGCGACGAGCGCGCAGCCAACCTTATCTCCCGCGTGCTGCAGGGGTCGGACACGGCCGGGATCGAATCGCTCAAGTGGATGGACGCGGCTACCGCGGCCGATCTGATCAAGAACGAACACCCGCAGATCATCGCCACGATCCTGGTGCACCTGGAGTTCGACCATGCGGGCGAAATCCTGCGTCATTTCAATGATCGCCAGCGCAATGACATCCTGTTGCGCATCGCCACGCTTGACGGGGTGCAACCGACTGCCCTGCGCGAGCTCAACGAAGCGCTGACCCGGGTGCTTTCCGGCTCCTCCCAGAGCCTCAAGAAAGCCTCGATGGGAGGAACGCGCCACGCTGCAGAAATCCTCAACTTCGTCGGCAACGCCGCAGAGACCGCGATTCTCGATAATGTCCGCGAATACGATCCGGATCTGGCCCAGCGCATCCTCGACGAAATGTTCGTGTTCGAAAACCTCATGGACTGCGACGACCGCGGCATCCAGACCATCCTGCGCGAAGTGCAAGGCGACCAGTTGGTCATCGCGCTCAAAGGTGCCCAGCCTGAAATGCGCGAGAAAATTTTCAAGAACATGTCGACCCGTGCAGCCGAAATGCTTCGCGAAGATCTCGAATCGCGCGGCCCGGTACGCCTCTCCGAAGTGGAAACCGCCCAGAAGGAGATTCTCAAGATTGCACGGCGACTCTCCGAAGAAGGCCAGATCATGCTCGGTGGCAAGGGTGGCGAAGATGCATTCGTATAACCGGAACGGTACGCTGAGGAGCCTCGCCAATGGCTGAAGTGATCCCTCGCAACCAGGCTTCGAACGCCTACCAGCGGCTGGAATTCGACCAGTTCGATGCACCGCCGGTCAAGGCCAAGCCGGCGCCACCTTCGGAACCCACGCCGCCTGTGGCGGATGGCCCACTGGAGATCGCGCCGGGCGTAAGCCTGCCCACGCTCGAAGACATCGAGCGGATCCAGCAGGAAGCCGCCCGTGAAGGGTATGCCTCCGGATACGAGGAAGGCGTTGCGCGGGGCCGCATGGAAGCCGCCGAAATGCACCAGATGGTGCAAGCGCTTGATGAGGCACTGAACAATCTGGACCAGCAGGTCGCCGACGAAATCCAGGCGCTGGCGATCGAAATCGCCCGTCAGGTCGTGCGCGAAACCATCTCGGTCAAACCTGAAACCATTCTGGCGGTGGCACGCGAAGCGCTCCTGAGCCTGCCCCAGCAGACCGCCGTCATCCGCGCCCATCCGGACGATGTGCAGTTGCTCCGGCGCTACATGGAAGACCACTACGAAGGCGTCGGACATCGCATTGCTGAAGATGACAGCATCACCCGGGGCGGCTGCATCATCGAATCAGCCGGTGGGCAGATTGACGCGCAGCTCGAAACGCGCTGGCGCCGCATCGTGGAAAACCTCACCCGCTCGGCAGCGGAGTTCCTTGACGAATGAGCGCGAAAGAACATTTCGGCCCGGTCTGGCGCGGCTTCCTGACGGACTGTCGCAAGATCGTACGTGCCACCCCGCCCTATCAGGTACTCGGCCGGCTGACCCGCATCAATGGCATGGTCATGGAAGCCGCGGGCCTCAAGCTCCCTCTGGGCTCGGGTTGTCGCGTAATGGTGCCCGGCGGTGGCACGGTCGAAGCCGAAGTCGTCGGTTTCAATGGCGACAAGCTTTACATGATGCCGACCGATGATGTCTTCGGACTGGCGCCCGGCGCACACGTACTGGCAAATGAACCCGTACAGCCGACACCAAGCGCCAACCAACGGGTCGAACCCCGCCGGCGCGTATCCGACCGGGCCAAGCATCTGCCGGTCGGTGATGAGTTGCTCGGACGCGTGCTCGACGGAGCGGGCCGTCCGCTTGACACGCTCGGCCCGCTGGCCACGACACAGACGCGTTCGCTGCAGAGCCGCCCCATCAATCCGCTTGCCCGTGCAGCAATCACCAACAGCCTGGATGTCGGGATCCGTGCCATCAATGCCTTGATGACAGTCGGACGTGGCCAGCGTGTCGGGCTGTTCGCAGGCTCCGGCGTGGGGAAATCCGTATTGATCGGCATGATGGCCCGCTATACCTCGGCAGATGTCGTGGTCGTCGGCCTGATCGGCGAACGGGGCCGTGAGGTCAAGGAATTCATCGAACAGAACCTGGGGGCTGAAGGTCTGGCACGCTCCGTGGTCGTAGCCGCCCCGGCCGACACCAGTCCGCTGATGCGCCTGCAGGGCGCCGCCTATGCCACAACGATTGCGGAACACTTCCGCGATGAGGGCAAGCAGGTGTTGCTGATCATGGATTCCCTCACCCGCTATGCAATGGCCCAGCGTGAAATTGCACTGGCCGTCGGGGAGCCTCCGGTCACGCGTGGTTACCCTCCTTCGGTATTCGCACGCCTGCCTGCACTCGTCGAACGCGCCGGGAATGGTCAGGAAGGCGGTGGATCAATTACAGCTTTCTATACTGTATTGGCGGAAGGCGACGACCAGCAGGATCCGATTGCCGACTCGGCACGCGCCATTCTGGATGGCCACTTCGTGCTTTCGCGCTCCCTGGCTGATCAGGGGCATTACCCTGCGCTGGACATCGAGCAATCCATCTCGCGCGCCATGCACGGATTGATCCGGCCCAGCCACTTCGATCTGGTTCGACGTTTCAAGCAACTATTCTCACGTTATCAACGCTCGCGTGACCTGATTGCTGTCGGCGCCTACCAGCCTGGTGGCGATCCGCTGCTCGATGAAGCCGTACGCATGTATCCCGCGCTGGAAAAATTCCTCCAGCAAGCCATCGAAGAATGTGCAGACTATGAAGAAAGCCTGAACCAGCTGAGGGCACTGTTCGGGCAGAAGATGTAGAAGCGCAGGCGTAAACTGCCGCGAGAGATCCTCTGCGGAATGCAACGCAGGGGCCCTGAGCGCGGCCTTGCGGCAAGATCATGAACAGTCGCTGAAAACTGGTTAAAGTAACGCCACACCGTAGATTGAGAAGAAGCGAAAGAAGTCACGCATGAGCAGCCACAAAACGCCACTCAAAACACTGCAGGAGCTGGCCCATACCCGCGTAGACGAAGCAACGCGACGCCTGGGCGAACTGATCAGCAGCGAACAGGCGTGCGAAGTCAAACTCAGCATGCTGCAGCAATACCACACGGAATATCGTGAGCGCTTCATGAAAACCGCCCGCAGCGGGATTGATCCGAATGCCTGGCGCAATTATTCCGCCTTTCTCGAAAAGCTCGATGACGCCATCAATGCCCAGCGACAGGTTGTCGAACATTCGAAAAAAGCCACCCGGAATGGCCAGCAAAGCTGGGCATCCGAACACTCTCGTGCCAAGGCCTTCGACACCCTCACCCACCGCCAGGAAATGCACGAGCAGAAACGTCAGAACAAGCGCGAGCAGAATCAAAGCGACGAACACGCCATCAAGCACTACCGCAAACAACAGGAAGAAAACGGTAGCTGAGACGCCCCACCAGAATCATGCATCAAGGCCATTCTGCTATCTGGCACAGCCTTTGCTGAGTGGAGCGCACATAGCCCCACACATCGAGGATGCTCTCATGGCCGAAGTCAATGCCCCCACGTTTGCCGCCACCGCGCCCGTGGTCCAGAACAATGCGCCCAGTCAGGGAGCATCCCAATCTGCCGGGCAGACGGACCAACCCAGTTTTGCTCAGGTTCTGAAGTCGCGCAGCCAGACGCAGCAGAACCAGAAGTCCGATACAGGCAAGGCTGCCAATGCCTCCAAGGCGCAGGATGGCCAGGCTGGCAATGCTGCACAGAGCACCGATACAACGGCAGCAGCCTCATCCGATGCTGCGGCCCAATCTGTCGAGAAAGCAATGGACCCTGCCGTGTTACTGGGGCTGACCGGCCTCAATCCGGAGAAATCGACGTCCATCACCGACACGACAAAGAGCACGGATGACAGCACGACCGTTACCGACGAAGAAACACAGGACGGCCAGACCCTCCTTGCCGCATCCACGGCAGCCCTCGCCGTGCAGACGGCAAAGCTTGCCGGCACCCAGCAAACCGCAGACAAATCCACCACAGACCTCGCCACCAGCAGCCAACAACTCCGCGAACAGAGCGCCCCGAAAAACGCAGCGAGTGAACTGCTGGCCAGCGATGCAACGACCGGCAAGCTTACCGAGACACAGGTGCAAGACAAATCCCTGTCGTTTGCTGCCGAACTGGCCAATGCCAGCCAGAACCTGAATGTGAACGCCGGCGCGCAAGCCACTCATGGCATGCTGCAAAATTCCCACAACCAGAATGCCTTGCCTCAGCATGAAGTGACCACCCCCGTCGCCAGCCAGGGCTGGGCCGAGGAAGTCGGGCAGAAAGTCAGCTGGATTGCCAACCGTGACAGCGGTCGGGCGGAACTGATCCTGACACCTCCCCAACTGGGGCGTGTCGAAGTATCCATCAGCATGACGGGTGATCAAGCCAGCGCAACCTTTGTCACAGCCAGTCCGGCTGCGCGTGAAGCACTGCAGGACGCGATGCCACGACTGCGTGAAGTTCTGGCCCAATCCGGCATCCAGCTGGGCCAAGCCAACGTGAATGCAGGGTTCAGTGGCCAGACGCAATCCGATAATCCGGGCAAGCCGGGCACAGCGGGCCGCTTCTCGGCACAGAGTGACGGCGACGTGGGTGGCATCGACGTGTTGGCAGGACTGTCGCGCAGCAGTTGGTCACGACAAGGCAATGGAATGATTGATACGTTTGCCTGAGTATCAGGAGAACGCTGAAGTGAGAACGCACAAAACCCCGGGTAGAAGCGGAAGACGCACGTACGGGAACAAGATATTTGGGGGCGATACCCTTCATTTGAGGCCGGCAATGTCCGTTATTCAAAGCTTGAGCGTCGTGCCTGGCACGACACAATCATGACAACGCCGGAATAACCAAGGGAGCGCCCACCATGGCGACCAGCAAAGAAGCACCAAAGAAAGAAGACGCCGCCGAAAAAGAGGCACCGCCAAAAAAAAGCAAGAAACTCCTGATCATCATCGTGGCAGCCGTAGTTCTGCTCGGCGCGATCGCTGGAGGCACACTCATGCTGTTGAACAAGAACAAGGCCGCGGCCAACGCGGATGACGAAGCGGCAGATGAACCTGCCGCCGCCCATGCCGTACATGAATGGCCGAAATACGATCCCAGCAAGCCGCCCGTGTTCCTGCCACTGGAGCCTTTCACCGTCAACCTGCAGCCAGAAAACGGCGAACAATTTTTGCAGGTTGTCGCCTCCCTGCGCGTGATCGACGCGCATGTGGGCGATCAGGTCAAGGCCTACATGCCGCAGATCCGGCACGAGGTTCTGTCACTGCTGGCTGGCAAGAAACCGTCCGAGATCACTTCTCCGGAAGGACGCGAGGCCCTGGCCGAAGAAATAAAAGACATCACCAATGAAATCATGGGCTGGGAACCGCCGCCCGTGACGAAAAAGAAGAAGGCTGGCTCGGAAGCTGTCGGACCCGTCGTGTCGGTATTCTTCACCCAATTCATCGTGCAGTAGCAAAAACGGCAGGGATCGAGGCGAATCATGGCCCAGGATTTTCTCTCTCAGGAAGAGGTTGACGCACTCCTCAAGGGCGTCACCGGCGAACTGGATGAGCCTGACCAGGCAACGGATGATGGTACCGGCATTCGTGCCTACAACCTCGCCACCCAGGAACGCATCGTGCGTGGACGCATGCCCACGCTTGAGCTCATCCATGAGCGCTACGCCCGCTACCTGCGCATCGGCATCTTCAACTACATGCACCGCAACGCGGAAGTCTCGGTCGGTCCGATCCGTGTTCAGAAGTACAGCGAATTCGTGCGCAATCTGGTGGTACCGACCAACCTCAACCTGATCCTGGCCAAACCTCTGCGCGGCACCGGCCTGATCGTGTTCGATCCGAACCTGGTCTTTCTGGTCGTCGACAACATGTTCGGTGGCGACGGCCGCTTCCACTCCCGTGTGGAAGGTCGGGACTTCACGGCAACCGAGCAACGCATCATCCAGGGATTGCTGCGCGTGGTGTTCGCCGAATACGAGCGCGCCTGGTCGCCGGTCTTCCAGATCCAGTTCGAATACATCCGCAGTGAAATGAACTCGCAGTTTGCGAATATCGCCACGCCCAGTGAAATCGTGGTTGCCACCACCTTCACACTGGAATTCGGCGGCGCGCAAGCCGACATGCACATCTGCTTCCCGTACTCGATGGTCGAACCGATCCGCGACATCCTGTACAGCTCGATGCAGTCTGACCACATCACACAGGACAAACGTTGGGTCAGCCTGATGTCCAAGCAGATCAGCGGGGTGGATATCGATCTCGTCGCCAATCTGGGCTCTACCGTCATATCCCTGCGTGACATCGTGAATTTCAAGGTAGGCGACATTATTCCGCTGGAGATTCCGGAAAACATCGAAGCCAATGTCGATAGTGTCAAGGTACTGGAATGCAAGTACGGCATTCAAGGCGGGCACTACGCATTGCGGGTCGAAAAATTCATCGGCCCGGAAGACACAGAGATCAACCTGATTGCCGCCAAACTGGGTGTGCAAGGAGAAAAGCATCATGGCTGAAGAAGATAGCAACACCACGGCCGAAACCGAAGAAGCCATCAGTGAAGACGACTGGGCTGCCGCGATGCAGGAACAGGCGGATATTGATACGGCCAGCGCCGCCAAAGAAGCTGCCGCAGTGGCGCAACCTGCCGTTTTCCAGAACTTCGCTCCGGGCGCCAAGCCCGGCACCATGAACGACTACGAGCTGATCCTCGATATCCCGGTGCATCTGACTGTTGAACTGGGGCGCACGCGTATCTCGATCCGCAACCTGCTACAACTGGCGCACGGCTCGGTCGTAGAACTTGATGCGCTGGCCGGTGAGCCAATGGACGTACTGGTCAACGGCACGCTGATCGCACAAGGCGAAGTCGTTGTCGTCAATGACAAGTTCGGCATCCGGCTGACCGACATCATCACGCCCTCCGAACGCGTCCGGAAACTGCGCAACTGAAGCCCCGACCGGGACCGATTCACCCGTCAACAAAGATTCATCAGTTGAAAAATTGACACAGGCAAGGATCACGGCATCAGCCGGAACGCGGTCACCCTCTGACACAACTAGAGTATCTCCACGGACAACCTCGCGGCCAGCAATCCGCTTTTCCAGTTCCCAAAAGCCTCTCGCCCCAGCAGCACCGTGGTAATCAGCGTGCCCATATAAAGCAGCCCCTGCACCAGCCGGATCACCCACACCTGCTCGCCAAA
>JAGTRY010000171.1 GCA_018262235.1 Pseudomonadota bacterium
CCCTGCTCGAAGACGGCCGCGACCTGCTGCGTGCCGCCGACGAACTGGAACGCCGCGTCCAGCGCATCGCCACCGGCTGGGAGGCCGAGCTGCGCATCGTCATCGCTACTATGATGTGCTTGCGCCGAATGCACCGCTACGCGCTGTGGTGACGGCGCTCGCTCCTGCCGCCGTCTCACCAGCGCCGACTTCTGCGGCGACCCACGAAGAGTCCCGCCATCGTGCCGTGGCCCGGTATCTGTGGGCAATGCTGCTGGCGCGCATCTATGAAGCCCTGCCACTGAGTTGCACGATCTGCCACAGTCAGATGCGGATCATCGCCTTCATCAACGATGCCGGCACCGTGAAGAAGATCCTCGACCACATCGGCGAATCTACCCAGCCACCGAGAATCGCCCCGGCGCGCGGGCCACCGCTATGGGAGGCGGCAGCGGCGGCGGAACAGGCGGAGAACGATCCTCAGTGGGATTCGTCAGCCCAGAGCGCACCGGAGATCGAGTTCGATCAGCGCATCGCCTGGTAGATGGGGTGGGGGAGGCTCGTGCCTGCGGTGCCATTTGGGGTGCCTTTCCGTCAATCGCGACACATGCCGGCCCGAAATCGGCAATTGACGGCTGCACCCGGCATCCATACTTCCCGAAAGCCTATTGGATTTCCTATCCCTGTTGAGCATGTTCATCTCACATCGAAAAAATAGAAGTGTGCACCCTCCTGAAACTGATTTATTCGAACGTCTAATAGTGCAAGAATGAACGTTGATAATGCACTACAGATAGGAGACGATGGTGTTCTACTTGCTCAGTTGGTTTTTGGTGTTCGGCCTTTTCGCACTATGGTCACTGACAGCCTTGGCAGTGCATGCCTTCGCGGTGTGGACGGTCTCGAATGCCAGCGCGATGACCGGCGTCGTATCAGGTATCGAGGATATTCATCTGCCGGAGTGGCTAGCGCCCTGGGTGCCGCCGGAGATCGCACAGGCGATGACCTCGCTGCTGTCGGGCTTCGCGCCGGTCGTCGAGAGTCTGCTTCAGACTGCGCCGGCGCTGGCCGGCGGCCTGACCATGGTGACCTGGGTGGTCTGGGGCCTTGGCAGCGTGCTGCTGGTCTTGCTGGGAGCGGGGCTGCATCTGCTGATTGCGATATGTCGCCGCCGCAGTGGCGGTTCCAGTCCTCAGCCGGCAAGTCAGGTAGCCGCATGACGGGAATGCTGACCTCGCGCTGGCACGACGTGACGGCTGTGCGGAACTCGACTCTTGTGGCTGTCTGCGTGCGGCGGACCGCACTGCGGTTGGCAACTCTTTGTAATTACGGTGATCGATCGTGAATCTTCTCATGTTTCTCGGCGGCTTGATCCTGCTGGTCGTCGGCGCCAGCATCCTGGTGCGCGGTGCTTCCAAACTGGCGATATCCTTCGGTATCAGCCCGCTCGTCGTCGGGCTCACCATCGTCGCCTTTGGCACCAGCGCGCCCGAGGTTGCAGTGAGCGTCGGCGCCGTGCTCGACGGCAAGACCGACATCGCCATCGGCAACGTGGTGGGCAGCAACATCTTCAATGTGCTGTTCATTTTGGGTATCAGTGCCCTGATCGCGCCGCTGGTGGTGAACATCCAGCTTATCCGGCAGGAGGTGCCGATCATGCTGGGCGCAAGCCTGCTGCTGCTGGCGCTCTCGCTGGATGGAAGGCTCTCGTTCCTGGACGGGGGCTTCCTGTTTGCTCTGCTGGTGGCCTACACCGTGTTCCTGGTCGTACAGTCGCGCCGCGAGACCCAGGCCGCGAACGACGAGTTTGCCGAAGCGGTTCAGCCCGCTGAGGCCGGTGCCTGGGACAGCCACTGGGCAGCACAGATCGGCCTGATCACCGCCGGCCTGGTGGCGCTGGTGATCGGCTCGGACTACCTGGTGCAGGCCTCGGTCAGTTTCGCCAAGACCATGGGCGTGAGCGACCTTGTCATCGGCCTGACCATCGTCGCCGCTGGCACCAGCATGCCCGAAGTGGCCACGAGCATCGCGGCCGCGATCAAGGGTGAACGCGACATCGCGGTGGGCAACGTCGTCGGTAGTAACACCTTCAACATCCTGGGTTGCCTGGGTTTGTCGGGGTTGGTGTCGGGCGACCTGGGTCTGGCGATGGCGCCATCGCTGCTGGCCTTCGATATCTGGGTGATGCTGGCCGTGGCTCTGGCCTGCCTGCCGGTTTTCATGACCGGCCGCGAGATCGCGCGCTGGGAAGGTGGCGTGTTCCTCGCCTATTACGTCGCCTACGTGGCCTACCTGATCCTGGCGGCGCAGCAGCACGATGCTCTGCAGGTCTTCTCGAGTGTGATGATGGGCTTTGTCGTCCCACTGACCGTGGTGACGCTGGTGGTGGTGGTGATCCGCCGCCCGTCCGCAGCCGGCGAGTCCACATGACGGCGCCCATCGTGCAGCGGTTACGCGAAGCAGCAGCGGCCTTATCCGAAAAGAGCGTGTCGGCCTCCGGGATGGCAGCACTAGCGGCTGCGATGTGGCAGGGCCACTCCAAATCAGGCCTTTCCCAGCGGGTGGCCGAACTCGAACTCTCAAGCCAATGGGCTCAGAAAGGACTTCTTCAATGATCTATGCGATCCTCAAGACTCTGCATCTGCTGTCCATCATCGTGTGGATCGGTGGCATGGTGTTCGTGCACTTCTTCTTGCGCCCCGTCGTCGCCGAGCTCGAACCGGCGGTGCGGCTGCGCCTCATGCACGATGTGCTCGGCCGTTTTTTTCAGGCCGTACTTGCCGCCTCCTTGCTGACGTTGGCTACCGGTGGGTGGATGCTGGGCCGCGTAGCCAAGCAGGTTGTGCAGTCTGGTGGCAGTTTCGAGATGCCGTTGGCCTGGACCTTCATGGCGGTGATTGGCGTCGCGATGGTGACAATCTTCATGCACATCCGCTTTGTGCTTTACAAGAGGCTGAGCCGTGCCGTTGCGGCGTCTGATTGGGTCGCGGGCGGTACGGCCCTGGCACAGACCCGCAACTGGGTTTCCATCAATCTGGGCCTTGGCGTGCTGGTATTGCTCGTGACACTGCTGCGCTGAACGGCCCGCTGCAAACTTGCCCCAGCCTGATCACTCGCCTGGCCTTGACGCGCCTTTGCGTTTTCAAAACAGCAAGGCCGCGCCAAAAATACCCACCATAATGAAAGCCAGCACGACTTTGGCGATGAGCCCCACCATGATCCCGACCCATGTGGCGATGCCGACTTTGACGGCGCGTGTTTGATCTTTTTGTGCCAGGTACTCGCCCACGGCGGCACCGACCAAGGGCATGAAGAGCACGCCCACCAGGCCCATGAAAAGACCGAGTACCGTGCCCACCGCCGCGCCCAGCAGGGCCAGTTTGCTGGCACCGGCTTTTTTGGCTCCCATGAGCCCGGCTACATAGTCCAAACCCCAGGCCAATAACGCCAGCACACTGACCACCACCACGGTGGCCATGCCCACACGAGCGAAGTCGTCTATCCAAGCCCCCAGCACTATGCCGCCCCAAACCAACAAGGTGCCTGGGAGCACGGGCAGCACGGTGCCCGCCAAACCCAACAAAATCAAGGCAGCACACAAGATCCATAAAAAGGTAATTACCAAGTTAAGCCCCCCAGGTCAAAATAAACCGCGTACTGACGCTCACATGGATCTGTCTGATTGAACTTCAAGTGTTAACCTGCATGACAATGGGTTCAGTTCTGACATTCGAACAGGTTAAGTGCGAGGTAGTTCCCTCAGACCGGAATAGCCGATGTGCTATCCGCTCAATTGCCCCAAGGTCTGTTAGCTGCTGTACCAGTTGTTTTGGACCAAACGTTCAATATTCTTCACATGAAAATATCCCTCGACGCCCTGCAGGTTCTCGAC
>JAGTRY010000172.1 GCA_018262235.1 Pseudomonadota bacterium
CCGTCATCCCGGCGTAGGCCGGGATCCAGTTTGTGCTCCGAAAGCCTGGATTCCGGCTTTCGCCGGAATGACGGACAGGTTGTGTGCATACGGAAGCCTCCGCTGACAAAAGTTTGCCAGGAGTGGGCGCTGGGCGCAGCCCCACTACGCCGTGCTCAGCACATCCGCTGGCATGGCTATGCGCGGAGCCGTAACGCTCCTATTCCGCAATCCCCAGAAACACCGCAAGGCACCTCTCGACCTCTAAGAGCGAAGCTGATTCAAGGTGTCCAAAGGGTTCGCCAACCTTCGCACGCGGGAAGGTGACAGCTTTATCAATCATCACCTCCGAAAGCGTAGATAGGCCGTTCCGCCGGGAGGGCTGCACAAGCACACGGCACAGCGGGGCACCTTGCATCTTGCTGGAAAGCGGTAGCACGGTGACGGACGGGTGAGTGTCGAAATAGTCAGACTGGATTACCAGTGCAGGGCGCGGCTTTCCAAAAGCCCCTTGAGGCGCAACGCTAACAAGGTCGCCTCGCTTCATGCTGTCCATCCCGTATCGTCATAGTTCGCCTCGATCCATTCCAGAACCTCGACCTCGTGCGGGTCGTTCGCAATCAATGCCGACTGACGCCGACACTCTTCCGCAAAGCCCGGACGGCGCGTGTCCGGCACCCAAATCTGAACCGGGCGCAGACCTGCGGCCCGCAATGCATCCCGGCGCTTTTGAACCCTTGCAGTGACGGTGGTTACCATGATTGAGCTCCTAATGAATGTTGCATGTAACACAGAATAGCTCCATTCTTCGTTACATGCAACATCGACAGCAATCACATGCAACCGCCGCAGACTCGACATCGCAGGCTACAATCCATTCAAGCTGGTGACGCGTGAAGCGGGAAGGATACGCCCCCAAGAAACTCGTTATTCCGGCGCAAGCCGGAAAAATCAACGCTCGGGGCTCCGGCTTGCGCCCGGGCGGCGAATACTTCAGCGTTTCCTATTGAAGAGGCCTGATGATGTTTTGAATTCGTCTCCCCGGCGCAGGCCGGGGTCCAGTCAGCGATTGCTCTCCGATACTGGATGCCGGCCTGCGCCGGCATGACGCTGACCTTCTACTTCATCGGGCCGAAGCCATAATCTCATCACAAGGACACACCATGGACCTCCTGCTCTGGCGCCACGCCGAAGCCGAAGACGGCATCCCCGACCTCAAGCGCAAACTCACTCCGCGCGGCGAAAAGCAGGCGCAGCAGATGGCCACCTGGCTCAAAACACACGCACCGGAGAACCTGCGCATCGTCGCCAGCCCCGCCAAGCGTTGCCAGCAGACCGACCAGCGCCTCAGCCCAGCACCATCGCCTCGCGCCTCAACCTCACCCAGGAACACTTCTCGCGCATCCTGCACGAACTCTCTGAGGCGGTGCTGGTTGTCGTTGAAGGCCGCAAGATCACCTTTCCGGACGTGGAAAAGCTGCGTGGTTAAGATCTTTGAGCGACATTTCCCTCTCGGCAACTGGAGGCTGGGGAGTTTCAATCACACCACGTTGCAATTCGCTTGCAGAAAAAAGACGCGCCTCTTAAACTTGTACAACTAATTGATCAATAGAGGCTCGTATGAAAGTTGTTACGTATTCCCACGCACGCAATGCACTCAAATCCATCCTCGACGATGTCGTTCAAGACGCGGACGTTACCATCATCAGCCGCCGTGACGCAGAAGGTGACGCTGTCGTGATGTCACTCGACAGCTACAACAGCATCATGGAAACCCTGCACCTAACGAGCAATCCGAGCAATGCGGCGGCATTGGCTAAAGCCATCGCACAAGACAAGGCCGGACAAGCGCAAGAACGTCAGTTGCTCGGTACAGACTAGCCATGCGCGCCATCCGTTTCGTACCTGATGCATGGAATGCCTATCTGTACTGGCACGATCAAGACAAGAAAACTCTGAAGAGGCTGAATTCGCTGATTACCGCTTCTGCCTGCGACCCGTTCGCGGGAATCGGCAAGCCCGAGCCGTTACGAGGCGAATTATCCGGATACTGGTCGCGGCGAATTGATGAAACCAACCGTCTCGTCTATCGCATAACCGATACTGAACTGGTCATCATTGCCTGCCGGTTTCACTACGACGGCTGAGGGCTTGCCAAACTCCGCCTCCCACGAGGGTTAGCTCTAACAAACGACTCAGGAAACATCAGCACCACACCCCCTTCATCCCGCCTTTTCCGAAGGAGAAGCAAATGGACCTCCTGCTCTGGCGCCACGCCGAAGCCGAAGACGGCATCCCCGACCTCAAACGCAAACTCACTCCGCGCGGCGAACAACAGGCGCAGCAGATGGCCGCCTGGCTTAAGACGCACGCCCCGGAAAACCTGCGCATCGTCGCCAGCCCCGCCAAGCGCTGCCAGCAAACCGCACAGGCGCTCGACCTGCTCTTCCAAACCGACCTGCGCCTCGCCCCGGGCAACAGCGTCAACGACCTGCTGGCGGTCGTCGACTGGCCCGATGGCGGAGAAACCAAACACCACACAGTCCTCGTCGTCGGCCACCAACCCACGCTCGGCCGAACCGCTGCACTGCTTCTTTCAGGCATTGAAACCTACTGGTCGATCAAGAAGGGCTCGGTGTGGTGGTTCAGCAACAGGACGCGGCTGGGAGAAACACAGACGGTATTGCGCGCCGTGGTACCGCCAGAACTGGCATGAGCGAAGCCAATGCCGCATTGCGTGTAATCGTAAAACAGCGGCTGCCCTAGCATTGCAGCAAAGATTAACCGGATTGAAATGATCCGCTGCGCAGCGCACTTGGAACTCGTAGCGCTTCACGCCACACTTCGTTCCATGATCAAGCACTTCAAACACAAAGATCTGAAGCTGCTCTTCGAAACTGGCGTCAAATCGGGCATTCGCCCGGATCACGCTACTCGACTGGCCCGCCAGCTACGGCAGTTGAACGATGCGCGGTCGGCCAAGGAAATGAACATGCCGGGCTGGAAACTTCATCCACTGGTCGGTGAATTAGCAGATCATTGGTCGGTCACTATCAATGGCAACTGGCGCATGACTTTCACGTTTGAAGGCGAAGATGCCATCCTGGTCGATTACCAGGACTATCACTAGGAGAATCGCATGGGACGCATGTACAAGCCGCCGCACCCCGGCGAAACATTGAGGGAAGATGTCCTGCCAGCGCTCGGCCTGACGGTGACGCAGGCCGCCAAGGAGTTGGGTATCAATCGGGTAACGCTGTCGCGGGTACTGAATGGAAGGGCAGGCATCAGCACCGACCTGGCCTTGCGCCTTGAGGCATGGCTGGTCGGCCCGACGGCGGAGAACTGGTTAAAGGGACAACTTGCCCATGACCTCTGGCAGGCCGAGCAGCGTCGACCGGCGGTCTGTGTCAGGCACGCTCAGGCGGTTTGAAGCCCGGGCAACAGCGTCAACGACCTGCTTGCCGCCGTCGACTGGCCGGACGGCTGCAAGGCCAACCACCACACACTCCTCGTCGTTAGCCACCAGCCCACGCTCGGACGTACCGCCGCATTGCTGCTCTCCGGCAGCGAAGCCTACTGGTCGATCAAGAAGGGCTCGGTGTGGTGGTTCAGCAACAGGATGCGGCTGGGAGAAACTCAAACTGTATTGAGGGCCGTGATTCCAGCTGAATTGGCGTAATGGAATGCACAGGATCGACAAACCTTGTCCCAATGTGACAAAAATCGTCAGCACAATCCGCGACCGCTGGCCATTTCAACCCCATATCTCCGCAAAACACGCCCAAAAGACTATGGCACGCATGTTGCTCATAGGGAAACCGAACACATCGAGTGTTTGAACGATTCATCAAACATTTTCACTGAAGGAGAGACTCATGAAACGCGTT
>JAGTRY010000173.1 GCA_018262235.1 Pseudomonadota bacterium
ACAACTTTGCGCTGTGGATGGGACGAGACCCGACCTTTACATCGCGCACTGAAATCTGGGCTGATAGCGTCAAGCTCGCCGCGGAGCAGCCGTTCACGGGGTATGGCTACAACGCGGTCTGGAGCGCGCACGAAAACCGTTTGGCACAGTATCGCAACGCACCGGGCCCGCTCTATGCCCACGCGCACAACGCCTGGATTGACTGGGTGCTGCAGCTTGGCCTCGGCGGTCTGGCGATCTATATAGTGTTTCTGGGGGTCCTGCTCAAACGTGCGCTGGCACATGCACGTGACTCAGAGCGCGTTTCTTCCCACGATTCATCAGGCGATTCGGACGGGCGGCCGCTCGCCATACAGGCGGTGTGCCTGTTGATCTACATCCAGATCTACGACCTGGCCAATGTCAGCACCGTGCCGGTGACACGCTTCGGCTTTTTCATGCTGGCGGTCGCTTCGCTGAGCCTGTGGCTTGGTGCCACGGCTGCACGCGCCAAGCAGCCGGAAACGTCGCGCCCGGCTGGCCAAGGACGTTCGGCTTCGAGTTTTCCGGCGTCGACGCCCGCGTGGCCCAAAGGTCACCGCATCTTGACAGGCGTGGTCTTGGTGCTTGTGGGGTTTGTGGCCATGTCGGCTTATGCGGTCTGGGAAGATGGGCGTCGGTTCTCAGCGGCCGAAAAGCGGCCCTCTCCAGCGCCGAACAGTGTGGCGGCAGCCAGCCTTCTGGACCCTGGGCAGTTCCAGTGGAAGACCCAGGAAAAACTGCGCGACTACGCGCGCCGGCACCGGTTGGCACTCCAAGAGATGATGAGAAGGAGTGAATCGCCGTGAGGCTCAAGCGAACGCTCGCGTTTTGCCTGGGTGCAGCCCTGGGCGCTGGACTGCTGGCCGGCTGTGCGCCCAAGGTCGACCAGTCAGGATGGGAGATTGCGCGCAAGAAGAGCCCGACAGAGCGGCTTGAATCCTTCCCGGAAATCCCGGTCGTCCTTCCCGGGACGCCACTGCCGCCGCAGACAGGCGCGACCGGTTCACCGATGGAAGGGGTCTTGAAGAAGTCGTTGGACGTGGGCAGTCTGTTCCGACGCGGCTACACCGCGCCGTCGCCATGAGGAGCAAGGATTGAAGCGCCTCTTGCTGACTCTGATCCTGGCCGTCCTGTCGATGTGGGCCAGCGGTCTTCGAGCGCAGCCGGGCGCCACGGTGATTTTCATCGCCTCCGAGCGGCTGACCGATCTGGCTCTGGGCTACCCGCACTTTCCGCAGGTCGCCCGCCTGGGCTTCGGAACGGCGCTGAAGCCCTGGCATGCCTGGTACGGCGGGATCGATATGCGTCCTCTGGTGCACATGCCAGGCTACGAGCCCGGCCAGCCGGTGCGTTTGCAGTCGCCGATGCTGATCGGCAATCGATTCAACGAAAAATCCTGGGGCGACGCCTTTGCCGCACTCGCTTCCTTCGACCGCGATGGCAATGGTATCGTCGAAGGCCGGGAGATGCGCGATCTGTATGTCTGGGTGGATTTCGACGGCGACGGAACGATTGCCAACCGCGAAGACGCGCTGCGCCCGGCCTCGTTCTACTACTCGGGGTTTGACCTGCGCGCGGAAGCCAAGACGAAAGCCGGTCACGCACGCGAGGGGCGACTGATGGCCTTCTCGGTACTGGTGCCGTATGCCAGTCGGATCCATCTGCTGGAACTCGATGTCAGCGCGTCCTACGCTGCGCGCCATCAGGGCTTCTTGCCGCCCGCAGCGGCGGCGGCGTCGGACATGACCGATGCCCGCAACCCGTTCAACGGCCATTGGCGCTGGACAGTGACCAATGCCGACCAGTGGAAGGACGCCACCCGACCTTGGGGCAAAGAAGCCGGTGGGCAGTTGATGCTGGTGGCGGGCAAGAGCCGCATCCAGGGCGTGGTCCGGTTCATAGGGCCGCATGCGGACCTCATCAATCTGCCACTGGAAGGCAACTGGCGCGACGGAAGCGCCCAATGGACCTCGGTGTCCCCGCTGGGGCTTACTCGCAGCGAAGTGCGCCTGGAATCGCTCTATGGATATCCGGTGCTGCGCGGCAGATCCTGGAGCAACCGCAACGGCAAGGTGAGTGAATGGACCTGGGAGGCACGCTATGAGCAAGCACTTGACTAAGAAGGAGTGGTTCATCTTTGCATCTGCGCTGGTCATCCTGGTGTTGTGCAGTTTGTGGCAGAACCAACGCCTGAGGGCCGCGCAGTTGAACGAGAAGAAAGCCCTTTATGCAGAGCGTCTGCGCACGGCGCAAGTCATTCTCGAGAACGAGATGCTGGCGGCGGCCTATCTGACCGCCACCGACCAGCGAACCCGCGAACGTGCGCGCTTCTATCTCGAACGGAGTCCTCAGTGAACCGCCACTTCGCCCTGGCCCTGGTAGGCGTGATGCTGTTGGTGGTGAGCGGCCAAGCCATCCAGCTTCTGGGCACCCAAAGCCACCCGGTCACGGAGATCGTGCTGCACGAAAGCCGGCTCGTGCCGTTTCTGCAGGAGATCCGCAGCGACAACCCGAATAGCTATGACAGCATCCTTCTGAATATCCAACGCCTGCGCGACGGCCAAGCTCAGGGGCAGGCTATCGAGCTCGAAGAAGCGGTGATTGCCGAACAGCTTATGGCTCGCTTGACAGGCCAAACCTCCATGTCCAGCGTCACGGATGCACGGCCGAAGCTGCCCTGACTCCTGAAGCCGCCACAAGTCGGGGCTTTGCCGGTTGGAGTAAGGGCGTGAGCAAGTTCTGGCGTGCGCTTCTGCTGTGGTTTGTGGCCTTGTAGCTTCCGCTGCAAGGGATGGCGGCAGCGACCATGTGGGACTGCACGGGTGCGCGAACTCTTGACACCGCGCCAGCGTCAGGCAGGTTCCGGGTACCGGGCATCGTTGGGATAGGAGGCAAAGTCTTTGCCGCCCGCCCGCCAGTCCGCCAGCCACTGTTCGGCAACCGCTTTTCCTTCCTCGCGAAGTTTGGCGAAATGGCCTGCGCTGCGGTCGAATTTTGACGTGTGCTGGAGACCCCAGGCGGTTTCGCGCCTCATCTTGATGGTCCGGACCTCGACGATCTTGCGGCCTTTCAGCGGCGGATGGCTGTTCCCGTGTTCTGCGATCCAGCGATTGATCGTCAAAATGTGGTCCAGTTCCTGGTTCAGCGAGACATTGCCGGCCAGGTCGTTCTCACGATCCTTGATATCCTCGAGGCTGACCTTCTGGGATTGCGGTGAGATTTCTTGCGGATTGATGCGCACGACCCAGATTTCGTCGGGCTTCTCGGCTTTTGTTCCGACGTCCAGGAGGTTGCGAACGGGGGGGTTCTGCGAATACAGGCCATCCCAATAATACGCATTGCGGGTCACGACTTTGTCGGGTTCACAGGTGGGAAACATCGTGTTGCCGATCACTTGCGCCGGCAGAATCTCGGGCAGAGTCCCTGACGCTGCCACACCCTCGAGCGAGATCGCACGGCGCATGCGCCAGCGAATGTCGTCGTATTGATTGACCTTCGGTTTGCTGGCCAGCAAACCGAGTTCTTCGAGGGTCTTGTTGGAATCGAAGACCTCGAAGTTGCCGCTGAGAACCTCGATCGCGCCCACCACGATGCGCCGGTCGGCCTTTGCCACCGCCGCCCAGTCAATCGTCTTGAAATCCGGACAGAGCGCGTCGAGCAGGTCCGGAAAACCCAGGTAGTCGCTGCGGGCACCCATCATCGCAAGAGCCGACAAGCCCACATTGCCTTGCCCGCCGTAGGGATTCGATCCCGGGAACGGCATGCCCTTCGATTTCCACTGCAAGAGCGTACCGACCATCTGGTTGTGGGCGATTTCGACCGGCGTGGTCGCAGCGAAGTTGTTCCA
>JAGTRY010000174.1 GCA_018262235.1 Pseudomonadota bacterium
CGAAGGTGGGCTGGCGGAGTATTTTGATGCAGTGCTTTGGAGCGGGCGAAGGGAATCGAACCCTCCTCATGAGCTTGGGAAGCTCAGGTAATGCCACTATACGACGCCCGCAAGACGGTTGATTACGGTGCGGAGTCTACCGTGTTGGGATCATCGCTGTCGATACTTCCCTACCGTGCGGGTGGCTGTATGGGGAGGGAGCATGTTCAGGTTGATGGGGCAGAACGCCCCTTGTTCGGCCGTTATGGTCAGTCGGTCTGACCTCAATGTATGACCGGTGAGCGGTGCAACGCGGACAACAAGCTTGAGTCCCTGGGGACGTAATCAACACAGTTAAGCCTTGAGTGCTGACGGATGCTCGACTTCAGTGGACATGCTCCCCAATGCTGCCTGCAGCGCATCGATAAATGCGCGTGTTTTCGCTGGCATGAGTTTTCGCCCCGGAAACACCGCAGACACTTTTTGGCTGGGAAGGCTCCAGTCCGGAAGGACGCGAAGCAATCGACCTTGGCGAACATCGGGCAAGGCAAAGGCGTCGGGGGCTGCTGCAATGCCAGCGCCTGCTCGCGCCAGGCGTAGCAATAATTCCGGCGAATTGGCAGTTACACACCCGGACGGAATCCCTTCCCATCGGGCGTCGCCCTTGCTGAGGGACCATTTCACGGGTTCACCGTTTGCGCCAAGCAACCCCACCGAGTTGTGATGAACCAGATCTTCGGGCTGGTTCAGGTGCCCGAAGTCGGCAAGGTAACGGGTTGACGCATACAGCCCCGTCGAGAGGTCGAACAAGCGCCGCGCCGCCAGCATGCCGTCATCCGGCAAATCACCAATGCGAATCGCCACATCGAATCCTTCTCCCATCAAATCGACGCGTCGCGGCGACAGATCGAGTTCCAGCGAGATGCGTGGGTGCATCGCCACAAACGCGGCAAGCGTGTCCACGAGTAGCAGATTGGCAAAGTCGCTGGGCATGGACACGCGCAAGTGCCCGCTGGGTGCCGACTGGCGCTGTTCGCTCAGGGCGGCCACGGCGTCCACCTCGGACACCACCTGACGGGCGTGCTCCAGCAACTGCAGTCCGAACTCGGTCACCGTTTGGCGCCGGGTGGTGCGCAATAAAAGGCGTTCGCCCAGACGTTGTTCCAGCCCGGCCAGCCGCCGTGAGACGGTGGACTTGGGCAATCCCATTTTCTCAGCCGCGCGGCTGAAGCTCCCCAGATCGGCCACATGGGCAAAGATGAGCAGATCGTTGGGGTCGATTCCGGCCTTTGATTGTTCCATATGGGGAACAATGATATCCAATATTAGGGATTTTCAAATCGATTGGTGATGAATACAGTACACCCATCGCAACCAAACCATCCGAGGTACCGAAATGAACATCCTTCAAATCAACGCCAGCGCCCGTCGTGAGGGCGCAAATTCCACCCGCGTGGCCAACTCCGTCGTGGACCGCCTGAAGGCCGCCAACCCGGGCGCCCAGGTCACCCTGCGCGACCTGGCCGTGACGCCGCACCCGGTGCTGGACGAAACGGCGCTGGGCGCACTTTTCACCCCCGTGGACCAGCGCACCCCCGAGCAGGCTGCCCGCGTGGCGCTGGACGACGCGCTGATCGCTGAACTTCAGGCGCACGACACCCTCGTGCTGGGCGTGCCGATGTACAACTTTGGCGTGCCGGTGCAACTGAAGAGCTGGATCGACGCGATTGCGCGCGTCGGCGTGACGTTTCGCTATACCGAGAAGGGTCCGGAAGGTCTGCTCAAAGGCAAGAAGGTCTACGTCGCCCTGGCCCGCGGCGGCCTCTACCGCGACACGGACAAGGATGCCCAGGTGCCTTATCTGAAGAACGTTCTGGGCTTTCTGGGCATGACCGACGTGAGCTTCATCTACGCTGAAGGCTTGGCCATGGGGCCGGCAGCGGCCGAAAAGGGCTTTGCCCAGGCTCATGCAGACCTCGAAGCAGCGTTTGCCTGATCGCAGTCCATTTATTCCCTTCAACCATTAAGAAAAGCGACCATGTCCAATTCAGTTCAAGACGCGCTCAGCCTGGCTGCCCGCATTCTTTTCGTCGCACTGTTTCTGCCCGCCGGTATCGGGAAACTGACCGGTTTTGACGGCACCGTCGGCTACATCGCGTCCGTTGGCCTGCCGTTGCCGGCAGTGGGCGCCGCCCTGGCGCTGGTCGTGGAAATCGCGGGCAGCCTGGCGTTGCTCGCAGGCTACGGGACGCGAATCGCCGCCCTGGTGCTGGCTGCATTCACCCTGGTCGCCAGCTTCTTCTTCCACGCCTATTGGGCGGCCCCGGCCGATCAAGCCTACGTGGCTCAACTGCTGTTCTTCAAGAACATTGCCGTCGTGGGCGGATTGCTGGCACTGGCAGCGCATGGTGCAGGCCGCTGGAGCCTCGACGCCCGGCGTGCATGATGCCCGGCGAACGCAAGGAATCTCACCCCTCAACCGCGAACTTCACAAGGAGATCGGCCATGACAAGAATCAGACCTTCGAACGAGCGCGGCCATGCCAATCATGGCTGGCTGAACAGCTTTCACACCTTTTCCTTCGCGAACTACTACGATCCCGAGTACATGGGCGTGTCCAACCTGCGGGTGATCAACGACGACACCGTGATGCCCGGCCAGGGATTCGGCACCCATGGCCATCGGGACATGGAAATCGTCAGCTATGTGCTGGACGGCGCCCTGGAGCACAAGGACAGCCTGGGCAACGGTTCGGTCATCCGCCCGGGAGATGTACAACGCATGAGCGCCGGCACGGGCGTTCAGCACAGCGAATACAACCCCTCCAGGACCGAGCCCGTGCATTTCCTGCAGATCTGGCTGGAGCCGAACCGCACCGGCGTTGAGCCGGGGTATGCGCAAAAGCACTTTCCGGTAGAGGAACGGCGCGGCCGCCTGGCGCTTCTGGTCTCCCCGGATGGTCGGGACGGTTCCCTGAGCGCGCATCAGAACGGTTTGCTGTACGGCACCCTGCTCGAAGCGGGCGAGACGGTCGAGCACCCGGTCGCTGCCGGGCGGCGGGTTTACGTGCACGTGGCTCGCGGGCGCGTCGCCGTCAATGGCCAGCCCATTGACACCGGCGACGGTGCGACGCTGGACGACGTCACCCAGGTTCGTCTCAAAGGCTTGGGGCATGCCGAAGTGCTGCTGTTCGATCTGCCCTGACAGGAAATGATGGAGGTGTCATGGTCGAGGCGTACTTGTTCCGGGACAACCAGGCGTCAGGCTTTTTTCATCCACCGTATGTCGGTTCCACAACGCAGGAGGAAGTATGAAGACGATCCCCATGGCCACCATTGCCAAGTGGAAGAATGGGTGCATTGCTGAAGAACATCTCTTTTGGGATATCGCTGAATACATGAAACAGCTCGGTCTTGGAAAGTAACGAACCTGACAACAGGTTCCGGCCGACCGGCTGAACCTGTGCGTTAGCTGTGAGGTCAAGGAGGAAGAATGTGGGGGCAAGGCGCTATGCAGAAGCCTGACATGACCAGGCAGCCAGGCATCGGACCGATTACCCGACTGAGCATTTGCGGTGATCGGGTGCTGCTGGAAGCGGCAAAGGACATCGCCTCGCCTGGATCCGCCACACTCGATGCAGGTTCATTGCAGCGCATTCAGGCACATCTGGTCCATGTGCCGCCTACGGCAGGTGAACTCGAATCGGCCATCATGCAAATCGAAGACGACCTGATGCCGGTCCTGCGGTCCTTGCCGGGCTCTGGTCAGCTCGTCACCTGTGCGCCGGCGTATTGGGAAGTCGTCACGGCTGCAGGACTTGGCGGCTCGCCCAAAGTGAATCTGGATATTGCTACCGTTGAGAGGCTGT
>JAGTRY010000015.1 GCA_018262235.1 Pseudomonadota bacterium
GGCCACGCGGGCTTTTCCGTTTGGCGGCCATCGCAGCGATCCACTAGCGAACTACACCTCGCCCTTCAAGACGCATTGGGCCAATGGTGCCTGCATGCTGATCCGTTGCGAGACCGTGCGCGAAGCAGGACTGTTCGACAAGAACATGCGCTTCATCTGCTCGGATGCGGACTTCTCCTTTACCGCACGGTTACGCGGATGGCATGTTCATGTCGTTCCAGGTCCGCTGTGCGTGCATGCGCTGGATACCTCGACGGCCGGTGACAACGATGAACTCACCCTGATCAAACTGCGGGATGCCTTGTATTTCGGGCAGAAATGGCTGGATGGCGGTCTGTACCGGCAGGTGGCCTGGGAAGGACAGATGCTTACCGAGCTTGAAGTGCAGCGCGAAATCGCCGCGCGCAAGCAGGAAATCCTCTATCTACAGATGAAGATCGCTACGGCAGGCGCCACGAAATGAATGCCATGCTGGGCATGCTGTTGCATCAGGGGCTTGCCGCGTATCAGGCGGGAGATCTGGTCAAAGCGGAAAGCCTGCTGCGCGGCGTCCTGCAGATGGATGCGCGCAGCTTCGATGCACTGCATCTGCTGGGGCTGTTGCTGGGTGACTGTGGGCGTCATGCAGAAAGCATCTGCCTGATCGAGCAGGCCCTGGCCGTTGCCCCCGGCGAGGCCGCTGCGTGGTCCAATCTGGGCAGCGCATTGAACGCCGAACAGCGGCGTGACGACGCACAGCATGCTTACGAGACTGCGCTGCGCCTTGCTCCAGACATGCCGGAGGCCTTGAACGGGCTGGGTAATGTCCTGCTGGCCCAGGGCGATGTCCGGGCGGCATTGACGCGTTTCGACGCCGCCATCAGTTGTCAGCCGGATTTCGCTGAAGCCCACAACAACCGTGGCAATGCGCTCTTTGCCCTGCGTTATCTGCCCGAAGCCATCGAAGCCTATGACGTCGCTATTCAGCTGCGGCCACGCTACGCCGAAGCATTCAACAACAAGGGCTTTGCGCTGGTCCAGCTGCGCCGCTGT
The DNA here is from genome assembly GCA_018262235.1 of Pseudomonadota bacterium. GTDB lineage: Bacteria > Pseudomonadota > Gammaproteobacteria > Burkholderiales > Rhodocyclaceae > Uliginosibacterium. The sequence goes on from JAGTRY010000015.1 coordinate 1,033, forward strand.
GACGAGGCGCTGGCCGCCTACGAACAGGCGCTCGCCATTGCGCCGGACTACACTCGCGCCCTCCTGAACAAGGGGCTGTGTTACCTCCTGCAAGGCAACTATGCCGCGGGCTGGCCACTCTATGAATATCGCTGGTCCGATCAGCAGCGCGGTCAGCGTCAGATCTTCCGCCAGCCCCCGTGGCAAGGGGGTGAGACACTGCAAGGCCGGACGATCCTGGTATACGCCGAGCAGGGGTTTGGCGACACGCTCCAGTTCTGCCGGTATGTTCCGCTGTTGCGCGAGCGTGGCGCCCATATCGTGCTGGAACTTCCCGCGGCATTGCTGGATCTGGCAGCTTCGCTGGGGCCGGGCATCGATTGCGTGCGCAGTGGTGCAAAGCGCCCGCATTTCGACCTGCATTGCCCACTGGCGAGCCTGCCGTGGGCTTTTGCGACCACACTCGACACCATCCCTGCTGCGTTTCCCTATCTGGCGGCAGATGCCGCAAGGATCACACCCTGGCAGGCGCGTTTGGGTCTGACCGGCGAACGGCCGAGCATCGGCCTTGTGCTCTCCGGCAGCCAGACGGATCCTTGGCGTGCGCTGGATCCGGCACTGCTTGACTGGCTCCCGGCATGCGATGCGGATCTCGTCGTGTTGCAGCAAACCCTGGGTGAGCGGGAGCGTGCCTGGCTTGCGCGTCACCCGAGGGTAAAGGCGCCGGCAGAATCCCTTGAAAGCTTTGCCGACACGGCCGCCGTGATCGCACAACTCGATCTTGTGATCAGTGTGGATACTGCGGTCGCCCATCTTGCAGGCGCCATGGACAAGCCTTTGTGGCTGATGCTCTACGCCGGTTCGGACTGGCGCTGGCAGTGTGAAGGCGCACACAGCGTGTGGTATCGCAGCGCACGCCTCTTCCGTCAGGCGCAGCACGGAGATTGGGCAACACTGCTCACCGATGAACTCGAACCGGCCTTGCGGCACTGGCTGAGCGCACATGAGGGGAATGCATGAACCCGATGCTCGGCATGCTGCTGCAACAAGGCCTGGCCGCCTGGCAGGGCGGCAAACCCGATCAGGCGCGTCTGCTTTTCAATGCCGTGCTGCAGATGGATGCGCGCAACTTCGATGCGCTGCACCTGCTGGGGCTGATGGCCGCCGACAGTGGTCGCCACGAAGAGGCCATTGCCTTGTATGAACGTGCCTTGGGTGCCGCCCCGCGGGAAGCGCAGGCCTTGCTCAACATGGCCAGCAGCCTGCGCCGGCTCAAGCGGCACGAGGATGCACTGATGCAACTCGATGCCGCGCTGCGGCTTGCCCCCGGCATGGCCGAAGCGCATCACAACCGTGGCAATGTGCTGCGCGAAATGGGGCGTGCCGAAGAGGCCTTGCTCGATTTTGCGCGTGCGCTGCAAATTGTCCCGAATGACGCGGACTGCCACGAAGCGCGCGGTACTGCGCTTTTCGCGCTCGGGCGTTTCGACGAAGCTCACGCGGCCTTTGCCGCAGCCCTCGCGTTGCGACCAGGGCACCCGAACGCCCGCTGGAACGCCAGTCTGCTGGCCCTGCTGCAAGGGGATCTTCCTGCTGCCTGGGAAGGCTACGAAGCGGGTGGAGAGGTCGGCACCCGTGACATCCGGCGCAACTTCGGCAAACCGGTGTGGCGCGGCACGACGCCACTGGCCGGACAGCGCATCCTGTTGCATGCCGAACAAGGACTGGGCGACACGCTGCAGTTCTGCCGTTATGCCAGACGGGTCAAGGACGCAGGAGCCGCCGAGGTGATCCTGGAGGTCCAGGCCCCATTGCGGCGTCTGCTCGACGGGCTCGATGGCGTGGATCGTCTCTGCGTGCGGGGCGAGGCCTTGCCGGCCTTCGATCTGAGTTGCCCCCTGCTGAGTCTGCCCGCGTGTTTCGGCAGCACGCTTGCCGATCTGCCGCCGCCGGCCCGATTCCCTCAGGCCGCACAGGCCGAACAGATTTCCTCCGCGCGCCCGCGCATTGCCTTGGTGTGGTCGGGCAACCCGGAGCACGTCAATGATCGCGAGCGCTCCCTGCCTCTGCGCGCACTCAAGCCGCTGTTCGATGCGGATCTGCCGGTGCAATGGGTTAGCCTGCAGCTGAATCCGCGTCCGGAGGATGCTGTCTGCATGCAGACTCAGGCTTGCCTGGAAGATGCGACGCACGCGCTCCAGGATTTTGCTGATACCGCACGACGCCTGCAGGATGTGACACTGCTGATCAGTGCGGATACCGCAGTTGCGCACCTGGCTGCCAGCCTGGGCAAACCGGTGTGGCTGTTGCTGCCGCCGGTGCCGGACTGGCGCTGGTTACTGGGGCGCGAGGACAGCCCCTGGTACCCGACGATGCGTCTGTTCCGCCGTACCCAGGGCGAGAGCTGGCACAATGTCGTTGAAGAACGTTTGCTGCCAGCCCTGTGCAGCAGGCTGACACAAGGGGAACGGAATGTCTGATGACAAGATGCTCGACGTGATTGATGGTGAGACGTTCACCGCGGCGGCCCCCGGATGGGTTCAACTGACCCACATCCTGTATCTGCTGCATGCGGTGGGGCTGGTCATTGGCGCCTGGTCGCAGGCCGTGACGATGATTGGCGCCTTCGTGTTCGGCTGGACTTCGATCATCGCAATCATCATCAATTATGTGAAACGCGACGAGGTCAAGGGGACTTTCCTGGCGAGTCATTTCCAGTGGCAGGCGGATACCTTCTGGCGTTGCCTGATCGCGATGCTGATCGGCCTGGTGCTTTACTTCGTGCTGGTGGGGTTCCTGGTCAACTGGCTGCTGTTCGGATTGACCGGATTGTGGGCGGTGTATCGCATCGTCAAGGGCTGGCTGGCCTTGCAGGCCGGGCGGCCGGTGGCGTAAGCGGGGGCGGCGTCAGGCCAGGGCTGCAGAAAAGTCCGCCAGCAGCTTTTCGCGTGGCAGCTCGCGGCCGATCAGGACGATGCGGCTTTCGCGTGGCTCTTCGGCATCCCAGGGGCGGCCGTAGTCAAAGCCGGCGATCCGGTGCACGCCCTGGAAGACCAACCGGCGCGCTTCGCCTTGGATGGCCAGGATGCCTTTGTAGCGCAGCAGATCGGTGGCGTGCTGCGCGATGAGGTTGTCCACGAAGGCCGAGATGGCGTCCAGATCGACCGAGCCCGGACTCTCCAGCACCAGGGATTCAATCGCGTCGTCCCAGGACTTGACCGGCGCTTTGCCGAAAGCCGTGCGGGAGGTTCCGGATACTTTCCAGCCGCGCGTCAGGAGGCTGCGGGCAGGCAGACCCTGTTCGTTCAGACTGAATCCGCCGGTGGCCAGCAGGCGCGGCCAATGGGCGTCCAGATCCTGTGCATCGATGATCTCGGCGCGGGCGTTGATGGCGCGCAGGCGCTCATGCAGTGCAAGCGCTTCGCATAGATCGGTCTTGCTTAGAACCAGCCAATCGGCATAAGCCACCTGCGCGGCCGCAACGGCTTCACGATCAAGCTGGGCACTGGCATGGCATACATCGATCAAGGTGATCACCGCATCCAGCGTGAAGTGCTCGCGCAGTGCGTCTTCCCAGAAGAATGTCTGTACGACCGGGCCGGGATCGGCGAGACCGGTGGTCTCGATGATCAGGCGATCAAAGAAGATTTCCTGGCGTTCGCGACGGGCCAGCAGATCCGTCAAGGCGGCGGAGAGCTCGCCACGCACGCTGCAGCATATGCAGCCGTTGGAGAGTTCGATGATGGTCGAGGCGCCCGGGGCGATCAGCTCGCCATCGATGCCGACCGCGCCGAATTCGTTTTCGACGATGGCGATCCGTTCCTGCTGGTTGAAGGCCAGCAGGCGGTTGAGCAGGGTGGTCTTGCCGGCACCCAGAAAACCGGTCAGCAGTGTGACGGGGGTCGGACTCACCACGTGGCCCTCAGCAGCATTTGCCGACCGCGCCACCAAAGCGCGCTTCCTGACGCTCGCGGAAGAATTCCTCGTAGGTCATCGGGGTCCGGTCCGGGTGCATCAGGCGGGTGTGCTGCACGTAGGTGTCATAATCAGGCACGCCCACCATCATGCGGGCGGCCTGGCCGAGGTAAGCACCCATCTTGGCTAGATCACGGAACACGGTCGGTTACCTTCTGCGATATGGAGGGAAGATCTTCTGGCTTGCCTCTGCGGGCAGCAGGGGCAAGCCGGAAAGCCTTCGGCTACGGCCGGGCACCATGGCGTGGTGCCCGGCTGCAGTCTGGATATTACGCTGCCGCGTTATCGGGCAGTTTTTCGTAGACCGATTCCTTGGAAGTCGGACGCGCTTCTGCATAAGCCTTCATGCAGGCCCGGATGCCGAACACCAGGATCGAGATCACCACCAGCATGAACAGCCCGCACAGCGCTGCATCAAGATAGTTGTTGAAGATCACCTGCTGCATTTGCGCCGCACTCTTGGCCGGCGCCAGGATTTCACCACGATCCGCCGCGGCGCTGAATTTTGCAGCGTTGGCGAGGAAGCCGATGGACGGTTTGACGTGGAAGATCTTCTGCCAGCCAGCGGTCAGGGTGCAGATCAGCAACCAGACTGTGGGCAGGATGGTGACCCAGGCGTAGCGTTCGCGCTTCATCTTGAACAGCACCACCGTGCACATGGTCAGCGCCACTGCAGCCAGCATCTGGTTGGCAACACCGAAGAGCGGCCACAGGGTGTTGATGCCGCCCAGTGGGTCGACCACGCCCTGATACAGGATGTAGCCCCAGGCAATCACGCAGAGCGCCGTGGCGATCAGGGTGGGGGCCATCTTTTCCGTGCGCTTGAAGCTCGGGATGAAGGCACCCAGCAGATCCTGCAGCATGAAGCGACCGGCACGCGTCCCGGCATCTACTGCGGTGAGGATGAACAGCGCTTCGAACAGGATCGCGAAGTGGTACCAGAAGGCCATCATCGCCTTGCCACCGAGCGCGTTCGAGATGATGTGAGCCATCCCCACGGCCAGTGTCGGCGCGCCACCTGCCCGCGAGATGATGGTCTTTTCGCCCACATCCTGCGCGGTTTGCAGCAGCACGTCCGGGGTGATCACGAAGCCCCATTCGGAGATCTTGGCCGCCACATCCACGGCTTCCTTGCCGATGATGGCAGCCGGGCTGTTCATCGCGAAATACACGCCCGGATCGATTACCGATGCCGCGACCAGCGCCATGATGGCCACGAAGGATTCCATCAGCATGCCACCGTAACCGATGAAGGCTGCCTGGTTTTCATTCGCCAGCATCTTCGGCGTGGTGCCCGAAGAAATCAGCGCATGGAAGCCGGACACGGCGCCGCAGGCAATGGTGATGAAAAGGAAGGGGAACAGGTTGCCGGACCAGGCCGGGCCCGTGCCGTCGACGAACTTCGTGATCCCCGGCATCTGCAGTTGCGGAGCCACGAATACGATGCCGATGGCCAGACCACAGATCGTGCCGATCTTCAGGAAGGTTGACAGATAGTCGCGCGGGGCAAGCAGCAGCCAGACCGGCAGGACAGAGGCGATGAAGCCGTAGATGATCAGCATCCAGGTCAGCTGTTTGCCGTCAAAGGTGAACCAGGCTGCCATGACCGGATCTGCGGCAACCTTGCCGCCGAGAAGGATCGCACCGATCAGCAGGAAGAAGCCGACGATGGAAATCTCGCCGATGCGGCCCGGACGGATGTAACGCATGTAGATGCCCATCAGGATCGCGATGGGGATCGTGGCGGCTACCGTGAAGGTCCCCCAGGGCGAATCCGCCAGGGCTTTCACCACGATCAGGGCCAGCACCGCGAGGATGATCACCATGATCAGGAACGCGCCGAACAGGGCGATCATGCCGGGAATCGTGCCGAGTTCGGATTTGATCAGGTCTCCCAGGGAGCGACCTTCGCGTCGTGTTGAAATGAACAGCACCATGAAATCCTGCACGGCGCCGGCCAGCACCACGCCGGAAATGATCCACAGCATGCCGGGGAAGTAGCCCATCTGTGCGGCCAGGACCGGGCCTACCAGCGGACCGGCACCTGCAATTGCGGCGAAGTGGTGACCGAAGAGGACGTACTTGTCGGTCGGAACATAGTCCAGGCCATCGTTGTACTTCACGGCCGGAGTCATCCGGGTGGCATCAACGCCGAGAACTTTGTTGGCGATGTACAGGCCGTAATAGCGGTAGGCGACGAGATAGATCGAAACGGCGGCAACGACGATCCACAAGGCATTGATCGTTTCGCCGTGATTGAGTGCGACGTAGCCCAGGCAAAACGCGCCGATGACAGCCAGCACGCCCCAGCCCAGTCTGGACAAGGTGCTATTCATGTGTCTCCTCCTGTGTCGTTGCGCCTTGTGAGCGCGAACGCAAGGGTTATGGTGTGGGCCTGGCGCCGGGTGCAAGCCGGCGTTGCTCCCCTTGCCCGTCGAAAGTCATGCAGAGGCCTTTCTCCGGGTTGGCCTGAGTATGCAGGCTATGGCATGCACATACATCAGGAGGATTACGCAGGGGTGATGCGTACAACTACGTAGCCGTAAAGTGGCCGGCCGGATTAGGATGACAGCCGGTGTTCATCCGCAACGATTTGTCCGGGTTTTCGTTCATGCATCTTCGCCTGACTGTGCTTTTGCTTGCTGTGGTGCCTTTACTGCTGGCAATAGCGGCGATTGCGGCCGTGGTACGCATCGAAGCCCGCGCGCTCGCCGATGCGGAGACCGAGGCCGTGCTGCCGGTGCTGGCGAGTGCCCGGCGTATCGAGCTGAAAAACTATGTCGACCTGGCTCTCGGAGCGATCGAGCATCTGCATGGTCTGGCCGATCAGACTGCCGCGCGTGCCGAAGCATTAAATGTCCTCCACCAGCTGGATTTCGGTGAAGATGGTTACTTCTATGTGTACGACCTGCATGGGCTCAACCTCATGCATCCGCGCCAGCTGGAACTGGTCGGGCAGAATCTCTGGGAACTGCGCGACAAGCAGGGTTCGCCCACCATCCAGAATCTGATCAGGCAGGCCAGGGCGGGTGGGGGTTATGTCGAATTCATGTGGAACCGGCCCTCGACGGCGCGCGAAGAGCGCAAGCTGGGTTATGTCGCGCTCGAACCCAAATGGGGCTGGATGATCGGGACTGGCATGTATCTGGACGATCTCGACGCGGCCAGGGGACGGATCGACAAAGCAGCCAGTCATGCCATTTCCGCCACCATGAGCATCATCGTGGTGATTGCCGGCGCGGCCAGTGTGATTGTTGCCATGTGCGGCTTTGCCCTGAACCTGTCCACCCAGCGCACGGCCGAAGCGCGCTTGCGTGCCCTGGCGCATCAGGTCGTGCTGTCGCAGGAAACTGAGCGGGCGCGTGTGGCGCGTGAATTGCATGACGGGGTCAGCCAGCTGCTGGTCTCGGTGAAGTTCATTTTCGAGTCGGTACAGGAACGCATTCGCGGGCGCGTGAATGCGCCGCAGGGCGACAATCCGAATGTTCTCGCCGAGATGACCGACAAGGGGGTGACCCGGCTCAACGAGGTTTTGCGGGAAGTCCGGCGGATCTCCCACGACCTGCGCCCGACCGCGCTGGACGATCTGGGCCTGAGTGCAGCGATAGCACAGACCCTCAATGAGTTCGGGCAGCGTACGGGGCTGCAGGTCCGCCTCAAGGCCGAGCATAGCCAGCCCCTGCCGGGCCCCGTGGCGACCGCCTTGTTCCGGGTCGTGCAGGAAGCGCTCAACAACATCGAGCGACACGCGCATGCCAGCGAAGTCACCGTCTCCCTGATGAGCCGGCAGAAGGCGCTGCGCCTGACGATTGCCGACAATGGACGGGGCTTCGATCCGGAAGCACTGGGCGCGCAACCCCGCGAGGGCTTGGGGCTCACCAGCATGCGCGAGCGGATCGAAACCCTGGGCGGCATGTTCATCGCACGCAGCGGGCTGCATGGCACCTGCATTGAAATCGTATTGCCCGGCAGCGCATTGCGTGCCTGAGAGGAAAGAATGGATGCTGATGTCAAATTGATGCTGGTCGATGACCATCCTCTGGTGCGTGATGGTCTGCGCGTTCGTCTGGAGACCGTGCCCGGGTTCTCCGTGGTGGCCGAAGCCGAGGATGCGATCAGCGCCCTGGCCGCGATGTTGCGGATTCAACCTGACGTGGTGTTGATGGACATTGCCATGCGGGGAACCAGCGGCATTGACCTCGCGCGCCAGTTCCACGAGCGTTACCCGCAAGTCCAGGTGATCATGCTGACCATGCACGACCAGCCGCAATATGTGGTCGAGGCGTTCCGTGTCGGCGCACGCGGCTATGTGCTGAAAGACAGTCCGGCTCAGGAAATCGTGGCCGCCGTGCATGCCGTGATGGCGGGCAAACGCTACTACTCGGCGGGTGTCGCCGATGCGCTGGCGGCGGGCGCCAGCCCTGCGCCCTTGCTTACCCAGCGTGAGCAGGAGGTTCTCAAATTGATCGCCGAAGGGCTTTCCAGCAAGGAAATCGCCTCGCGGCTGGATCTCTCGGTACGTACCGTCGAAACTCATCGCCTCAACATCAAGCGCAAGTGCGAGCTGGAAGGCTCGTCAGCGTTGGTCAAATTCGCGGTGGAACGCAAATGGACCGGCTTGTGATGCCCTCGGTGCTCATTTGACGCGACAACGCGCCGCCATCAATGGGCTGCGCTGGCCCGAGTTCTGATCCACCAGCCAGCATTTTCCGTCACGGGAAACCAGCCCGATACGGTGAGGCTTCTCAAGATTGCGTCCCTGGATCAGTTCCCCGTTGTTGTCGGTCTGAGGTTTGCGCTCGATGAACAGTTCGCTGTCCCGGGTGAAGTCCTGCATGGATAGTGCCACGCTGGCGAAACCGGTCAGCCGGGCAATCGCGGCACTCAGCTCCTGCTGGACTTCAGGCCCGGGGTTGGTCAGCAGGGCCGCCTGATCTGTTTGTGCTGCACTCATCGTGCATGCCCCGGTCAACAGCGCGATGACCAGGGGCCCAGGCGGCCGGAGCATTCTCATAGATGCGGTTTGCGGGTGATGATGCGCATCTCCTGGCTCGCCGGGCGGACGATGCTCGACTGCAGCGGCGCGCCAGTAGTGAAACTGAAGCGGGATGTCGTTGTCGGGCAAGTCCCTGTCTGCCGGTAAGTCAGCGCCGTTTGCAGCATGGTTTCGGCCGTATCGCCGAGTTCATGGGTGAAGTCATCTGCTGCACTGCAGGTGGGAGAGAACCCATCGGCATAGTCGCCATAGCCTTTCTCGTTGACGCCCTTGAACTGGATGGCGAAATAGGTGTACCCGCAATTGTCTTGCGGGACGAATCCATACGGTTTGCCGCGGGTGGTATCGCCGATCAGATCGACGGTGACATCCACGCCGCGCAGGCCATTGATGATGGCTTCGCTGGCCGATGCCGTGTTCTGGGTAACCAGCAGACTGACATGCTTGAGCCCGAGATATGGCAGGGTTTGGTCTGCTGTGCCGGTGGCATAGAACGGGAAGATTTCGTTTTGTGCGGTCAGCTTGTCGTTGAAGATGAGTTTCTCGAAAATCTTGTTGTCCGTGTTGCTCGGTCCCGCAATCATGTAGGCCAGCTCGCTGGCGATATACAGGAGCCCTCCGCCGTTATAGCGCAAGTCGATCACCAGATCCGTCACGTTGGCGGCTTTCAGCTGGTTGATCGCGGCGATCAGCTCGGCTTCGGATTTTGCAATGTGGGTATCGAAGATGAAATAGCCGACCGTTCCGCTGGTGCTGGTTATGGTTTTCACGTTTTGTACCGTGACGGTGGTGATGGTCGCGGGCGTCAGACTGATCTCGGCATTGCCATTCAGGCCAAATCCGTGGGTACTGACGGTGGTCGGGAATAAACCTGCGTTCAGGACCGCGACTCCCGCCTCTGTACCGTCATTGACGAAATCAACGCCATCGACCGAGGTGAGCTTGTCGCCGCGCTTGATCCCCGCCAGCGCAGCCGGAGAGCCTGGCGCAACCTGCGCCACGATCCAACTGCGTGGTGGCACGCTGGCCTGTGCCGCCCATTTGATGCCGTAATCTTGCGTGATGCCGGAGGAGGAGGCGTTCCAGGATTCGGTTGTTTGTGACCAGTGGAATTGGTCGACGTCTTTGCCGGAACTGGTTTTTGCCGTGGTTTTCAGGACATCGAAATAGCTTTGCGGTGTCGCATAATTTGCGGCAACAACATTGGGAACGTCTCTGTACCAGAGATAGGTCTCGTCAATGAAAGAGCGCAAAAAGGTCTTTTCGTTCTCGGTCGTGCCCTGACGATCCGCCGTATTGGCGCGTGGGCTGGCGCACAGATTGGCATAGGTGCTCGAAGGCGGGAAGGTCGTGCGCCCGGGCAGGGTGCTGGTCGCGACGCCATTGCTGCTACCGCCTCCGCCACCGCCCCCGCACGCTGCGAGAAAGCACACCAGTCCTAGTGAAATGATCTTTTTCATCGTGGTTTTTTCAAGAAGTCGAGCCGGGAATCGGCGCACGCATCATGTGGAAGATGACAGATGGCCGGAAATCATTTTGCATTCCGGCTAGCATCATACGCCATCATCATGAATGGTGTAAGGTGGTTGTTGGCGAGGGCATTAAACAGATCGGTGTTTCCGGGGGCAAAGCAGAATGCCCCGGGGGGTGGCGCTACAGGCCATAGATCCAGCGCAGAACGGCGTCTACTACGGTTTCTGCAGCAGGCGCCCTGGGGTGGTTGAGGATCACGGCAAAGGCTTGCCATTCGCCTTTGGCATCCAGCACGTAACCGGCCGCGCTCTTTACGCCATCCAGGGTGCCGGTCTTCACATAGCCACGGCCGGCCATAGGCGTGTCAACGAGGCGTGCCCGCATGGTGCCGTCGCGACCGATCACCGGCAGACCCATGACATATTCCGGCATGCGGGGGCTGTGCCAGGCGGTGCGCAGAAGCGTGCCGAGCTGTGCTGCGGTCGTACGCTCGATGCGCGAGAGACCGCTACCGTTTTCGAAAATCCACTGCGTTGCGTCCAGCCCTTGTGCCGGCATCCAGGCCTGCAGGCGGGTGATGCTTTTTTCGCTGGACTGTGCTGCTCCGTCGGCACCAAGCGCCAGGAAGATCTGGCGGGCCATGACGTTGTTGGACCACTTGTTCATGTCGCGCAGCACTTCGGGCAGGCTGGGGGATTCCCAGCTGGAGAACGCGGTGAGTGGCGCCGTGGCGTTGCCCCGCACGACTTCCCCGGCCCAGCTGCCGCCAATCTCCTGCCATTGTGCGCGGATCACCAGGCCGGCCCAGCGCAGGCTGTCATCGATTTTCAGATTGAGCTGGCGCTCGCCACAACTGCCCGCCAGTCGTCCTTCCAGGGTCAGCACCAGTCCAGCGGTTTTGCCATTGCCTTCCGGGACGAATGTGCCACGCAAGCCGGAACGCCAGTCGCCACAAGCGCCCGGCATGCTTTTGAGATGATTGACGATGCGTAGCGGCGCGGCGGGCGTGAGCACGCTCGCCTCGACCGGTGCATTGGCTACACCGGGATTGAGGCGCAGGCTGAGTGCGCCGAAATTGATCAGGAAAGCATCTGGCTGGGCGTTGTAGGCACGGTGCTGGGCTTCATCGAACGGCGCATTCAGCGGGGCTTGGGCAAACAGGCCGGAATCGATGACGATGTTGCCGCGGATCTCGCGCAGCCCACGCGTGCGCCAGTCGCGCAGCCACTGGCCAAGCCGGTCCCAGGTCAATGCAGGGTCGCCGCTGCCGACGATGACAAGATCACCATCAAGCACACCATCGATCAGCTGGCCACGCAGGTAGGCATCGGTTTTCCAGGTCCAGGCCGGGCCGAATTGATCAAGCGCTGCGTAACTGGTGATCAACTTCATCACCGAAGCTGGATTCATCAACTGTCTGGGATTGTGTTGCAGCGAGGGCTCCCCGCCGGATGCCGGACCGACCCACAGACTGACCGCATCGGCCGGTAGTCCGGCTTCGCGGACCGCGCGGGTGATGGGGTCGGGCAAGGAGGCTTGCGCACGGATGGCCAGGCAGGCCAGGCAGGCCAGGGCAAGGCGGCGGAGAAAGTGTTTTGGCATGGGCGGATTGTAGCCGCACCGGTGCTGCGACGCGTCTGCACTGCGTCGTTTCACATCGCAGGGATGTATCTGGGTCAGGTCTTGTTCAGGAAAACACCCAGAACTGACAAGCCTTGCTGGAGCAGATCAGAGGCTTCGCCGTTCGGCGTGATCGGGTCGATCAATTTCTGCTGCAAACCGGGCAGACTGTCCTGACCGCGCAGGAGCGTACTGGCTATCTGCAGCAGCGGGTTGTCGCCGCCTTGATCATCGTGCGTTGGGATTGAACGGGAAGGTGACTGGTTTGTGGCCAGCTCTACTACAATGCGCACGATACACACTGCAAGCGGCCGAATCATGAATCAAGACACTCTGAAACAATCTGTGGCGCAAGCAGCGCTGGCGTATGTCCCTGAAGGTGAAATCATCGGTGTGGGGACCGGCTCCACCGCCAATTTCTTCATCGATGGGCTGGCAGGCATGCGGGAGCGGATCCTGGGCGCCGTGGCGAGTTCCGAAGCCAGCGCCAGACGCCTGGCTGCACACGGCATCCGCCTGTTTGATCTGAACGAGGTCGAGTCCATGTCGGTCTATGTGGACGGCGCCGACGAAATCGATGGCAATTTCTGCATGATCAAGGGGGGGGGCGCGGCGCTGACGCGCGAAAAAATCGTCTCGACCGTTGCCAGGCGCTTTGTATGCATTGCGGATGTGTCGAAGAAAGTGCCGGTGCTGGGGAAGTTTCCGCTGCCGGTCGAGGTGATCCCTCTGGCGCGTGCTCAGGTCGCGCGTGCCTTGAGCGCACTGGGTGGTCGTCCGGTCTGGCGGGAAGGTGTTGTGACGGACAACGGGAACATCATTCTTGATGTACACGGTCTGGCAATTACCGAACCGGCCCGGCTTGAAACCCAGATCAACCAGATCGTCGGGGTGGTGACCAATGGCTTGTTTGCGGTGCGGCCTGCCGAGGTGCTGCTGCTAGGGACGCCTGACGGGGTTCAGGTCTTTGAGCGCGACTGAAATATTTGTTTCATGTAGCGGGCCGATAATGCACGGTTGGCGTCGACGGAATCAGGAGATGGAATCATGAGCGAACACACTACGCGGCAGTATGACGTTGAGCTGGATGACATGCGCACCCGCGTATTGCAGATGGGTGGTTATGTCGAACTGCAGGTGGTCAAGGCGATGGAAGGTTTGCTTGAGGGCGACATTTCCGTGATCGAGCGGGTCATCGAGAATGACAAGCGGGTCAACGAGCTGGAGCTGGAGCTGGATGAAGCGTGTGCCCAGATCATTGCCCGCCGCCAGCCTGCTGCCAAGGATCTGCGCGCGATCGTCAGTGTTTCCAAGGCGGTGACGGATCTGGAACGGATCGGCGACGAAGCCAAGAAGATCGCCAAGGTGGCGCGCCTGCTGCATGAGCATGAACCGTCTGGACGGCCGCGCGTGCAGCTCAAGCATCTCGGTTCCCTGGCGGTCGAGCAGTTACGCAAGGCACTGGACGGAATGGCGCGCCTGGATGTGGACTCGGCTGCCGAAGTGGTGAAGGAAGATCGCGAGCTCGACAACGAGTTCAAGTCCGTGATGCGTCAGCTGATCACCTACATGATGGAAGATCCACGCACCATCTCGCGCGGGATCGACATCCTGTTTGCGGCCAAGGCGCTGGAACGGATCGGGGACCACGCCAAGAACATTGCCGAGTACACCATCTTCCTGGTGCGTGGGCGCGATGTACGCCATATCGGCGTGAGCGAAGTCATGAAGGAAGTCGGTTACCGGGAATAAGCCGGCATTTCCGGTGCGAAGGGCGGCGCTTGCCGCCCTTGTCATGTCAGGCGCCGGTATTCGACCACGTCAAAGGCGAACTGATTCTTGTCGCTGGCCTGAAAGTGTTCGCGACTGCATGCCCGGAAGCCCGCGGGATCGAAGGCCGGAAAACGCACGTCGCCTTCGAGTTCCGTATCGACCTCGGTGATCCACAACACATCCGCCAGTGCCAGGGCTTGCGCATAGATCTGTGCGCCACCGATCACGAAGACCTTTTCAGTGCCCTGGCAGGCCGCCACGGCGTCTGCCAATGAATGGACGACCTCGATGCCCGGCGCCTGGTAGTCCGCCTGACGACTGACCACGATGTGGCGGCGTCCCGGCAATGGGCGTCCAAGCGATTCCCAGGTCTTGCGACCCATGATCATCGGGCTGCCCAGCGTGCGCTGCTTGAACAGTTGCAGATCGTCGCGCAGGCGCCAGGGCAGGGCGTTGTCGCGGCCAATCACGCCGTTGCGGGCACGGGCAACAATTACCGCGATCTCGGGTTTGGCGCTCATACCGAGACCTTGGCCGCGATGTGCGGATGCGGTTCATAGCCTTCCAGCGTGAAATCTTCGAAGCGGAAAGCGAACAGATCCTTCACGTCCGGGTTGAGCTTCAGCTGGGGAAGCGCCCGGGGTTCGCGCGTGAGCTGCAGGCGGGCCTGCTCAAGATGGTTGGAATACAGGTGTGCGTCACCCAGGGTGTGGATGAAGTCGCCCGGTTGCAGGCCGATGACCTGCGCAATCATCAGGGTCAGCAGGGCGTAGCTGGCAATATTGAAAGGCACGCCCAGGAAAATGTCTGCGCTGCGCTGGTAGAGCTGGCAGGACAGCTTGCCGCCCGCGACGTAAAACTGGAACAGGGCGTGGCACGGTGGCAGGGCCATGCGGTCAACATCGGCCGGGTTCCAGGCGCTGACCAGATGGCGACGCGAGTCCGGGTTTTTCTTGAGCCCTTCCACGAGCTGGGTGATCTGATCGATCACGCGGCCATCCGGGGCTTCCCAGCGCCGCCATTGCTTGCCATAGACCGGACCGAGCTCGCCGTTTTCGTCGGCCCACTCGTTCCAGATCGAGACCCCGTTTTCCTTCAGATAGGCGACATTGGTGTCGCCTTGCAGGAACCACAGCAACTCGTGGATGATGGATTTCTGGTGCAGTTTTTTGGTCGTCAGCATCGGGAAACCGTCGGCCAGATTGAAACGCATCTGCCAGCCGAAAACCGAGCGGGTGCCGGTGCCGGTACGGTCGGTCTTGTCTTGCCCGTGCTCAAGCACGTGGCGCATCAGGTCAAGGTATTGGCGCATGGGGACACCTGTGGGTAGGAGTGGCAATTCTAACGTGTTCGGTCTGTTTTCCGGGGCGGAGCCCGTCTGTCGTTAGGAATTGGTTTTTTTGTTGAAATCATTAAAATTCGCTATATGTAATAAAACCATCAGGAGCGCGCATGCGTCCTCAGTCGGGCCAGAATCATCCTCTATCCGAGAAGCATGCGCTCGACCGTGTCGTTGTGGATCTGTCCCAACGCGCGCCTGAAGTGGCGATCAGCGAGATCGCGCCGTGGATTGATTCCCTGATCGGGAACGGCGAACTGGATTTCTCCGAGCGCGCCCGCCTGCTGTTTGCCCTGGATGAAGCCTCCCAGCGCGCCGCCCGTCTGTGCATCGATCTGTACCTGAAAGCAGGAAGTGCTTCGCCGCTTGAGCGCCGTCGGCTGTGGGCAATTGCCCACGGTTATTGGGCCATGGTGCTGGATGCCTATGGGGAATTGCTGGTTGCGCAGACCGTCGAAGGCGAGATGGCCGAGCGCGGCTTGATCGCACAACTCGCCGTGCGGGCCATGCGGGCTGCGTCAAACCGTGCCAAGTGGGATGCGTTCCGGCATGGTCCGATTGATGATGCGGTCTGGGATCGTCTGAACCTGGCGTATCGGCTGGCCTCGCGTGCAGGCGTAGTGCAGCAGCCTGTTCGTTTACGTCCGGACCGTGATGCCGTATTCACGGTCGAGCGTGAATACCTGCGGGCGATAGCCTTGCACAGCGTGGGTCTGGACCAGCTGGATGCCGAGCGCCTGGAACTGGCTTCGCGGCTGGTGCATTACGTGCTGCCCTCGCTGGAGCTGGGGGAGGCGCCGGTCGCCACCACCTTGTACTGGATCGATGCGGCGCTCGCCCTGCCTCCGGCACGGCTGGTGCAGATGCCCCAGCACGCCGCATTGCCGCGGTTCTTTGGCGGCGTCCGGGCGGCGAAAGTTTTGCAGGAAGTTCTGGAGCGGGTGTCGGCGGGCGATCTGCCGGCGGAATTCGTCTTGCTGCAGGATGCCCAGGGCAGTCTGCTGATCAGCGTCCTGTCCCACATGATCCGTCTTTGGTCGAGTGCCGCGCCCGTGCGGCGACATCGTCGTCATCCCATGCCGGGACGTCTGCTGGTGGTGGATGGTTGGGAACGCTTGATCGGTCGCCTGAGCGGAGAGGATACGGCGCTTCCGCCGCGGGACTGGGCGATCAGGGATGCCAGCCTGCAGGGGGTTGGTGCGGATGCTCCGAGCGGCGATCTCGAAGGGGTCGAGATCGGCAGTCTGCTCGGTATGCACTCGCCGGATGGGGATCGGTGGCGCATTGGTGCGGTGCGGCGCCTGTGGCGTTCCAGCAAGGGAGAGAGCCAGATCGGCATCGAGCTGCTCGGCGATGCGCCCGTGAGTGTGCTGGCCGATGATGGCGAGAACCGCATCCAGGTTGTGCTGCTCGATCCACTCAAGCGCGGCGCGCCAGTGCGGCTGGTCTTGCCGCTGTCCGCCCAGCGTGGTGAGCAGGCCTTGTTCCTGCTGGACCAGCACCGGGCGTTCAAGCTGATGCCCTTGCCAGGACGCCAATTCGGCCTGGATCATGAGATCCGGGCCTATCTGCTGGTGGCCGCCTGAGCCGGACCGTACGTCAGCGTATCCTGTCTTTTGTTTTTAACTATATGATTTTTAATAGTTATTTCGACGACTTCGGGTTTGCGCCGATCGGGTACAATGCACCACTCTTTTTTGATTCAACCGACTTCCCGTGAAGACTACATTTCTCGACTTCGAGCAGCCGATTGCCGATCTGGAATCCAAGATTGAGGAACTCCGTTTCGTGCAGGATGATTCTGCCGTCGATATTTCTGAAGAGATCTCGCGACTGGAGGTCAAGCGCCAAGCCTTGACCAAGGATATCTACGCCAAGCTCAGCCCCTGGCAGATTGCGCAAGTGGCACGCCATCCCCAGCGGCCTTACACCTTCGATTACGTTGAGCACATGTTCACCGATTTCGAAGAACTGCATGGTGATCGCGCCTTTGCCGACGACAAGGCTATCGTGGGCGGGCTGGCCCGTTTCAATGGGCGCAGCTGCATGGTGATTGGTCATCAGAAGGGGCGCGATACCAAGGAAAAGATCCTGCGCAATTTCGGCATGCCGCGCCCCGAGGGCTATCGCAAGGCCTTGCGCATGATGAGACTGGCCGAGAAGTTCGGCATTCCGGTGTTCACCTTTGTGGATACGCCCGGAGCCTATCCCGGGATTGATGCGGAAGAACGTGGCCAGTCCGAAGCGATTGGTCACAATCTGTATGCCATGACCGAATTGCGGGTGCCGATCATCACGACGGTGATCGGAGAGGGCGGTTCCGGCGGCGCGCTGGCGATTGCGGTGGCCGATCAGGTCAACATGCTGCAGTTCTCCACCTATTCGGTGATCTCGCCGGAAGGCTGCGCCTCGATTCTGTGGAAGAGTGCCGATAAGGCCTCCGAAGCTGCAGAGATCATGGGGATTACCGCGTCGCGCCTGAAATCGCTGGGTTTGATCGACAAGGTGATCAACGAGCCGGTGGGCGGCGCGCATCGCGATCCACGTGCGATGGCGGTGTCACTCAAGCGGGCATTGCAGGACTCTCTGCGTCAGCTCAGCGAACTCTCCCTGCAGGAACTCACTGACAAGCGCTATGAGCGTTTGCTCAGCTATGGCAAATTCAAGGAGCTTGCAGCCTGATGCCCTGGTGGCGCGGGTGCGCGAGCGGTTTGCGCGCCTGCCTGCCACCGATGCACCCTGCGCGCTGACCGTCGCTTTCAGTGGCGGTCTGGATTCTTCCGTTCTTCTGCATGTACTGGCCGGGCTAGCTTCTTCGCTCGGCTTTCGTCTGTCTGCCATCCACGTCAATCATGGCCTGAGTATGCATGCCGAGGCCTGGGCGCGGCATTGCGCCGAAACGTGTGCGCATTTGGGCGTTCCCCTGCAGGTGTGTGCGGTCGAAGTGGCACGCGATGCCGGGCGAGGCCTCGAAGCTGCGGCGCGTGCAGTGCGCTATCAGGCCTTGCAGCAAGGAGCGCCGGGCTGGATTGTCCTGGCCCATCATGCCGATGATCAGGCCGAAACCTTGTTGCACCGCTTGCTGCGGGGCACGGGTGTGGCCGGTGCGGCGGCCATGTCCGAAGTGGATGCGGCACGCCGGTTGTGGCGTCCCCTGCTCGGTGAAACGCGCGAGACCTTGCTGGCCTGGGCGCGCATGCAGGGGCTGGGCTGGATTGAGGATGACAGCAATGCGGACGAGACGCTGACCCGCAATTTTCTGCGCCGGCAGATCCTGGCCCCGCTGTGGCAGCGCTTTCCGGCAAGTTCCGCAAACATGCTGCGGGCTACCCGGCATTTTGCCGAAGCGACCGAGTTGCTCCGTGAGCTGGCCGTCGAGGATGCTGCGCAGGTCGCACTGGGCGCGGCTGGGGCGCGGACGCGTTTGTGCGCCTTGTCGCCCGCGCGTGCGCGCAACTTGTTGCGTTTCTGGATAGCACAGGCGGGCGTCCTGGCGCCGGATGCCGTGCGTTTCGAAGATCTGTGGCAAGCAGTCTGTCAGTCCGGCCCGATGCGCTGGTCGCATGCAGGGTTGGCCCTGTGCGCTTATCATCAGGCGCTGTGGTGGGAGCCGGCCGAGGCTTTGCCGCCGCTTGCGCCGGTAGGCTGGCGTGGCGAAGCCATCTTGCCCTGGGGGCGCGGCGAGCTGTACTTCGTTCCGGCGGTCGGTGCCGGGGCGCTGCGCCTGGACCCTGCAACGGCGTGTTTCCAGATCCGGCTGCGTGCAGGCGGGGAATGCCTGCGCCTGAGTGCAAATCGGCCAACGCGCAGTTTCAAGCAACTGAGTCAGGAAAACGGCATTCCACCGTGGTGGCGCGAACAGGTACCCATGTTGTGGCGTGCCGACGAGCTGGTCTGGATCGGTGGTGTGGGCGGGGCTGCCAGCGTGCGTGCAGGCGCTGGCGAAGCGGGGTGGCAGATTGCCTGGCGAGGCCCTGACGGGATCAGGCGTTGATGTCTGCGCCGACGGGCAGTTGCAGGTAGAAGGTGGTGCCCCCGTTGGCATCGGCTTCAAACCACAAACGCCCATTGTGCTGTTCGGCGATGGAGCGGCAGATCTTCAAGCCCATGCCCATGCCTTCGGGCTTGGTCGTGAAGAATGAATCGAACAGCCTGTCTGCGATGTCCGGCGAGATGCCTGCACCATGGTCGCGTACGGCGATGCGCACGCCATCGGCCAGGGCTTCGCTGCTGACGTGCAGGACGCGTTCGGTCTCTGGCGTGTGTTTCATTGCGTCCATGCCGTTGCGCAAGAGGTTGACCACCACCTGCTCGATCATGACGCGGTCGCCCATGATCTCGGGCAGGTCCATGCCCATTTCGATCTGCAGGCGGACCTTGCGCCGCAGACTTTCCGTTTCAAGCAGGCCGGTGGCTTCCAGGATTGCGGCATTCACGTCCATGCGTTCGCGGCGGGATTCGCTGCGGCGCACGAAACCGTAGATGCGGTGGATGATGCGGCCGGCGCGCTGGCCTTGGTGGTTGATCTTGCCCAGCACGTCGGTAAATTGCTTCTCGTCGTAGCGACCCGCTTTCAAGGCATTGAGGCAGCCCGCGCTGTAGCTGGTGATCGCGGACAGCGGCTGGTTCAGTTCATGGGCGAGGGTGGATGCCATCTCGCCCATCGTGACCAGGCGGGCGGTGGCTTCGAGCTGTTCCTGTTGGTCGCGGGCCAGGGCTTCGGCCCGCTTGCGCTCGGTGATATCCAGAACCGAGCCCATCCAGCCTGCATGATGCCCGTCCGCATCAATCAGCGGTGCTTCGTAGATGAGAACATCGAAAATCTCGCCATTGCGGTGCTGGAAGCGCATCTCCACCGCGGAAGGGGCCGCATGCCCCGCCTCGCTGCCCTCGGCTTCCGGGGTGATCGGCTCGGGTTCGTCTGCTGGCCAGAATGGCATCGGCGGGCGCTGGCCGATCAGCTCTTCACTACTCCAGCCCACCATGCGACAGAATGCAGCATTGACATAGGTGATGCGACCCTGTCGATCACGGGCGCGCAGCCCGATCAGGGTCGAGTTTTCCATGGCCAGACGGAAGGCGTGCTCGCTGCGCAGGGCGGTTTCCGTATCCTGCAGGCGCAGTACGCGATTGCGTAGCATCCATAGGCTCCAGGCGATCACCAGTGTGAAGGCGACCAGGACGACAACGACGATGGCGGGCATGACCCGGGTGGTTGCCCGATAGGCATTCACGCGGATGCCCAGACCGTTCATGCGATCGAAGGTCACGCCAAAGGCCTGGGTTTCGTTCAGGGGGTTCGCCTGTGTGGTGCTGGCGATCTCCTGGCCTGCGCTGTCGGTAAAGGACAGACGATAGCGCTCGGCAAACCACCAGGGGACGTGCGTGCTGATGATGCGAGGGAGTGAAAAGATGCCGACTGCGTAGCCATTGAAATCGTTTGCGCCAAATATCGGCATGACCAATTCGATGGCATAGGTTCTATCCGGCAGTTGAAAGGAATGGGTGTAGGTCGGACGGTTGAGGGTACGAGCCCGCAGGACGCCGATCGGATGGTCGTCTGCCAGTTGTACCGGTGCCGCGCTGGCGGGCAGGGTGCTGAGCATCACGCCTTCGGAGTTCAGCCAGAGAATGGCGACCAAACCCGAAGAGCCCTGCAGCAGTTCCCGGACCTTGTCTTGTGCCCGTTCGGAATGCAATTCACCTCCGCCGCCGAACTCGTTGCCGATTTGGGAGAGCTGGTTTTCCGTGCTCTCGAATTGATACCGCAGGTTCTGTTCCATCCAGAGGGTGTCGCTGACCAGCGCCGCACGACGTTCATCGTGTTCCTGGCTGAGGCCGAACCAGACGAAAAAGCTGATGATGGCGATCAGGGCGGTAATGGCCAGCAGGGGCAGGCGCCAGAACCAGACGCCGGTGCGTGGAAAGAGGGCAAGCAGGGGAGTGGAGCGCACGGGCATGTGGCAATGGTAGCGCGAGATGGGGGCTGGTGGCTTTGCATTGAGACTGCCGGGATAGGGGCGCTACTGATAAAATGAGAAGCTTTTTACAAAAATCATTATTTTCAACAGCCCCATCCGTCAGGAGAGAAAGAAAAATGGCGATCGAACGTACCCTGTCCATCATCAAGCCCGATGCTGTAGCCAAGAATGTGATTGGCAAGATCTACCAGCGGTTTGAAGAGGCCGGCCTGAAAATCGTGGCAGCCAAGTTTGTGCAGCTGTCGGCGCTGGAAGCCGGCCAATTCTATGCGGTGCATAAGGAGCGTCCGTTCTACAAGGACCTTGTGAATTTCATGATTTCCGGCCCGGTGATGATTCAGGTGCTTGAAGGCGAAGGCGCGATTGCCAAGAATCGTGAGCTGATGGGAGCGACAGATCCGAAGAAGGCGGCGGCGGGAACGATCCGTGCCGACTTTGCCGATTCCATCGACGCCAATGCCGTGCATGGCTCCGATGCGCCGGAAACTGCCGCCGTGGAAGTTGCTTTCTTTTTCCCCGGCATGAATGTGTATAGCCGTTGAGTCGTACCCGCCCGACCGGTTCTACGCCGGGTTGGGCCTTGATTGAGAACCCATGCAAAACCTCCTTGATTTTGATGCCGATGCACTGACCGCCTGGTTTGCCGAACGTGGTGAGAAGCCTTTTCGTGCGCGCCAGATCCTGCGCTGGATCCATCGTTTCGGGGAGACCGATTTTGACGCCATGACCGATGTGGCGAAAAGCCTGCGGGCCTTGCTCAAGGATTCTGCGTGCATACAACCGCCGGTCCCTGTGCGGGACTCCGTCTCGGAGGACGGGACGCGGAAGTGGCTGATGGATGTTGGCAATGGCAATGCGGTTGAAACGGTGTATATCCCGGAAGCCAGTCGCGGAACCTTGTGCGTGTCGTCACAGGCGGGATGCGCGCTGGATTGCGCGTTTTGCTCGACGGGCAAACAGGGCTTCAACCGCAACCTGAGTGCGGCGGAAATCATCGGGCAGCTCTGGCTGGCGAATCGCCTGCTGGGGGCTATGCCCGACGGAGATCGCATCATCAGCAACGTGGTGATGATGGGCATGGGCGAACCGCTGGCGAATTTCGACAATGTGGTGTCGGCACTCAACCTCATGCTGGATGACAATGCCTATGGCCTGTCGCGGCGACGTGTCACGGTGTCGACCTCGGGGATCGTCCCGGCGATGGATCGCCTGCGTGACGAGTGCCCGGTTGCCCTGGCCGTGTCGCTGCATGCGCCGAACGATGCCCTGCGCGACAAACTGGTGCCGATCAACCAGAAATATCCGCTCAAGGATCTGCTGGCGGCATGTCGCCGTTATCTGGAAAAAGCGCCGCGCGACTTCGTGACCTTTGAGTACATCATGCTGGCGGGGATCAATGATCAGGATGAGCATCTGCGTCAGCTGATCGAAATCGCACGCCAGGTTTCATGCAAGTTCAACCTGATTCCGTTCAATCCCTTCCCGCAATCCGGTTTCCGGCGTTCTGCCGCGCCGGTGGTCCGTCGGTTCTCGCAACTGCTCAACGAGGCCGGTATTGTCACGACCACACGCAAGACACGCGGCGACGACGTGGATGCGGCCTGTGGCCAGTTGGCCGGACAGGTGAAGGATAAAACGCGCAGGACCCAGAAACGTGTAGTGCCTATCAATGAGGTGCGTTCATGATGAAGAACTTGCAGGGATGTTGTTTGCCTGTGCTGTGTATGCTGCTGTCCGCCTGCACGCTTGATGCGGCAGCTCCCGGCCCGGTGGCAAGCGGCGAGTTTGTGCGGCCGATGGCGGATTTGCCGACCACTTCTGCGACAAGGAAGTCGGCCAAAGCGCACGTCGAACTTGGCGAGGTCTATCTTCTGAGCGGCAACAGTGGCGTGGCGCTGGACGAAGCCCGGACTGCGATTGCCGCCGACAACAGCTACGCGCCAGCGCACCTGTTGATGGCCATGGTTTATGCGAATCAGGAGCAGTTCGCGCAGGCACGACCGGCTTTCGAGGAGGCCGCGCGTCTTGCCCCAGGCGATCCGGTGGTGAACAATGCCTACGGCTGGTTCCTGTGCTCCCAGGGGCAGGAAACCCCGGGCCTGCAGCGTCTCGAACAGGCTGCCCGCAATCCTTACTACAAGACGCCGACGCGATCCTGGACCAACGCGGGGTTGTGCATGCTGCGCCTGAAGGATGAAGCGGGGGCCGAAGAGCGGTTCTTGCGCGCGGTGCAGGCCGATCCGGCCAATGTCGCGGCGCTCATCTATCTGGCCAGCATTTCGTATCGGACGAATCGCTTCATGCGTGCCAAGCACTGGATCGATCTGGCGCAGCAGCAGGCCAAGGCCCCAGGTGCCGATGTCCTCTGGCTGGCAGCACGGATCGAGAAAAAACTCGGGAACGAGGGCTTGGTGCAGGCTTATGGGAGCAAGATGCGCAACGACTTTCCAGGCTCCAACGAGTATCAGTTCTTTCTGCAGGGGAAATTCGAGTGAGTGAACCGATTCAGGATGATGACATGCGTCAGATCCCGTCCGAGCAGGTCGTGGACTGGGCGCAACTGCGTGCCGAACGTGAAGCGCGAGGCTTGTCGCTCTCGCAGGTATCGGCACAGCTCAAGCTGACCCCCCGGCAGATTGAGGCCATCGAACACGGGGATTTGTCCGCCTTGCCCGGCGCTGCGTTTTCACGAGGCTTCGTGCGCAATTACGCCCGTTTTCTCCAGCTGGATCCTGCCCCGTTCCTGGCCTTGATCGATGTGATCGAGGGGCATGAGCCGGCCGGCATCTCCGCGCAGATGTATTCCCCCAGCCTGGGGCGCATGCCTTCATCGGGCAACCCCCGCTTCTCCGCGCTGCCGGCGGCGCTGCTGGTATTGCTGCTGGTTATCGTATTGGGGGCCGGCTGGTATTTCCGCTGGTTCGAAGCACGCGAAGAAACAGCATTACAGCAGGGGGAGGTTCAGTCCGAGCCCGTGTCTGAAGTGCCTGCCAGTGCACCTGAGGCTTCTGCGGCTGCCAGCGCTGGCGCAGTCGGCGCGAGTGAGCCGGGTGCGGCCATGTCTGCTGCACCCGCGGCATCGGCACCGGTCGTGCCGGCGTCTGCACCGCAGGCGGGACAATCTGTTCCGGTCGCGGTCGCGGTCGCAGCGCAGTCTGCGGCCAACAGTTTGCCGCGCATCGTGCTCGGATTTGATGGCGAGTCCTGGGTCGAAGTGCGGGATGCCTCGGCCAAGGTCGTATTCGGGCGCCTGAGCCAGGCCGGCGTGGTGCAGGAAATTCAAGGCAGTGGCCCCTTTACGCTGGTGATCGGCAACGCACCCAAGGTGAAGTTGTCCTGGAAGGGCAAACCGGTGGACCTGCTTCCTTACACGAAGGGTGATGTTGCCCGGCTGACCCTGCAGTAACAGGTATCTCATGATGCAAAACATTCCTTTGGCCGCTGCGATGGCGCGCCATGCCACGAGACTGGTCCGGATCGGGCCTGTGCAGGTGGGTTCCTCTGCGCCGATCGTAGTGCAGTCGATGACCAACACCGATACGGCCGATCACGTTGCGACCGCGATCCAGATCGCCCAGCTGGCGCGTGCCGGTTCGGAGCTGGTGCGGATTACCGTCAACAATGACGAGTCGGCCAAGGCGGTGCCGAAGATCCGCGAGCAGTTGCTCAAGATGGGAGTGAGCGTGCCGCTGATCGGCGATTTTCATTACAACGGCCACAAGCTGTTGATCGACAATCCGGCCTGTGCCGAAGTGCTCGACAAATACCGCATCAACCCCGGCAACGTGGGGCAGGGCGCCAAGCATGACGTACAGTTCGGGCAGATTGTTGAACTGGCTTGCAAATATGACAAACCGGTTCGCATCGGGGTGAATTGGGGCAGTCTCGATCAGTCCGTCCTGGCCCGCATGATGGATGCCAACAGTCAGCGTGCCGAGCCGTGGGGTGTGAGCGCCGTGATGCGCGAGGCGCTTGTGGTGTCCGCGCTGGAGTCTGCACAGATGGCCGAAGATGTAGGCCTGGCGGGGGACCGCATCATCCTGTCATGCAAGGTGTCGAGTGTGCAGGATCTGATCGCCACCTACCGCGAACTGGCCCGGCGCTGTGACTATCCGCTGCATCTGGGGCTGACCGAGGCGGGCATGGGCAGCAAGGGCATTGTGGCCTCGACTGCCGCACTGGGCGTGCTTCTTCAGGAGGGGATTGGTGACACGATCCGTGTTTCCCTGACCCCGGAGCCCGGTGGTGCGCGGACCCAGGAAGTTGTCGTTGCCCAGGAGATCCTGCAGAGCATGGGGTTGCGTGCCTTCACGCCGATGGTCACGGCTTGTCCTGGTTGCGGTCGTACCACCAGTACGTTCTTCCAGGAACTGGCGCAGAGCGTGCAGAACTACGTGCGGGAACAAATGCCGGTGTGGCGTGACCAATATGACGGCGTGGAAAATCTGACGCTGGCGGTGATGGGGTGTGTGGTCAATGGCCCCGGTGAGAGCAAGCACGCCAATATCGGCATTTCCCTGCCAGGGACGGGCGAGACGCCTGCTGCGCCGGTTTTCATCGACGGGCAAAAAGCCATGACTTTACGGGGCGACAACATTGCCGCCGAATTCCACGCCATCCTGAACGACTACGTGGCAACCAAATACACCAAGAAGAACTGATTGATGAGCACCAAACTGCAAGGCCTGCGTGGCATGAATGACTTGCTCCCGGATGAGGCGGAGCGCTGGGAAGCGTTCGAAGCGATCGTGCGCGACTGGCTCAAGAGCTACGGCTACCGGCCGATCCGTACTCCGATTGTCGAGGCGACCTCTCTGTTCTGCCGTGGGGTGGGCGAGCACACCGACATCGTCGAAAAGGAAATGTACTCGTTCGAGGATCGTCTGAACGGCGAGCAGATCACGTTGCGCCCTGAAGGCACGGCCTCTTGTGTACGGTCCGTGATCGAGCACAACCTGCTCTTCCAGCAGCCGCAGCGTTTGTATTACAGCGGACCGATGTTCCGCCACGAGCGTCCCCAGAAAGGGCGTTATCGTCAGTTCCATCAGGTCGGGGTGGAAGCACTGGGCTTTGCCGGGCCGGACATCGATGCCGAGCACATCGTGATGTGCCGTCGCTTGTGGGACGACCTTGGGCTGGAAGATGTCGAGCTGCAGCTCAACTCGCTGGGCGATGCGGAAGAACGTGCGCGTCACCGCAGCGAATTGATTGCCTATCTGCAACGTCACGAGGCGGACCTGGACGAAGATGGCAAACGCCGTCTGCTGACCAATCCCCTGCGGGTGCTGGACACCAAGAATCCGGCCTTGCAAGGCATTGTGGAGGGGGCACCGCAGCTTATCGCGTATCTTGGCGAAGAATCCTTGAAGCACTTTGAAACCGTGCAAGCCTTGCTGCGAGAGGCCGCCGTGCCCTATCGCATCAATCCGCGCCTGGTGCGGGGGCTGGACTATTACAACCGTACCGTGTTCGAATGGACGACTTCGCGCTTGGGCGCACAGGCGACTTTCTGTGGCGGTGGGCGCTACGACCCCCTGATTGCCCAGCTCGGTGGCCGGCCGGCCCCGGCGTGTGGTTTTGCCATGGGGATGGAGCGGGTGATGTTGCTCTGGCTGGAAGGGCAGGACACGGACGTGCCGCTGGTGAGTCCCGATGTATACGTCGTGCATCAGGGGGACGCCGCGCTGGGCTTCGCTTTCCGCGCGGCCGAGCAACTGCGCAGTGCCGGATTTTCGGTGGTTTTCCACTGTGGTGGTGGCAGTTTCAAGTCCCAGATGAAAAAAGCTGATGGTTCGCGAGCGACGTATGCCGTGATCGTAGGGGATGATGAGGCGGCCGCTGGTGTGGTTGCGCTCAAGCCACTGCGTGAAGTGGGCGAGCAGATCAGTGTGACGCCTGAAAGATTGACTGAATTGCTGGCAGATCGCCTTTACGGTGTTCAACCAGCCTGATTTTTGAAAGCAAGGAACGAGACAAATGGCAGTTTACGATCTTGAAGAGCAGGAACAGCTCTCGGCCATGAAGGCCTGGTGGGAAAAGAACGGTAACCGTGTGACGGGAGTGGTCCTCGCGATTGCGCTGGTCGTGCTCGGGGTACAGGGCTGGCGCTGGTATCAGGCACGGCAGGCTGCCGAAGCGGGCGCAATTTTCGGTGCGGTGACCCAGGCAGATCAGGGCAAGGATGTCGCCAAACTGCGCGTACTGACGGATGAACTCATCAGCAAGCATGCCAACATGCCGACGGCAGAATTGGCTGCGCTGCTGGTCGCCAAGGCAGAGATCGGCGCAGGAGATGGCAAAGCTGCGCGCAGCAAACTGGAATGGGCCGCTAGCAAAGGTTCCGATCCGCTGCTGCGTGACCTGGCCCGCTTGCGTCTGGCTGGCGTTCAACTTGACGAGAAGGACTATGCTGCAGCGCTCAAGACGCTCGAAGCGGCGCCTTCCGGCGAGGCATTTACCGCACGGTTCGAGGATTTGCGCGGCGATGTACTGTTTGCCAAGGGCGAGCAGGATGCTGCGCGTGACGCCTACAAAAAGGCCGCAGAGGCGATTGCCAAGCAAGGCGGCACACAGTCGGCCAGCTTCCGCTCCGTCGTGCAAACCAAACTGGATGCCCTCGGAGGGGCCTGATGAAACTTCGCGTACTCGCTGTTCTGGCTCTGGCTTCGTCCCTGAGCGGTTGTTTTCTGTGGTCTTCCAGCAAGGGACCACAACCTTCGCCTCTGCCTGTGTTTCAACCGACGGGTTCGTTGAAAGCGCTCTGGCATGGCGGGGTGGGTTCCACCGAAGCTTCCATGCTGCGTCCCGCTTTGGCGGGCGGCAGTGTCTATGCGGCGGGGCGCAGCGGCAACCTGGCGCGTTTTGATGCGGCGGGTCGTGAACTGTGGCGGGTGAAGAGCGGTCCTCGCCTGTCGGGTGGCGTAGGCAGTGACAGCGCGCTGGTGGTCGTTGCCAGTAGCGATGGCGAGTTGTGGGCGCATGATGCCGACAAGGGAACCTTGCGCTGGAAGGTCCCGGTCGAAGGCGAAGTGCTGGCGACCCCGCTGGTCGCTGGTGATCTGGTTGTTGTGCGGGTGGGTGACAATCTGCTGGCTGCATATGGTGCGGCAGACGGCAAACGGCGCTGGATCTACCAGCGCGCCCAGTCTCCGCTGGCGCTGCGTAATCACGCCGGTTTGCTGCAGGTAGGTGAATTGCTGATCGCGGGATTCCCCGGCGGCAAGCTGGTGGCCGTCAGCCTCAATGGTGGCGTGCAGCGCTGGGAAGCGACGATTACCCAACCCAAGGGGTCGAATGAACTGGAGCGGATGAGTGACGTGGTTGGCACCCCGGTATTGCGGGGCGACATGGTCTGCGTTGCCGCGTTCCAGGGGCGGGTCGCGTGTGTGGACAAGGATAGCGGCGTGGTGCGCTGGACGCGCGACTTTTCCGCGGCTGTCGGCGTGGATGCCGATGCGAAGACACTCTATGTAACAGAGGCGTCGGATGCCGTGTATTCGCTCGACGCAAGTTCTGGCTCCACCAACTGGAAACAGGACAAGCTCCTGTACCGCAAGCTTGGGCAACCCGTCATCGTCGGGAATTCATTGGTGGTTGCCGATGCGGAAGGCTATGTGCATGTGCTGAGCCGTCAGGACGGGCATTTCATCGCCCGCTTGCGCGTGGATAGTTCCGGCGTCAGCGCTCCCTTGGCGGCTTTGCCAAACAATGCGGTGGCTGTGCAAGCCAATGATGGCAGCCTGTATGCGCTGGCCATTCCGCAGTAAGTCGTTGCTGGAGTCGCAGTGAAACCTACGCTGGTGCTGGTCGGCCGACCCAATGTCGGCAAGTCCACTCTTTTCAACCGCCTGACACGGACGCGTGATGCGCTGGTGGCGGATATGCCCGGTCTGACACGGGATCGCCATTACGGGATCGGACGTGTCGGCGCGCGCGCCTATCTGGTCGTGGATACCGGGGGCTTCGAGCCGAACGCCAAGGATGGCATTGTTGCCGAAATGGCGCGGCAGGCTGAATCTGCGATTGCGGAAGGTGATGCCCTGGTGTTCCTCGTGGATGGCCGGGTGGGTCTGACCCCGCATGACAAGCAGATCGCCGATACTTTGCGTCGTTCGGGCCGTCCGGTGTACCTTGCCGTGAACAAGGGCGAGGGGATGAATCGCGACACCTTCAGTGCCGAGTTCCACGAACTGGGCTTTGGTCAGCCCTATGTGATCTCGGGGGCGCATGGCGAAGGCGTGCGCAATCTGATCGATCTCATCATGGAAGGCTTTCCGGAAGAGACGGAGGGTGAGGAAGATGCGGGGGCTGGCCCGAAGGTGGCCATTGTCGGACGCCCCAATGTCGGCAAGTCCACCCTCATCAATGCCCTGCTCGGCGAAGATCGCGTGATTGCATTCGACATGCCGGGGACAACGCGGGATGCAATCGAAATTCCCTTCGAGCGCAACGGCAAAGCCTATACCCTGATCGACACGGCAGGGCTGCGTCGACGCGGCAAGGTTTTTGAAGCCATCGAGAAGTTCTCGGTGATCAAGACCTTGCAGGCGGTTGAAGAAGCCAACGTGGTCGTGCTGGTACTGGATGCCAGTCAGGATATTTCCGATCAGGATGCCCACATTGCCGGCTTCGTGCTGGAGGCCGGTCGGGCGCTGGTCCTGGCAGTGAACAAGTGGGACGATGTGGACGAATACCGCCGTGAGCGCGTCAAGGCGGATATCGAGCGCAAGTTGCACTTCCTGGGCTTTGCCCGCCATCACTACATTTCGGCCTTGCAGGCTCAGGGAATCGGCCCTTTGCTCAAGTCCGTCGACCTTGCTTTCGCCGCGGCCATGGCGAAATTGCCGACGCCGAAGTTGACGCGCACCTTGGTCGAGGCGATTGCCAAGCAGCAACCGCCGCGGCAAGGCATTTTCCGACCCAAGATGCGTTATGCCCATCAGGGTGGGCAGAATCCGCCTGTCGTGGTCATTCATGGCAATGCGCTGGAGCATATCCCCGAGGCCTATCGCCGCTATCTGGAGCGGACCTTCATGGATGTGTTCAAGTTGCAGGGAACGCCGTTGCGCATTGAGTTCCGAACTGCGCGCAACCCCTATGCCGAGAAGGACTAAGCCTGCTATCCTTTCACGCCTGTTCGTGCTCCACACCGGACCGGGCTGTAGCTGTATCACCCCATAACAATACACATGAGGGCCACAACCATGAGCAACAAAGGCCAATTGCTGCAAGACCCCTTTCTTAACGTCCTGCGCCGGGAACATATTCCCGTTTCCATCTATCTGGTCAACGGCATCAAGCTGCAAGGTCACATCGAGTCTTTTGATCAGTATGTGGTGTTGTTGAAGAACACCGTCACCCAGATGGTCTACAAACACGCCATCTCGACTGTCGTACCGGCTCGCGCGGTGTCCATCCCGCATGAAAACGGTGCCGCTGCGGCAGAGGCTCCCACGGAGTAACGTTGTTTCAGGCCGGGCCAGCCAAGGCTGGCCTGATACACACTTCCTGCATGTTCCATATCCTTTCCGTCCGGCAGTGGCATTCGGTCACCGCTGGACTTTTGCTTGTCTGTCCGCATGTTTGAACGCCCTGATTCTGCAGGCAATCGTGCTGTGTTGGTGCAGCTGGATTTTGGCGACGCAGGCCTGGCTGAATGCCTCGCCGAGTTGCAATTACTCGCAGCCTCTGCAGGTGCCGAGACGGCCGCAATCATCCAGGGGCGGCGGCGTGCACCGGACTCTGCGCTGTATGCAGGCTCCGGCAAAGTGGAGGAAATCGCTGCAGCCATAGCGGCTCATGATGCGGATATCGTCATATTCAATCATGAGCTGAGTGCGGGCCAGCAACGGAATCTTGAGCAAGCGTTGCAGCGGCGCGTGGTGGATCGTACCGCCCTGATCCTCGACATTTTTGCCTTGCGTGCAAAAAGCCATGAAGGCAAGTTGCAGGTCGAGCTTGCCCAGCTTGAGCATATGGCGACGCGCCTGGTGCGTGGCTGGACCCACCTGGAGCGCCAGAAGGGCGGGATAGGTTTGCGTGGCCCGGGCGAAAAGCAGCTTGAAACTGACCGGCGTTTGCTGGGTAACCGGGTCAAGCTCCTCAAGGATCGGCTCAGGCAATTGGAAAAGCAGCGTAAAGTCCGGCGCCGCTCAAGGGAACGTAGTGAGGTACCGATGGTCTCACTGGTGGGATACACCAATGCGGGCAAATCAACCTTGTTCAATGCGCTGACCAAAGCCGGGGCCTATGCTGCCGATCAGTTGTTCGCAACGCTTGATACGACTTCACGGCGCGTCTACCTGGAAGATGCACAGCGTCATGTTGTGCTTTCCGATACGGTAGGCTTCATCCGGGATTTGCCTCACTCAGTGGTGGCAGCCTTTCATGCCACGCTCGAAGAAACAGCCAACGCGGATCTCTTGCTGCACGTGGTGGATGCTTCGTCCAGCGACCGTGAAGCGCAGATTGCGGTGGTCAACAGTGTCCTGCGCGAGATCGGGGCGGGAGATGTCCCGCAGATCCTGGTCTGGAACAAGATTGATATGACCCATGGGCTGCCGGCTATTGAGGGAGATGGCTATGGTAAAATCAATCGCGTTTTGCTCAGTGCCCGTACCGGCGATGGGTTAGGCTTGTTGCGCAGTGCGCTGACAACCCAGATTTTTCCCGCACTATCCACCGACCAGACCGAAGAAGCCGGACTGGTTTTTCCAACCGACGATCCCGACCGAGCATCCACATGATTACCGGACTTCTCATGTCAATCAATGATCCACGCTGGGGCAACAACCAGAGTGACGACAAGCGCGGAAGCGACCAAGGCCCTCCGGATCTCGAAGACATCTGGCGTGATTTCAACAAGCGACTGGGCGGCATGTTCGGTCGTGGTGGCGCTGGAGGGGGAGACAATCCGCCTCCGGTCTCGCCGAGGCAATGGGGTGGCGGCGTCGGCCTGATCGCAGGGGTGGTCGTGCTGTTGTGGCTGGGCAGCGGGTTTTATACCGTCGATGCGAGCGAACGCGGCGTGGTACTGCGCTTTGGCAAGTTCCAGGAAGTGACCAAAGAAGGCCTGCAATGGCATATCCCCTATCCGTTCGAATCAGTCGAGCTGGTCAACATGACCCGCGTGCGGACGGTGGAAATCGGCTTTCGTGCGTCGGATCGGGCGAAAGATCTCCATGAATCCTTGATGCTGACCGATGACGAAAACATTGTCAGCATCCAGTTGGCGGTGCAATACACCCTGAGTGACGCAGCCGAGTTCCTGTTCAGCAACAAGGATCCGGATGCCATGGTCAAGCAGGTGGCCGAATCGGCCATGCGCGAAATCGTCGGCAAGAGCAAGATGGATTTCGTGCTCTACGAAGGACGTGAGGCGGTAGCCAAAGAAGCGCATCTGCTGATCCAGCGCATCCTGAATGATTACAAGCTGGGTGACTACAAAGGCAGCGGCATCCAGGTCAGCAAGGTGACGATGCAGAACGCACAACCGCCCGAGCAGGTTCAGGAAGCTTTTAATGACGCCGTCAAGGCCGGACAGGATCGCGAGCGTCTCAAGAACGAGGGCCAGAGCTATTTCAACGATGTCGTGCCGAAAGCCGAGGGCTCGGCTGCGCGTTTGCGGGAAGAGGCCATGGGTTACTCCGGTCGGGTGGTGGCACAGGCAGAAGGGGATGCGAGCCGTTTCAAACAGGTCTTTGCAGAGTATGCCAAGGCGCCTGAAGTGACACGTAACCGCATGTACATCGACGCGATGCAGCAAGTCTATTCCAACACCAGCAAGATCATGATCGACGCCAAAGGCAACGGCAATCTGCTCTATCTGCCCTTGGACAAACTGATGCAGTCTGGCCAGCCCGTACAGCCGGACGCGGCCAGTGCCACGTCTTCGAAACCTGCCGCACCCGAGACGCCGTCGGCTTTGCCGCGGCAAGATGCCGATAGTCGTAGCCGCGATGCCTTGCGCAATCGCGAGCGGGGAGATCGCTGATGAATTCGCGTTTGCCTGTTTTTGCCGGGTTGGCCCTGTTTGTGGTGGTCCTGCTGTCGATGTCTGTCTTTACGGTCGACCAGCGTAATTACGCGCTGGTTTTCCAGATGGGCGAGATCAAGCGTTTCGAAATGGAGCCTGGTCTCAAGTTCAAGCTGCCGCTGATCCAGGATGTGAAGTACTTTGACCGGCGCATCCTCACGCTCGATTCCCCCGAATCGGAGTTGTTCCAGACGGCTGAGAAGAAGAACGTGCTGGTGGATTCCTTCGTCAAGTGGCGCATCAAGGATCCGGCCGTCTTCTATCGTGCTTTTGGCGTGGAAGAAGTCCGGGCGCGCAGCCGTCTTGAGCAGACCGTCAATGCCGTGCTGCGCGAAGAGTTCGGGACCCGCCAGATGCACGATGTGATTTCCGGTGAACGCCAGAATCTGATGGCTGCCGTGAAGGCCAAGGCTGCTGCAGACTCCGTGCAATATGGCGTCGAGATCGTTGATGTGCGGGTCAAGCGCGTGGAATTGCCCACCGACGTGAGTGATTCGGTGTATCGCCGGATGGAAGCTGAACGCAAGCGCGTGGCCAATGAGCTGCGTTCGACTGGTGGTGCAGAAGCGGAACAGATCAAGGCGGATGCTGACAAGCGGCGTGAGGTCGTGGTGGCCGAGGCGTATCGTGATGCCCAGAAGATCAAGGGCGAGGGCGACGCCAAGGCGGCGGCAATCTACGCCGAAGCATTCGGGCGCAGTCCTGAGTTCTATCGCTTCTGGCGCAGCATGGAAGCGTACAAGCAGACCTTCCGCAGCAAGAGCGATGTGCTGGTGGTCGATCCATCCTCCGATTTCTTCAAGTACATGAAGAGCGGTGGTACGGGCAAAGAGGGCGGCAAGTAGCCATGTTGCGTTTCGTCCTGGCGGCATTTGCAGTGATGCTGATGCTCGAAGGCCTGCTGCCCCTCGTGGCGCCGACCCTTTGGCGTGAAACCTTTCTCCGCATCACGCGTATGGCGGATGGGCAGATCCGTTTCATCGGCCTGATGTCGCTGGTGGTCGGCGCCGTACTTTTCATCCTGATCAAATAAGAGTTCTCATGGCTTTGCCACGCTGGTCTTTGCCCGAATATTTCGAAGACGTGTTGCCGCTTGAGGCGCAGCGCGTCGAACATCTGCGCCGGATCCTGCTCGACGAATTCCGTCTGCATGGATATCAGCTGGTCATTCCTCCGGTGGTTGAGTTTCTCGATTCACTGGTGTCGGGGACCGGGCAGGAGATGGCCGACAGCATGTTCAAGTTTCCGGACCAGATCTCGGGCCGCACCTTGGGCCTGCGCGCGGATACCACGCCGCAAGTCACCCGGATCGATGCTCACCTGCTCAACCGCAATGGTGTGACCCGGCTTTGCTACTGTGGGCCGGTGGTGCATGTGCTCCCGCGCAGCATGACGGCCTCGCGCGAGCCCTTGCAGATTGGAGCCGAGCTGTACGGTCACGCCGGAATCGAAGCCGATGTCGAGGTCTTGCGCCTGCTCGCGCGTACGCTGCAGCTGGCGGGCGCCCGGATGAGCCGCATCGATGTCGGACACGTCGGCCTGTTCCGCACACTGAGCAGCCTGGCTGGCTTGAGTGCCGGGGACGAGAAAGTCCTGTTCGGGATCTTGCAGGCCAAGGACGTACCCGGCCTGCGGGATTTCGTAACCAGCATTGCCGAACCCGCGCGTTCCGGTCTGCTGGCGCTGCCAGAACTCTACGGGGATGCCAATGTGCTGTTGCGGGCACGTGACGTGCTGCCGGATGTTCCCGGCGTGCATGCGGCGCTTGATGAGTTGTTGCATCTGGCACGCCAGTTGGCGGACCTGCCGCTGAGTTTCGATCTGGCCGACTTGCGTGGTTATTACTATCACACCGGTCTGATGTTTGCGGCTTATAACGGGGCTTCGCCGACGGCAATTGCATTGGGCGGACGCTATGATGAGGTGGGGCGTGCGTTTGGACGAGCCCGCCCGGCGACCGGCTTCAGTCTGGATCTGCGCGAACTGGCGGCGCTGGGGCCGGCGCAGCTTGAGCCGGGTGCGGTACTGGCGCCGGTAGACAATTCCCCCGAGTTGGCGGCGCTGGTGGCTGATCTGCGCAAGTCAGGCGAAGTGGTCGTGCTGGAGTTGCCGGGACATGCCGGTGACTGGCGCAAAGCCGGATGTTCCCGGCGCATCGTATTGCAGAATGGCGCTTGGTGCGTCGTGGCACTGGAAGACTGAGGAAGATTCAAATGGCAAAGAATGTAGTGGTCGTCGGCACCCAGTGGGGCGATGAAGGCAAAGGCAAGATCGTCGACTGGCTGACGGATCACGCGCAAGGCGTGGTGCGTTTCCAGGGCGGCCACAATGCGGGCCATACCCTTGTGGTCGGTCAGAAGGAATACAAGCTCAACCTCGTGCCCTCGGGCATCGTGCGCGAAGGCGTGCAATGCTATATCGGCAACGGTGTGGTGCTGGACGTCAATCATCTGCTGTCTGAAATCGCCATCCTCGAAAAGGACGGGATTGATGTGCGCTCGCGCCTGAAGGTCAGCCCTGGCTGTCCGCTGATCCTGCCATATCACTCGGCACTGGACAAAGCGCGTGAAGCCAAGAAGTGTGCTGCCGACAAGATCGGAACGACCGGCAAGGGGATTGGTCCGGCGTATGCCGATAAGGTTTCGCGACGGGCCCTGCACGTTTATGACCTGTTCAATCCGGAGCGTTTTGCAGCCAAGCTGCGTGACGTGCTGGACTATCACAATTTCGTGCTGACCCAGTACCTGGGCGCTGAAGCCATCGATTTCCAGACGGTATACGATCAGGCCATGAAGGATGCCGAGGCTGTGCGGCCTTTGGTGGCAGACGTTTCCGCGCTGATCCACGATGCCAACAAAGTCGGTCAGAACCTCTTGTTCGAGGGTGCGCAGGGCTCGATGCTGGATATCGATCATGGTACCTATCCGTTCGTGACATCCTCGAATTGCGTTTCGGGGCAGGCTGCGGCGGGATCTGGGGTTGGTCCCGGAATGCTGCATTACGTGCTGGGGATAACCAAAGCCTATTGCACACGTGTCGGTGGCGGCCCGTTTCCGAGCGAACTGGATATCGAAACGGCCGGGGCTCCGGGTGAGCAGATGTCCAGGATCGGACGTGAATTCGGTACGGTCACCAAGCGCAAGCGTCGCTGTGGCTGGTTCGATGCGGCCGCGTTGCGTCGCTCGGCACGGATCAATGGTTTGACCGGACTGTGCATCACCAAGCTGGACGTGCTGGATGGGCTGGATGAGCTGAAAATCTGTACGGGCTACATGCTGCATGGCAAGCAGATCGATCTGTTGCCGGTTGGTGCTGATGACGTGGCGGCTTGCGAGCCCATCTACGAAACGATGTCTGGCTGGAAGGAAACCACTTTCCGGGTCAAACGCTGGGAAGACCTGCCGGCGGCTGCGCAGGCTTACCTGAATCGTCTGGAAGAGGTCTGTGAGGTGCCGATTGCAATCGTATCGACGGGGCCCGAGCGCGACGAGACGATTCTCAAGCAACATCCGTTTGCGGACTGATGAAGCAAGGCCGGCGCAAGCCGGCCTTTCAACTTGTAGCCGGATTTGTGCAGCATAGATTTATCAAGCATGCTGAAAACAGACAGCAGCAGTAGAAAAGAAAAAAGCCAACTCAAAGAGTTGGCTTTTTCCCCGAATTTGGTGCCCAGGAGAGGACTCGAACCTCCACACCTTGCGGCACTAGTACCTGAAACTAGCGCGTCTACCAATTTCGCCACCTGGGCAACGGAAGCCGCGCATTATAAAGAAGAACAGTCATGAGTCAAGTTCCTGAACAGAAGAACAGCAAAAAAAGAATTTCCCGCATTCGCAGGGCCGATCCATTTTTCGAGCGCGAGGCGCTGAAATACGAGAGCCCGCTGCCTTCGCGCGAGTACATCCAGAGCATTCTTGAAAAGGCAGGATGCCCGCTGAGAGGGGAAGATCTGGCCAGCGAGCTGGATATCCGCGCCGAGGAATGGGAGCACTTCGAGCGCCGGCTCGGCGCCATGGAGCGCGCGGGCCAGCTCATGCGCAACCGGCGTGGCGCTTACATCCTGCCGGACAAGGCCGATCTGATCGGCGGGCGTGTCGAGGGGCATCCGGATGGATTCGGCTTTCTGGTGCCGGATGATGGGTCGGAAGACCTGTTCCTCGGCCCGCGAGCGATGCGGGAAGTCCTGCACGGGGATCGCGCCTTGGTGAGGACGGTTGGCGTCGATCAGCGGGGGCGTCGCGAAGCCAAGATCATCGAGGTGCTGGAGCGGGGCAATACGCGTGTGGTTGGACGCGTCACGATCGAGGCTGGCGTCGCCATGGTGCTGCCGGAAAACCGGCGGATCAGCCAGGGAATCCTGTTGGCGCCCGGTGGCAAGCTCAAACCGAAGGCCGGGCAGGTGGTGACGGTCGAATTGCTGCAGCAACCCACTCAGCATAGTCAGCCGATTGGCCAGATTGTCGAGACCCTGGGCAACTATGCCGATGACGGCATGGAAATCGAAATAGCGCTGCGCAAGCATGATCTGCCTTTCGAGTTTTCGGACAAGGTGAAAGCCGAAGCCAGGAAGCTGCCGGATGTAGTACTCAAGAAAGACTGGACGCCAGGGCGCGAAGATATCCGCCAGCTACCGCTGGTGACCATCGATGGCGAGACTGCCAAGGATTTCGACGACGCCGTCTTTTGTGAAAAGCAGGGCAAGGGTTATCGCTTGCTTGTGGCGATTGCCGACGTCAGTCACTACGTCACACCGGGAAGCGCACTGGATGCCGAAGGGCTTACGCGTGGCAATTCGGTTTATTTCCCGCGCAGGGTGATTCCGATGTTGCCGGAAAAGCTCTCCAATGGTTTGTGTTCGCTGAACCCGCAAGTCGAGCGGTTGTGCATGGTCTGCGACATGTCGATCAATGTCTCGGGTGAAATCAAGGCCTATCGCTTCTATCCCGGAGTCATGTTCTCGCATGCGCGCCTGACGTACAACAAAGTGGCGGCGATGCTTTATGGCAACGAGGAGGGCGTGCGCGATGAAGCGCTGCGCGCTGAGCATGCAGCGCTCTTGCCGCACCTGGAAGCGCTGGATGTGCTGTTCCGGATCCTGCTCAAGGCGCGTGCCAAACGCGGCGCGATCGAGTTCGAGACGGTAGAGACCAGGATGGTCTTCGGCGCTGATGGCAAGATCGAGCGGATCGTGCCAGAGCATCGCAATGATGCACATCGTCTGATCGAGGAATGCATGCTGGCCGCCAATGTGTGTGCCTCGGAATTCCTGCGCAAGAACAAGCAGCCCTCGTTGTACCGCGTGCATGAAGCCCCCTCGGTCGAAAAGCTTGGCAAGCTCCGCGAGTTCCTCGCCGAGTTCGGCCTAGGGTTGGGGGGCGGCGATTCTCCGCGTGCGGCCGATTTCGCCAAGGTCGTTGAAAAGATCAAGGACAGGCCGGACACCCAGCTGATCCAGACGGTGATGCTGCGCACCATGCAGCAGGCCATGTACAGCCCCGAGAACGTCGGTCACTTTGGCCTGGCGTACGAGGCGTATACTCACTTCACTTCACCGATCCGGCGTTACCCGGATCTGCTGGTGCATCGTGCGATCAAGGCGGTGCTCACCAAAACGCGCTATGAGCCCAGCGTCGGACCTGTCGAGCTGCTCAAGGACACGCGCCGGCGCAAAGGCGGCAAGAAGCCTGACGAAGCGTTTGCGCGGGCAGCACGCGAGGCCAGTGCCAAGCATGCTGCCTCGGCCATCAAGAACGGCATCTGGGAAGATATCGGGGTGCACTGCTCGCAAACCGAACGGCGTGCCGACGAAGCCAGCCGTGATGTGGAAACCTGGCTCAAGTGTTTCTACATGCAGGATCGCGTGGGCGAGCAATACACTGGGATCGTCACCTCGGTGACCTCTTTTGGTATCTTCGTGACCCTGGATGAACTTTTCGTCGAGGGCTTGGTGCACATCTCCGATCTGGGAGCGGACTATTTCCATTACGATGAGGCGCGCCATGCGCTGGTCGGCGAAAGGAGTGGCCAGCAGTTCAGGCTTTCGGATCGGGTCAGTGTTGAGTTGGTCCGGGTAGATCTGGAGTCGCGCAAGATTGATTTCCGGCTGCTGGCGGGCGTGGCGCGCGTGACCGAACGGGCTGGCAAAACCGAACGCGAGCGGGTACAGAAACCGAAGCGTGAAAGTCCGCGCGAGAACAAGCGTCCGGCAGCTAGTTTTGGAGAGGACGAGCCGGTGAGCTGGCGTGATCTGGCGGGCGTGCCGGCAGTGGGGGCACCACGTGAAACCGTCAAGGCGGCTTTGCTGGGCGGAACCGGCGCGCGTTCGAAGCGTGTTCCGACGCGTGATGAGGAAGCGGCCGCGCCAAGCCGGCCAGCGGGCAAGGCGCGTGTCGTCGCTGCCAAAGAAAAATCCGATACCGGTGCCGCGCGCGGCACCATTTCCGTAGCAAAGAAGAAAGGAAGCCCACGTGGCTGAAACCCGTTTCATTCATGGCTTTCACGCCGTTGCCGCCAAGCTGCGTCACGATCCGGAAGCCATTCTCGAATTGCATGTCGCGGCCCAGCGGGGTGATGCGCGTGCCCGTGATCTGCTGGCCAAGGCAGAAGCGGCCAATGTACGCATTGTGCCGACCGATTCCGCCCGGCTGGATGGCATGGCGGGAACGCACCGCCATCAAGGCGTGGTGGCCAAGATCGATCCGCGCCACAAGGTGCTGCACCTCGAAGATGTGCTTGAAGATCTCAGCGAGAACGCGCTGATCCTGGTGCTGGACGGTATTCAGGATCCGCACAATCTGGGCGCCTGCCTGCGTGTGGCGGACGCGGCTGGCGCGCATGCCGTGATTGCACCGAAGGACCGGGCGGTCGGTTTGAATGCAACGGCCATCAAGGTCGCCAGCGGGGCGGCTGATACGGTGCCTTACATTGTTGTGACCAATCTTGCCCGGACCTTGCGCGAGCTTCAGGACGCCGGTGTGTGGTGCATTGGTGCGGCGGGCGAAGCGACCAAGTCTGTCTATGAAATCGATCTGAAAGGCCCGGTTGCGCTGGTGCTGGGGGCGGAAGGCGATGGTTTGCGGCGCCTCACCCGCGACACCTGCGATGAACTGGCAAAAATACCCATGCACGGCAGCGTCGAGAGCCTGAATGTTTCTGTCGCAACCGGGATCTGCCTGTTCGAAGCCCGGCGTCAGAGGACCTGAGCGCGCGGCAGTGCGTCTGCGGGATGCTGTGGGGGTCAGCGCCGGCTTTGCCGGCGCTACGTTTCAGGCTTTGGGTGGATATTTTTTGGCGTTCAGCGCGATCTTGCTCTGCACTGCTGCGTCCAGGTCGATGCCGAGGACCATGGCCAGGCGCATCAGGTAGAGGAAGACATCGGCGACTTCCTGGCGGACATGCTCGGCCTTGTCGCTGGACATGATGGTCTCCGCTTCGCCATCGGTGAGCCACTGGAAGATCTCTGTCAGCTCACCGACTTCACCGGTCAGGGCAAGGAGCAGGTTGCGCGGGGTATGGAAGCGATCCCAGTCGCGCTCGCGCGCGAATTCGGCGAGCCGCTCTTCCAGCCGGGTGGTTTCCAGCAGACGCATTTCAGAAGGTGTAGCCAATTTGGACCTCTTCGGGATCTAGCCGGTCGAGTAGCTTCAAGAGCGGGCGCAGTTCGCGGTAGCGCTGGCAGGTGCGGCGCAGGTAATGCAGCACCAGCGGCATGTCCTTCAGGTAGCCATCCTTGCCATCACGGTGGTAGAGACGGGCAAAGATGCCGAGCACCTTGAGGTGGCGTTGCGCGCCCATGAACTCATAGTCGCGATGGAGCTCGCTGAAATCTGCGCGTACCGGCAGGCCGATATGACGAGCGGCTTCCCAGTAGCGGACCAGCCAGTCCAGGGTTTGCTCCTCGGGCCAGTGGATGTAGGCGTCCTTGAAAAGCGAGGCCAGGTCATAGGTGAGCGGACCGTAAACCGCGTCCTGGAAATCCAGTACGCCGGGGTTGGGGGCGCTGAGCATCAGGTTGCGGCTGTGATAGTCGCGATGCACGAAAACTTTGGGCTCTGCCAGGTTCACGCTCAGGATGTGCTCGAAGACCTGTAGCAAGTCGGCCATTTCCGCGTTGCTGAGGGTGGCTTCTTTGTGCCGGGCGACATACCAGTCGGGGAACAGCATCATCTCGCGCAGCAGGTGCGCCCGGTCATATTCGGGCAATGCACCGGGGCGGCTGGTTTGCTGGATGGCAGCCAGGGTGCCGAGCGCATCGGCGTACAACGTGCTGGCGTTGTCGGGTGTCAGGGCGGAGAGATA
This sequence comes from Pseudomonadota bacterium, assembly GCA_018262235.1. Lineage (GTDB taxonomy): Bacteria > Pseudomonadota > Gammaproteobacteria > Burkholderiales > Rhodocyclaceae > Uliginosibacterium. Next base: position 42,501 of record JAGTRY010000015.1, read on the forward strand.
AGTCGTGTTGCCCAGATCGGAGAGGAGCAGGAAGCCCTGGTCAAGATCTTGCGCAAAGACTTGCGGGACGTGTGCACCTGCCGCCCGGAACAGCTCGGCAACGTGCAGGAAAGGGCGGCAATCCTCGTGGCTGGGCGGTGCATCCATGATGATGCGGGTTGTGCCATCTTCGAAGCTGGCGCGGAAGTAACGGCGGAAACTGGCGTCGGCGGATGCCGGAGCGAGTGCGAACGGCTGACTTGGCAGAATATTTTCCAACCAAGCATGAATTAGTTGCTGACGATCCAAGAGAGGCTCCGGTTGTGGCACAAGGCTCATGTAAAATGCCCGCTAATCTTACCAAACCCGGCTGACGCGTTTGCGTTGCCGTTTTTTGAGCTGATCAGCAAGGCTTTCATGAACAGATCCTGCCTCCTGCGTCACGAGTTACCTGGCTGGGGCGCACGCCCACGGCTACTGGTCCTGGCTGTTTTGGCCGCATTGCCGGGCGCCTTGCAGGCGCAAGCCTTGCCGCCCTTACAAGTCGATCCCCGCTTGCTGGGCGTGCCTGTCGCCAGCCAGAGTCAGGCTGCAGCGAATCAGAGCCAGCCCGCGGCAGCGGACAAGCCACGGACTGTTCAAGCCCCTCCAGCGCCCGTTGTCAGCAAACCCGTTGTGGCTACGCCAAGCACGCCGCCTGCGACCAAGGCCAAACCCGTGCAGGCCGGAAGCAAGGCCCATACGACCACCACTCCGGCCGCTCCTGCGAGCGTGCCGCGTGCGCCAGGCGCGACGGTGATTGAAGCGGGCCGGATTGACGGGCGCGAGCAGGTCGACATGACCGCAGTGAACAATGTGCGCCTGGAACGCGACGGCATGGTGCTGACCGGAGATCGTCTCTACTACGATCAGGTCGCGAACGACGTTCAGGTTCAGGGCAATGTCAAACTGAAGCGCGGAACGGACTCCATCGAAGGCCCGAGTGCCCGGATCAATCTGGATACCTGGTTTGGTGAGTTTGATTCGCCGAGCTACCAGTTGCAGCGTGAACGCAAGGTGAATACAGGAAACCGGTCGAGTTCGAGCCTTCCCGCACAGCAGGTCACCCAGCTGATTTCCGGTTCAGGCCAGGCAGATCTGCTCCAGCTTGAAGGGGAGAACCACTACCGCCTGAGCAATTCGACCTATACGACCTGTCCGGCGCCGAACCCTTCCTGGTACCTGCGCATGAGTGATCTGGCGCTCGATTTCGATCGGGACAAGGGCGTGGCGAAGAACAGCCGGCTGGTCTTCAAAGGCGTACCTATCCTCTATACCCCCTGGGCAGAATTTCCTTTGAGTGAGGGGCGGCAGTCCGGGGTTTTGCCGCCGACCGTTGGTGGAACAACCAGCACCGGCTTTGAAATGACGTTGCCGTACTACTTCAATCTTGCGCCGAATTATGACGCTACGCTGGCTCCGCGCTGGATGAGTGCCCGGGGGCTGCAATTGGGGGGAGAGGGACGTTATCTCACCTCCACGCTCAACGGAACCCTGCGCGGTGAATACCTGCCGGAAGACAAGGTGACCCAGACTTCCCGCTCCCTGGTTTCCTGGAAGCACAACCAGAACTTCGGTTACGGCCTGAGCGGTGCGGTTGATCTGTCGCAAGTCTCCGACAAAACGTATTTTGCCGACTTGAGTTCGAAAATCGCCTCGACGTCGACTTCCACGTTGAACCAGCAGGGCACGCTGGATTACAACAGTGGATCCTGGTTGTCGGGGAGTTTCCTCATGCAGCGCTATCAGGTCATCACGGGTGATACGCCTTATTCGCGCAAGCCGCAGATTTCGATGTTGGCCAAACAGGCGGATTTCCATGGCTTGTCGCTGGCACTACCGGTCTCCTATACCGACTTCGGGCATCCGACCCAGGTTGAGGGGCGGCGCACCACGATGAATCCTCAGATGTCTTTCCCCATGCAGAGTTCCGCGTTCTATCTGACGCCCAAACTCGGGGTGCATCTGTCCCAGTACAGCCTGGATCGGCGAGGCGCTGCTGGAGATACGGAGATCGGGCGCAGCGTGCCCATGGCTTCGCTTGATTCCGGTGTCGTATTCGAGCGTAGTCTGGATATTGGCGGCAAGGAGCAGACTCAGACGCTGGAGCCCCGTGTCTATTATGTGCGCACGGCGTATCGGGACCAGAGCCAGATCCCGGTGTTTGATACCGCGCTGGCCGATTTCAACTTTGCGCAGATATTTTCCGAAAACCGCTACTCCGGGCAGGACCGGATTGCTGATGCCAATCAGGTGACGGCAGGTGTCCAGTCGCGCATGATCGATACTGCTTCGGGCGAAGAGTGGCTGCGCCTGGCTTTGGCCCAGCGCTACTACTACGAGGACCAACGCGTCCTCCTGCCGGGTGAAACCCAGCGGACCGGGAGTGTGGCCAATATGCTGGGGGCCGTGTCAGGCCGGGTTCGGCGGGATCTGTGGATGGACAATGCGCTGCAGTACGACCCGCGCGTGGGGTTGTGGCAACGTGCCACGACCGGTCTGCGCTACCAGCCGGATTTCAGCAAGGTGGCTTCGATCAGTTATCGCTACCAGCGCGATGAGTTCCGCGATCTCGATGTGTCCGTGCAGTGGCCGCTATGGGGAAACTGGTATGGTGTTGGGCGGTATGACCGCAACCTGCGTGACCATCGCTTGACCGAGGGGATTATCGGCCTCGAGTTCAAGGGTGACTGCTGGGTTTTCCGCGGCGTGTGGCAGACCCTTGTGACGACGCCACAAACCGCCTCCCAGACCACGACCCAGACACGCAGCAATTCGGTGTTTCTGCAGCTTGAATTCAATGGCTTGGCCTCAATCGGCTCCAATCCGGTGAATCTGCTCAAGCGCAGCGTCAACGGATATGGCAAGATCAACGATCCTGGCGTAGGCGACCCGATGTTCGGGAACTCCGCCCAACCTTGATTCCCTCTCCGCATTCTGATTCAAACAATGCCTGCCTCTACCATGATGATGCGTTTGACCCGTGGCCTGTTGGCCCTTCTGCTCTTGCCGGTGTGTGTACATGCGGCCGAACTTGATCGTGTTGTGGCGGTGGTGAACGACGAGGTCATTACCTCGTCCGAGTTGGCTTCCCGGGTGACTCAAGCGGTACAGCAACTCTCCTCACAGGGAACCCCGGCGCCTGCAAACAGCCAGTTGCGCCATCAGGTGCTGGAACGCATGATCATTGAAAAGGTCCAGCTACAGTACGCCAAGACGCGGGGCATCAGCGCGGATGATGCCATGCTGGACCGTGCCATCCAGCGCATTGCGGAGCAGAACAAGTTGACCGCCGCGGAGATGCCGGCTGCGGTAGCCAAGGCAGGTATCGAGTGGAAGCAATTCCGCGACAACATCCGTAACGAAATCATCATGGCCCGCTTGCGTGAGCGTGAAGTGGATTCGCGCATCACCGTGAGCCAGGCAGAGGTGGATGCCCTGCTTACTGCGGGGGCTGCTGCGCCGAAATCCCGCGAGTATCTGGTCTCGCACATTCTGCTGAGGGCGCCCGAGGGGGCCACGCCGGATCAACTGAAGGCACTCGATCTGCGTGCCGAGGAAGTGATGCGCCAGATCCGTCAGGGTGAGGATTTTGCCAAACTGGCGGCAGAGTACTCGGCGGCTCAGGACGCCATGCAAGGCGGCTCTCTGGATTGGCGGCCGCTTGATCGCTTGCCCGCCCTGTTTGTCGATGAAGTACAGGGCATGCGCAAGGGTGAGGTCAGCAAGATCACCCGCAGTGCCGCCGGCTTGCACATCTTCAAGCTTGTCGATGTACGGGATGCGGTCGAGGCCAAGGTTGAGGTGGAGCAGACCCGGGCGCGCCATATCCTGATCCGCAAGAACGAGTCGGGCAGTAATGCGGACCAGGCCATTCGGCGTCTTGAAGACATTGCGGCGCGGATCCGCAACGGTGTCGATTTTGCGGAAATGGCCCGGGTCCACTCTTCCGACATCACTGCCGCCAAAGGGGGGGATCTGGGCTGGTTGTCGCCGGGTGAAACGGTGCCCGAGTTCGAGCGTGCGATGAATGCCCTCAAGCCCGGAGAAGTGAGCGGTGTGATTGAGACGCCGTTTGGCTGGCACATCATCCAGGTGCTTGAACGGAAGAAGGTCGACGTGAGCGCAGACCGACGCAAGATGGAAGTCCGTCAGGCATTGCGGGAGCGCAAGTCTGATGAGGCCTATGAAGACTGGCTGCGTCAGATCCGCGATACCGCCTGGGTCGAAATCAAACCGGAGTGAATGGTCGGCGGGCAGACCGCCCGCTGACGCCTATCCATGCAGCCTGTTCTGGCAATAACTTCTGGAGAGCCTGCCGGCATCGGCCCCGAGCTGTGTGCTGCGCTGGCCCGTCGCCGCTGGCCTGCGCGTGTCGTGCTGGTGGGGGATCGTGAGCTGCTTGCTGCGCGTGCCCGACAGACCGGGCAGACGGTTGTCCTGCAAGATTACACGGGCGCACAAGGGACTGCTGCGGCCGGCGTGCTGGAAGTCTTTCATGTGCCGCTTGCCAGACCGGCAGTGGCGGGCCAGCTCGACATGGCCAATGCTGGCTATGTATTGCAGACACTGGACCATGCCATTGATGGCTGTCTCCGCGGCGAATTTGCCGCGATGATTACTGCGCCTGTCCAGAAAAGCATCATCAATGATGCAGGCATTCCCTTCACGGGGCATACCGAGTATCTCGCCGAACGCACGGGGACGTCTCGCGTGGTGATGATGCTGGCGGGAGAATACGGACCTGTCGCACAGCGGCAATGGCTGCGTGTGGCGTTGGCCACCACCCACCTGCCGTTGCAGGATGTTTCGAAAGCCATTACGCCCGTCGAGCTGGAACGCATCCTGCGCATCCTGCACGCTGATTTGCGTGACAAGTTCGGCTTTGCTTCCCCGCGCATCCTGGTGGCGGGCCTCAACCCGCATGCGGGCGAGGCTGGTCATATGGGACACGAGGAAATCGATGTCATCGAACCGGTGCTGGTTAAATTGCGGGCAGAAGGCCTGCAACTGATTGGTCCGCTGCCTGCCGATACCTTGTTTACGCCGCACCAGCTGGCGCGCGGGGATGCGGTGCTGGCGATGTACCACGATCAAGGCTTGCCGGTGCTCAAGTTTGCAACCTTTGGCGGCGGGATCAACGTCACGCTGGGTCTTCCCATTATCCGTACCTCGGTTGACCATGGTACGGCGCTGGATCTGGCGGGAACCGGGCGGGCCGATCCTGGCAGCCTGTATGCCGCAATGGCGTGCGCTTTGGGCATGCTGGCTGCACGCTCTTGATCTGGATTCGTCATGTCTGCCTTGAAACGTCTGCTTTGTCTTGTCTTCCTGCTGCTGGCTGCTTGTGGTGGGATAAGTAACAAACCTGTTCCTGAAACGCCCAAGCCGGCTGTTGTTGCTTCCGGGGTGCAAGCGGTCCAGAAACCCCGTCCGAAAATTGCCCTGGCTTTAGGCGGTGGTGCGGCGCGCGGGTTTGCCCATATCGGGGTGATCAAGGCGCTGGAGACCAACGGCATCATTCCGGACATCATCGTGGGGACCAGTGCCGGCAGCGTGGTGGGGGCTTTGTATGCCAGCGGCACGGATGCGTTTGCCTTGCAGAAGCTGGCTTTCCAGCTTGACGAGAGTGCGTTGACGGATTGGGCGATCTTCGATCGTGGCTTCCTGAAGGGCGAGGCGCTCGAAAGATTCGTCAACCAGCAGGTGGGGGGGAAGCCGATTGAAGCGCTCAAACGGAAGTTTGCCGTGGTTGCCACGGATCTTGCGGATGGTCAGCCGGCTGTGTTCACTTCCGGCAATGTCGGAACGGCCGTGCGTGCTTCTTCCGCAGTGCCCGGCGTGTTTTCTCCAGTCCTGATTCGGGGGCGCGAGTATGTCGATGGTGGCCTGGTCAGTCCGATTCCGGTGCACGCCGCGCGTCAATTGGGGGCGGACATCGTGATTGCCGTGGATATCTCCGCTCGCCCCTCCGGCAAGCGTAACCAGGGCAGTATCGATCTGATGCTCGACACCATAGCAATCATGGGCACGACAATCGGTGCCTACGAATTGCGCGACGCGGACATCATCATCCATCCGGAGACCAATGGCCTGTCTGCCGCAAATTTCCAGCAGCGTCATGAGGCCATCATGCGTGGTGAGCAAGCAGGTTTTGCTGCCATTCCCCGCATCCGCGAAAAGATCGCGGCGCGCAGCCAATAGGTAATCCGGTTATGCCCCAGGGACACATTGCCCGCAAGCGTTTTGGCCAGAACTTCCTGTCCGATCCGAACATCATCCGCAAAATCATCGAGGCGATTGCGCCCAAACCTGGCGAACACATTGTCGAAATCGGGCCGGGCCTGGGGGCGCTGACGGTGCCGCTGCTGGCTGCATGCGGGCATTTGCAGGTGGTCGAAATCGATCGGGACCTGATCGCCCGTCTCAAGGAAACCTATCGTCCTGAGCAACTCACGATCAATGAGGGCGATGCGCTCAAGTTTGATTTCGCCAGCCTGCCCGCGCCCTTGCGCGTGGTCGGGAACCTGCCCTACAACATTTCTACCCCCTTGCTGTTCCACCTGGCCGCCTATGCTGATCGTGTGCGGGACATGACTTTCATGCTCCAGAAGGAAGTCGTGCAACGCATGGTGGCTGAGCCGGATAGTGAAGAGTACGGGCGCTTGTCGGTGATGTTGCAATACCGTTTCAACATGGCGCGTCTGTTCGATGTTCCGCCAGGCGCCTTCAAGCCTGCACCCAAAGTGACTTCGGCCATCGTGTACATGCAGCCCAAGCCGGCCAGCGAATGCGCCTGTCGTGACGAAGCGCTGCTGGGCAAGCTTGTCACCGCAGCCTTCGGCCAGCGCCGCAAGACCCTGCGCAACACCTTGCGTGAATGGTTGAGTGATGCGGACTTCGTGACACTGGGCATCAACCCGCAAGCACGGGGTGAAACATTGAGCCTGCAAGATTACGTGCAGATCGCGGATTATCTGGCACTGCGCAGTTGATTACTTGCAGGGCTGTGATGGAGTTGGTGTCACGCGGGTCGTGCTTGCAGGCACAATGACAAACAACAGACTGACGGAGAAAGACTGATGGCAAAGGCAATGATTCTGGCTGCGGGGCAGGGAACCCGGGTGCGTCCACTGACCAAGGACATCCCGAAACCGATGATCCCGATTCTGGGCAAGCCGGTCCTTGAATACATCATCGAGCATCTGGCACGGCATGGTGTGCGCGAAATCATGCTCAACGTAGCCTTCATGCACCGCAAGATCGAAGAGTATTTCGGTGACGGCCATCGCTGGGGTGTGGAAATCGGTTATTCCTACGAAGGCGCCTACGAACATGGCGACATCCTGCCCAAGCCCATCGGCTCTGCAGGTGGCATGAAGCGGATCCAGGACAACAGTGGGTTCTTCGATGAAACCACACTGGTGTTGTGCGGCGATGCGATTATCGACCTGGATATCGGAGCTGCGCTTTACGAGCACAAGATCAAGGGGGCGATTGCCAGCGTGGTGACGCTGGATGTGCCGCTGTCCGAAGTGAAAAACTACGGCATCGTTGTGGCTGACGAAGAGGGCAAGATCATTTCCTTCCAGGAAAAGCCTGCTCCGGAAGAGGCCAAGAGCACCCTAGCCTCGACAGGGATCTACATCTTCGAGCCGGCCGCGCTGGATCTGGTGCCGTCCGGCAAGGTCTATGACATTGGCAGCGAACTGTTTCCCTCATTGGTGGAGCAGGGCTTGCCTTTCTATGCGCAGAACCGTTTCTTCAACTGGATCGACATCGGGCGGGTGACGGACTACTGGACCGTCCTGCAGCGCGTGCTGCGTGGCGAAATTGCGCAGATGGACATGCCGGGCAAGGAAGTGAAGCCGAACGTCTGGGTGGGTCTGAATACCCGTATCGACTGGGACAAGGTGCATATCGAAGGCCCGGTGTATATCGGTTCCAGCGTGAAGATCGAAGAAGGCGCGACGATCATCGGACCCTCCTGGATCGGCCATGGCAGCCATATCCGCAAGGGGGCCACGGTTGTGCGCAGTGTCCTGTTCGATTACACCCGCATCGGCGCCAGCATGACGTTTGCCGAAATGATCGTGTCTTCACGGTATTGCGTGGATCGCACCGGTCATACTGTATATGTTGGTGATGATCGCTGCCCGCTGCGCTGGGGGGACGCGCGCGGTTGATGACCAACGGCGCCCATCCCTTTGCAACCCTGACGCCGGATGGCGTGCTCAATGCCATTGATGCGACCGGCTTGCGTACGGATGGACGTCTGCTGACGCTCAACAGCTACGAGAACCGGGTGTATCAGGCTGGGCTTGAAGAGGCGGGCTTCATCGTGGCGAAATTCTATCGCCCCGAGCGCTGGAGCGATGCGGCGATTCACGAGGAGCATGCCTTCACGCTGCGCCTGGCCGAGCAGGAGATTCCGGCCGTGCCGCCGATGCGCCTCGCCGATGGCGACACGCTGGCGCATGCCGGTGGTTTCCGGGTCGCCGTGTTCGAGCGACGCGGCGGGCGTACCCCCGAGCTGGATGACGCTGGCGTGCTTGAGTGGCTGGGGCGTTTCATAGGCAGGATTCACGCCGTGGGCGCCACGCTGAGTTATGAACACCGGCTGACGCTGGATGTGCCCACTTATGGCGAGCTGCCGGGCGGATTTGTCCTGGCCAGTCCGCATCTGCCAGACGATTTGCGCGAGGCATATCGCGAAGCCCTGCTCGCTGCCCTGGCAGGCGTGCGCGAAAGTTTCGAGCGGGCTGGTGCACTTCACCGGATCTGCCTGCATGGCGATTGCCATCCCGGTAATGTGCTGTGGACGGATCTGGGGCCGCATTTCGTTGACTTCGACGATAGCTGCATGGGCCCGGCAATACAGGATCTGTGGATGCTGCTCAGTGGCGAACGCAGGGAGATGACGCGTAAACTGTGCGATCTGCTTGCGGGTTACGAGGAGTTTGCCGAGTTCAATCCGCGTGAGGTACAGGTGATCGAGGCCTTGCGTACCCTGCGCCTGATCCATTATGCCGCCTGGCTGGCGCGGCGCTGGGCTGACCCGGCATTTCCGGTAGCCTTCCCATGGTTCAACACGCGGACCTGGTGGGAAGAGCATATCGGCAATCTGCGTGATCAGGTGCCACGGATGGCGGAAGTCTGGTCGTTTTGATTTTGAGGGAATGAAAACATGAATGTGATTCAGGGGGAATTGCCCGGGGTGTTGATCCTCGAGCCCAAGGTGTTTGGTGATGCGCGCGGCTTTTTCATGGAGAGCTACAACGAAAAGACTTTCACCGAAGCGACGGGCTTGAAACTCAATTTTGTACAGGACAACCACTCGCGCTCCCAGCGCGGCGTGTTGCGCGGGCTGCATTATCAGATGCTGCAGCCTCAGGGCAAGCTGGTTCGCGTGGTCAGTGGCCGGGTATGGGATGTGGCTGTGGATATGCGCCGGAGTTCCCCCACTTTCGGGAAGTGGCAGGGCGTCGAGCTGACAGCCGAAAACAATCGCCAGTTCTGGGTGCCTGCCGGTTTTGCGCATGGGTTCGTGGTGCTCTCGGACTCTGCCGACTTCCTCTACAAGACTACTGATTATTACGCCCCCGAGCATGAGCGCTGCCTGGCCTGGAATGATCCCGTTGTTGGGGTGCAGTGGCCACTCGAAGGCATCACACCGCAACTCTCGGCCAAGGATCAGGTCGGGCAGCGGTTTGTGCAGTGTGAAACCTATCCCTGAGAGAGGAATTGGAATCGTGACGACCATTCTGGTTACCGGTGGGGCGGGCTATATCGGCTCGCATACCTGCGTCGAGTTGCTTGCAGGCGGCTATGACGTGGTGGTGGTGGATAACTTCTGCAACAGCAAGGCCGAGTCGCTGCGGCGTGTCGAGGCGCTGGCCGGGCGCAAGCTGGCCGGATTCCACCAGACCGATGTGCGTGATCGTGTGGCAATGCGCGAAGTTTTCAAGGCGCATGCCATCGATGCGGTGATCCACTTTGCCGCACTCAAGGCGGTCGGCGAGTCCGTGGCCA
>JAGTRY010000175.1 GCA_018262235.1 Pseudomonadota bacterium
GCAGTCATGATCCAGGCATCATGAAATGTCGGCGCACGGAAGAACACCCAGGTCAGCCACACCAGCGCGAGCGTCACGGGCCAGCCCAGCCAGGACAAGGCACGCGAGACGAGCGAGCCATCCAACACGCCCAAGCGGGCGTACATATCCAGGAGCAGACGATGCAGAACCAGATAGGCGCCATGCAAAAAACCCCAGAACACAAAGGTCCAGGCTGCGCCATGCCACAGACCTCCCAGCAGCATCGTAATCATCAAATTGGCCAGATTGCGTGCCCTCCCGCGCCGGTTGCCCCCCAGCGAGATATATAGATAATCACGCAACCAGCGCGACAGGGTAATGTGCCAGCGCTGCCAGAACTCGCGCACGCTGCGGCTGGTATAGGGATGGAGGAAGTTGCGCGGCAACACCACGCCCAAGGTCAGCGCAAGGCCAATGGCCATTTCGCTGTAGCCGGAAAAATCAAAATAAATCTGCAGCGCAAACGTCGTGGCAGCCAGCCAGGCCGTGTACAAATCGAGGGTCGCGGGATGGGCAAACAGCTCATCTGCCAGGGGGGCAAGATTGTCGGCGAACACCACTTTTTTTATGAGCCCTGCCATAAAAATGAGCGCACCCAACTGGATGTCTTTGGCTTTCAGCGGCTGCAGGTTTTCCAGCTGTTCGACCAGCTCGGATGCGCGCAGGATGGGGCCGGCAATCATGTGCGGAAAGAACGTCACATACAGCCACCAGGCGCGAAACGAAATACGGTGCGTCCATTCGCCACGATAGACGTCGATCATCACCGATAGCATGTGGAAGGTATAGAAACTGATTCCCAGTGGCAACGCCCAGCCTACCCAACCCGGGGGCGCGCCAATGAGCGGCATGTCGAGCCAGGCGCCCAGTCCCAGCAGACTTTCCAGCACCATCCCCAAATATTTGACGACTCCCAGGAATCCCAGATTCAGTACCAGACCCGCTACCAGCAGCCGTTTGCTGCGCGTGACCGACAAGCCGGAATAAATCAGATAGTTCAGACTGACCGACAAACCCAGCAGAATGAGATAAACCGGCTTCCACGAGGCATAAAAAATCAGGCTGCCAACCAGAATGACGGCGGCGCGCTCACGATAATTGCGCGCACCTGCATAGAACAGCAGCAGCACAGCGAAGAACAGCAAGAAAGTCGGGGAACTGAAAACCATTGCTTATTGAATGCCCCGCGCAGCAAGTTGACGCCCCAGTTCGGCGCTGAAACGCTTCGCGCCGCGGTCGTTCAGGTGGCCCGCATTGATGAACTCCGTGGAGTCAAAGCCCACAGGCGCAGGCAGAACGATCACGCCGCGCTGCTGCAAGCGTGCAAGCAGATGCCGATAGGGAGCCGCTGTCGGACCCGAATCAAGAAAAGCGGAGGGACGATCGCGCAGGGGCGGAATAGCGACAAATACGCGAATACCCCGCGCCTGCAAAAGATCAATGGCACGCCACAAGAATGTCTCGACCCCCGGCGCCGGCGGCCGTTGCGCCACCCTTTCCTGGCGCACCACCTGCGCTGTGTTTTGTGCGGCACCGAACCCGGCTCGATAGCCCAAATGCGTCGCAGCGCTTCCGCCTATCGGGTCGAGCTGCTGCACGCTGGCCTGGATGAAACGGAGCGCCTTTTCCGGTTCGCGCAGTTGCCGCAGGTTGCCACTGTATGACCACAGCCGCAGGTAACTGCCGATCCAGTCCTGATAGCGTCCTTCTTCCCAAAGCGCCCGACGGTCAGCGAGAAACCCAATGTAGCCCAGCGAGTTATCCTCTTGCAAAGCGTTCTCGTCCAAGCCCAGCACCACTGCCCGAATTGCCTGGCTACCCAGCAGGCCGCGAGCATCGAGGCGCTTGATTTCTCCATGGTAGACAACGGCATTCGCACCCGGCACACCCAAATTAAAACCGTCAAGCCGCCCATCGGGCCATGCCCGACTGACCGCGCGTGGGTCGATTCCATTGTCTGTCCGGCTGTTGCCGATAAACAGGATGTGCGGGGGATGCTGCTCGACATAATGCAGCTTGTCGTAAGCCCGCCCCAGGGCAAATACCGCACGGTACTGGTGAATAACCGTCTCGGAGTGCAGGCTGGTTTCGACCCCTCCCACAAGCAGCAAGGCCAGCCAGAAAGCGCCCCCCAGGCCAGGCGGGAATCGCAAGCGCGGCCAGTACATCATCAGAGCCTTTGCCCGGCATTCTCCCGGGCAAACAGGCTGGAAGGATGCGGGCCGCTGCCTACTGCAAGATTCGCAGGAGATACGCGCTTGACCAGCACCCCCGAAAACTTGGCTGCCAGCACAAGAATGATCATCAGGTGGTAAGGCAGATCAAAGTAGCTCATTCCCAGGAAGGCGCCGCCCGCGGCATATCCTACGAGACTCACCTGGATCATGCCGGCCAGATCAGCCGCCCATTTATTTGCGGGGTCTTTCTTGCATCGCTTGATCACTTGTTGCGCGCGCATCCAGGCAAGCAAGCCCAGCAGCATGAACAAACCGAATCCGATAAACCCCTGCTCGCCTATTTGCTCGAAATAGATGCTGTGAACATCATGGACATTCGTTGGATCCGGGGCGTATTGACGGAACGTGGGCGGCAGAAACATATTAAATCCCCCGCCAGTGATGCGTTCTTTCGCCACATTGAATGCCATGTGCCAGGCATTGATTCTGCCTTGCGCCGATTCGTCGCTCTGGTAGGTATTGATCGTGTTCATGCGGTCATACCATTGCTGAGGCATCACCGATGCCATGATGAATACGGCAATCGCCATGTAAATACCGGTCACGATTTTGTTGCGACTTTTCAGCCACAGGAAAAAGCCCATTGCCACCATCGCCACCAGGCCGCCGCGTGACTGGCTTCCGATGGCCGCCACGCCCGTCAGCACCATGGCGCCGGCCAGCCCGATCTTGATCAACTTCCGCGTTTCCTGCAGGTGAAGATAGCGGATGAGTGGAATCGCCATCACCAGCGCCAGCGCCATTTCGTTGTTGCCTCCAATAAAGGTCCCGGCAGGCCCCTGAACACGGTAAGCACCGCCATTGATGATGGTGAAAATGCCACCTTTGACCCCATAAAATCCGAATGAGAGGGCGATGACCCAAATCAGCCAATGCAGCTGCTTACGATCGGTGATGATCAGTGCGGTGAGAAACACCATCAACTGGATCTTCCATACCTTGTTCCACTGGAACCAGGCAAGATCTGGATAAAACGCAAAAAATGTGGTGAACAGCATCCAGCCGATAAAGACCAACAGCACAATTGTTTCGCGTGTCCACGGCATCACCTTTTTTTCCTTGGACGCCATGAAAGCCACGATGGTGACAAGGCCAACCACCATGGCAAAAGGGAAATCGTAAGCAAAACCGTATGCGAGTCTGTGCGGATTCATGTAGCCAATCCAGGACCAGAGCAGGACACCGACCCAGGGTCGCTTAAAAACGAACGGCAGCAGGCCGAAGATGACACCAGTGACAAACAGGTCTCTCATGTATTCCGCTCCAGTTCCGTTTCGGGTGTAAACCACCGGATTCGCCGGGGCAAGGCGGTACCTGCCAGCATGCCGGATAGCAGCCGGGCAGTCAGGTCGCGTTCGTGACGCAGGCCACGATCCTTAACCTGATAAAGACGGCCCTTGCCGGGCTGGGCCATTCCGAGCGACTCACCCTGGGCCAGCCGGGCAACGGCCTCGGCATAGACCTCTGCGCTATCCTGCACCGCACGCCAGAACAGTTCCAACTCGCTATCGCC
>JAGTRY010000095.1 GCA_018262235.1 Pseudomonadota bacterium
CGGCCACATCTCCGATGCGATGATCAAAACGGTGTCGGATCGCCGTTTCGATACCAGCTTCGTCAAGGAAAAGCTGCAACGCTACAAGTTCAATGTCGCCAACTCGGACAAATCCATCGTCCAGTTCCGGCTGGCAGAACTTGCCGAAGCGACCAAGCTGCATGTAGGCAAGACCATGGAAGCCGTACGCGGCGCCGGCATGGTCTTCATCAACTGCATGGAAAAGCTGACCATGAACGCCCCCAAGGAAACCTTGACGGTGCGTTTGCGCTCGGCGCTGGATGCCGGCATTGACGGCATCACCCTCGCCGCCGGCCTGCATCTGGGCAGCTTCGGCCTGATGGAAGATCACCCGCGTTTTCGCGATGCCAAGCTGGGCATCATCGTCTCCTCGGTTCGTGCACTCCAGCTGTTCATCCGCAAAAGTGCCCGCACCAACCGCCTGCCCGACTACGTAGTGGTTGAAGGCCCGCTGGCCGGCGGCCACCTGGGGTTTGGTCTGGACTGGGCCAAGTTCGATCTGGCCACCATCGTGTCGGAAGTGATCACCTGGCTGCGCAACGAAAAACTCGACATCCCGGTCATCCCGGCCGGTGGCATCTTCACCGGCACTGACGCCGTGAACTTCATGGAAATGGGTGCGGCAGGCGTGCAGGTAGCGACCCGCTTTACCGTGACCAATGAATGCGGCCTGCCGGACAAGGTCAAGCAGGAATATTTCCGCGCCAGCGAAGCCGATGTGGAGGTGAATGAAACCTCTCCCACCGGTTACCCGATGCGCATGTTGAAGAATTCACCCTCACTCGGTGCTGGCATCCGCCCGAACTGCGAGGCCTATGGCTATCTGCTCGACGCCAAGGGGCACTGTTCCTACATCGAGGCCTACAACCGGGCTGTCGATGCCAATCCGGGCGCCAAGAAAGTCTCGGTGAGAGACAAGACCTGCCTGTGCACCCACATGCGCAACTTCGACTGCTGGACCTGTGGCCATTATGTTTATCGCCTCAAGGACACCACCAAGAAGAGCGAAGACGGCAGCTATCAATCACTGAGCGCCGAACATGTGTTCAAGGATTACCAGTTCAGTACAGACGGCCAGATCGCCTTGCCAGCCTGATCGCTGCGCCACACCCGACCCGAAGCCGCCCGGAGCAATCCCGGCGGCTTTTTTCTGGCGCAGCGAATGCAGATTTTCCGCGCTCAGGACCGCGCCAGCGATTGATACAAAGCCGCGTAACGGGCTGTCACGACATCCACCGCAAACAAGCTCCGGGCGCGACTCCTCGCAGCGCTACCCCGCACAGCCAGACCGGATGCGCCTTCAGCAACCGCGCGCTCGATAGCCTCCGCCAGCGCTTCATCATCCTCCGGTGCGACCACCCAACCTGTATCCGCGACCATCCATGCCGCATCGCCCACGTCGGTCACCACGCAGGGCACACCACAACTCATCGCCTCGGCGACCACATTGGGCAAAGCCTCCTGGATGGAACTCAACACATACAGATCCAGCCCCGGCATGAGGCGCGGCACATCGTCACGCGCCCCCAGCAGACTGACACGCCCGGCCAGCGCCGGTTCGGCCAGCAACGGAGCCAGCTCCGGCGCCTGTGCCGTCACACCAAGTCCGATCAGCACGAAATGCAGCGCGGGACATGTCTGGGCCGCAAGTGCTGCCGCGCGCAAAAAACCCGCGTGATTCTTGGCCGGATGCAGACGCCCGACCATGCCGACCAGTACCATGGCATCCGGGATGCCAAGCATCGCCCGCGTGGCTGTTCGAGCTACCGCATCGGGCCGGTACAGATCGGTATCGACCCCGTTGGGCAATACCACGGCACGCGCGGCATAACCCGCCGCCTGATGCTGCGCCACGGCGGCCTGTGCCACGTACAGGATCTTCGCGGCAAACCCCGACAGCAACGCATCCAGCCGGATCACCGCGCGCGTTGCGCGCCCCTCCAGCTCCAGTCGTGCCAGCGTCTGGTGAATACCCAGGACGACACGCGCATGGGGAGCAGCCAGCCGAGCGAATTGCGCGGCGAGATTGCCGTGATACATCCAGCCCTGGATGACATCCGGTTTGAATGTGCGCACCACCCGCCACAAGCGCCACAGGCCACGCAAACTCGGGCGTGATGGCGCCATGCCCAGTTCAAAAACCTCGACCCCTGCCGCACGCAAAGCCCCGCCGATCTCCTGCGTCTCACGCAGCGAGACCACCGCGCAGATCAAACCTTGCGCCTGCAGCCGCGGCACCAGGCGTTCCAGAGCCCGTTCAGCGCCGCCCACCCCCAGCCCGGTGGTGACGAACAACACCCGCCGGCTCATGGCGCGCTCCGCCGCCGCAGCGCCAGCCAGCTCAAGCGAAACCACACCAGATGCACCAAGGCTCCGAGCACCAGCACACCCAGCAGCCGTCCTTCCTGAACGCCGAGGAGCCAGGCCGTAAAAGTCGCTCCCGCAATCAAGGCATCTGCCAGCCAGATCAGGCGTACGGCGCTGGCCGTCGGCAAACCCTTCTCCAGCAAGAGATGATGCGAATGCCCACGATCCGCCTGCATCGGATTGCGCCCTTCGGCAGCACGCCAGAATGCCACCACGATCAGATCAATCACCGGCACGGCCAGCGGGGCCAACGCCACCGTCAAGGGAACCCGCTGCGGCACCCAGGTCAGCGAGAGCTTGAGAACCAGCCAGCACAACAGCATGCCGATTGCCAAAGCCCCCGCGTCCCCCAGAAACACCCGGGCACGCGCTTGCCAGGGCAGGCGTGCATTCCACAGCAAAAAACCCAGCACAGCGCCACACAGCAAGGCGGCGATCAAGGCCAGATCGTGACGCGCAGTCAGGGCCGCAGCCAGCCCCAAAGCAGCGGCTGCAATCGCGATACAACCACCGGCCAGTCCATCGAGTCCATCGATCATGTTGATGGCATTAAGAATGGCGACAATCATCAGCATCGTCAGCGGAATCGCCGCCATGCCCAGATCCAGGTGACCGGTCAGGAAAGGGATCGGCATCGCATACAGCGCGGCCCCTGTGTCATGAACCAGCCACCAGGCCGAAAAAATCTGCACCAGCAGCTTGAGGCGTGCCGAAAGATTGCGCGCATCGTCGATCAGGCCGACCACGAACAGCAAGGCCATCGGCGCCGCCACCTCGCTCAAAGCGCCCAAGCGGCCACCTACCAGTGCGGCCAGGAAAAGCCCCAGCAGCACCGCAATGCCACCCACCAGTGGCACTGGCGCACCATGACGTTTGCGTGCATCGGGCAGATCCACCAGATGCAGTGCCGGCGCCCAGTGCGCCAGCAACAGACAGGCCACCGCACTGGTCACGAAAGCCACCACGCAATACAGCACGCTCATGCCCGCATCCCCAAGGCTGATTGATACACCGCACAGGTCTGCGCAATCACCTGCTGATCCGAGAACGTCTGTTCGACCCGGGCACGTGCCGCTGCACCCATTTGTGCGCGAAGTGCTGCGTCCCGCAGCAAGCGCAGCAAGGCTGCTGCGAGTTGCGCCGGCGCACCGGGCGACACCAGCAACCCGGTCACCCCATCCACCACCAGATCACGACAGCCCGGCACATCGGTCGCCACCATCGGCACCCCGCAGGCCGCGCCTTCGAGCAATGCGCGCGGAATGCCCTCGCCTTGCGTACTCGCCAGCACCACGACGCTGGCAGACTGGTTCAGCGCCAGCACATCGCTACGCTGCCCCAGAAATTCCACATCTCCCGTCGCACGCCAGGCCGCCAGACTGGACTCATCGACGCTCTCGGGGTTGCCCGGGTCGGGCGCACCGGCCAGCAGGAAACGCACCTCCGGCAACTGCTCGCGCACCCCGCGCGCAGCCGCGACGAAATCCGCCACGCCTTTGGAATACAGCAGGCGTGCCATCATCAGCACGACCGGCGAATCCGGCGGCTGCGCAGCAGGCACGAAACGCGTGGTGTCGATGCCATCGCCCGCGATCACCTGCACGCCACTCTTCGCCAGCACGCCATAGCCAGCCAGGGTGTCGCGATTATCGGCGTTCTGGAAAATCACCTGCGTGCCACGCAACGCCAGCCGGTACAGCGCCAGCACCACCGGCCGGATCAGACGCGCCTTGAAGGAATTGGCGAGCAAGGCAAAACCCAGTCCGGTCACCGAATTGACGATGCCGCGCACGCCCACGCAACGCGCAGCAAACGAACCGTAGATCACACACTTGATCGTGAAGTGATGCACCAGATCCGGCTGCCATGCGCGATACAAATCGGAAATGCGCCGGATCACCACCAGTTCGGCAAGCGGATTCACGCCGCTGCGCGAGACCGGCAAGGGCTCCCAGCGAAAGCCCAGGGCGTGCAGTCGCGGGCCATATTCACCGGGCGGGCTCAGCAGGATCACCTCGTCGCCACGCGCGCGCAAAGCCTGCGCCAGCGAAAGCTTGAAGTTGTAGAGAAACCAGTCGGTATTGGCAAACAGAACGATCTTCATGCAAACCCATTCAGCAGACGGCGCCGTGCACCATCAAAATCCAGCAGAAGCATCACCAGAACATAGAGCAAGCCCCCCATCAGGGCCTTGCATACCAGACCGAACCAGCCACCGGCAGGCCACAACACAAGCGGCAGTGCCATCACGCCGACTGCCAGCAGCGGAGACCCCAGCAAGCTTGCAGGCACATGGTGCCGAAGCACACCCCGCCCTGCCCACAGACTCAAGACAATGCCCAAGCCCTGCCCCAGCAACAAGCCCAGTGCTGCACCGGCGATGCCCAGGCGCGGAATCATCCACCAGGCGATCAGCAGCGAGGCCGCAGCCGCTCCCGCAATGCTTGCGGAATGCCGCCATACGCGGCGTGCCAGCAACAGGGGCAGATCACAGTAATACGCCTTGATGGCCGCCACCACCGCTGCCGCCGTGATCAAAGGCATCAGTTCAGGCGAGCGTTGCGTGAAAGCACTACCGTACATCAGCGGCACCACATCAGGCACCAGCAATGCGAAGCCCACCCCGACCGGCAAGGCGACCGCCAGCCCCAATGCGGCATAACGGCTGTACAGACGTTGCGCCTCGATGCGGTCTTCTCTCCCCCAGGCCAGCACCATGCGCGGATACCAGGCCGTGCTCAGCCCGCTGAAGATCAGCCCCAGGGTCTGCTGGGCGAGATCCGAAATCGCGCTGTAGCGGCCCAGTTCGGCCAGCGGCACAAGTTGCTGCAAAAGATAGCGGTCGCCCCACAGCAGCAGGTAAGCCAGCAAGGAAGTCAGCATCAGCGGCCCGGCAAAACCGGCAACCGTCGGCAACAAATCCAGGCTTTGTCGCCCCGGCAGGCCCCGCCACAATGCACCGCCACCACTCCCCACTGCAGCCAGCAGGAAGGCCCCCGCCATAGCCAGCAACACAAGCGCTGCGCCCCCCCCACTGCGCAATACCAGCCAGGCCAGCAACACAGTCAGAAAAGCCTTGCCCAGAAACTGCAACGAATAGCGCCAGCTCGCCTGCGCAGCCGCCAGCCACTGCCCGGTAAAGTCGAACAGACCTTGCGCCAGCGCCATGACGGCCGCCGCCAGCAGTACACCGCGTGACAAAGGACTCAGTCCCAGCAGCTCAGCCAGCCCGGCCAGCCCGATCAGCCCCACGCCAATCCCCAGCAAGCCGCTACGCAGCAGCGCCAGCAAAGGGGCACGCAGTGCGACATCGCCATAAAAACGCGCCAGCATCGCATTGAGCGGGTAGAACAGGATCAAGGTCACCACGGCCGACGCGGCCAGCCCCAGGGTCAGCTGGCCATAGCGTTCCGGCCCGAGTCCGCGCACGATCAACGCCAGACTCGCCATCGCCAGCGCACCGGCTGCGACGCGCACCGCCACATAGGCCGCCGAGGTGCGCAGGCTCATCGCCGCGTCTCCAATAATTGCGCGGCCAGCGTAATCCAGCGCTGCGCCACGGCCGGTGCGGCAAAGCTCATGGCACGTGCTTGCAAGCGTGCCTGCAAGGCGGCTTTCTCCGAACTATCCAGCGCCAGTTGCCGCTGCATCGCCACGCTCAAAGCCGCGGCATCCGCCACGGGTACCAGCAGATCCTGCAGGTCAGGACCAAGAATTTCCGGCGGACCGTAGGGGCAGCGCGTCGCCACCACCAGACAGCCCTGCCCCATGGCTTCCATCAGCACATTTGACCAGCCCTCGAAGCGGGAGCTCATCACGAACAGCGCGGCGTGCCGATAGAAAGGCTGCGGATCCCGCGCCCAACCCACCGGGAACACTTCGCCCTGCAAGCCGCGTTGTGCAATCTCGGCCATGAGCTGTGCCCGCCCGCTGCCATCGCCCACGATGACCAGCGGCAAACGCCCCGCCGGCATGCCGGCATAGGCCTCCAGCAACACATCCAGTCCCTTGGCCTGCCAATCCAGCCGGCCAACAAACAGGATGAAGCGTTCCGGCAAACGTGCGACCTGGGCTCGCGATTCGGCCAGACCATCGTCATCACGCAACACCAGGGGATTCGGGATATGCGTCAAACATTTCCGGGGAAGTTTCAGCGAAGCCGCCAGCTCATCGTGCACACCTTGCGAGACGGCTACCACTACTGCCGGCAGGCGATAGAACAAGGCCAGCAGCAGGCGCCGCCCGCGTCCCAGCCATTGCGGGTTGTGATGCACGCTTACCACCAGGCGTCCAAGCCAGCCATCGCGGTGTCCGGCCAACGCGCAGACCATGCCAGCCTCGTCCATGAAAGCCATCACCACATCCGGCGAAAAATCACGGACGACCCGGCGTACTGCCACCACGCGCCGCCAGGCCATCTTCACGCGAGACCAGAAGCCGGACTGCGCCGGCATGGCAAGATTCTCGACCGCCACACCGAAATCCAGCTGGTCTGCGCCGACGTGGTAAGCGAGCACCCGCAACTCGTGCTCACGTGCCCATTCGCGCGACAACACGGCGGCCACCTGCTCGGCACCCCCACCATAGACCAGCGGAATCACGACGAGAATTTTCATGCGGCAGGTGTCTGCCCTGCCGGCAGGGCAAGAATCATCAAATATGCCTGTCCGGATTCAGGCCGGGCAAGCGGGCGCAAACGCACGATTTCCCCTTGCCACAGCCGCTTCAGCCAGGACCACAGCGAAGGCCGTACGCTGCCCACCGAGCTTTCGACCGCGAAGAACTGCGCGTAGCCCTGCGCACGCAGGAATTCAAAAATCGCTCCGCCCCCCTCGGGGCCATCACTTTGCAAACACTCGAACAACACCAGCGGCTGTTCGCTGCGCAAGGTTTCCGTGAGCCCGCGCAAAGCAGCCAGTTCCGCCCCTTCCACGTCCAGCTTGATCAACCCGATACCCGTGAATCCGCCTTCGCGCAGCACTTCGTCACCGCGCCGTACGGGGCACTCGATCCGTTCGCCGGTCGCAAGCGTTGTCGGCCCACCCGCAAACACAAACCCGGAAGCCCCGAGATTGCCATGCGTGTTCGACAAAAATTCCAGCCGGGCATCCCGATCAGCAAAGCCCAGAGGTAGAACATGGATCGGTGCCCCGCTCAGCGCCACGTTGGCACGCAGCACATGCAATGTGCGCGGATTCGGTTCCACTGCAATGACCGACTTGAAATGGCGCGAGAAGAACAAGGCGTGGTTGCCGATGTTCGCCCCCACATCCAGCGCGATCTGCGTCTGGAACCGCTTCTGCCGGTCTTGGAGGAAAACATCGAACAGCGACTCCAGCAAAGCGCCTTCATGCAGCCCTGCCACAATCATTTCGCTTGAAACTTCATCCCCCAGCGGCACCATGTGCGGCGGCAGCGCCTGCGCGTTGCGCCCGCGCAGAATCCACCCGAATGCGCGGCGCGCCAAGGCCATGCGCAAAGAAGACAAGCCGCTGCGGTACTTTGTCTGCTGCATCAGGAAGATCAAGAATCCAGGGAAGCCGCAGTATACGTCCTCCACGCCAGCAAACGGTTTGAGGCAATCCGCATCCTGCCTATCTCAGGCAAGCGCGTCCGCCGATCCGCAAACCTTGCCTGGCCGCTGCATCGTAGTCGCCCGCCCAATCATTCAGGGATGCGCGGTAAGCCGGGAAACCATCGCACAAAGCCACCACCAGCCGTTTGAGCGCCGGCCCGCGCTCAGCCTGCGCATACGCTTCACCACAGCGCATCATCAGATACCAGCCCGGTTTGTACTGCCAGTGCGCATCGCAACGATCCGCCATCTGTGCAGCGCCCCCCTCATCCGGATGCCAGCTCTGCAAGCGCAGGGTTTCAGCATGCAGGGCAAAGACCGAATAACGCGACACCTTTGCCAGCTCGGCCCGCGCAATCTCACGCGTCGCCAGACTTGGCCGGGGCTCTTCGGCGGCCAGCGTCGAATACGCCGAGCGGACCGCCAGCCAGTCATGTCCCACCCAGACCAGCACGCCCAGAGCCAGCACCGCCAGACTCACCCCCAGTGCGCGCGGCAAACGCAACACCGGCAGATGTTGATCCTCGGCATCCGCGAGCCCCATCGCCAGGCCCACCGGCACCAGAAAATAGGTGTACCACAGCGGATATTCCACCATGCTGTGCAGACCCACCACGCCCACACAGGCCAGCGCCCAGATCCGCACGGCACCCGGTTTGGCCACGAGATGCCGCAAATACCACCAGAGCAAGCCGCCCATCACCAACACCATGAGCGGCATCCCCAATTCCGCCCCCATGTTCAAAGGCAGGTTATGGGCATGCTCGGCAAATTTCGGAAAGCGCGCCGGTGGCGTGGTAAACATCGCATCGATGGATGCCTTGTAGAACGTCGCCGGCCCCTGACCGACCCAGGGATGCGCCTGGATCGCCTGCCAGGCCGCCGTCCAGTTGTACAGGCGCTGCCCGTTCGAGCCGGCGTCCCCAGCCCGGTCCAGCGCAGAGGTCACGCCAAAGGCGTTCAGGATATGGCCATAAGTCACCAGCAACTGTGCCAGTACCGAACAGATTGTCACCCACAACAAAGCCCGCCCGATCCGCCGCCCGGCCTCATCCCCGCGCCACGCACTCAAGCCGCCCAGCACCGCAAACGCAGCGGTGTACAGCAAAGTTCCGCGCGAGGCCGAAGCCGCTGCGGCCAATGCCAGCCACGCAGCCACCGCACTCATGGCCCACCCCGCCAGCCAGCCCCGCGCATACAGGAAACACAGAGACGCCAGGCCAAGAAACACCAGATTCGCGTAATGATTCGCCTGCCCGATGTTCCCGAAGGCCTGCAGATAGATTTTCCCCATCACCAGCCCGCCGAAGCTCCAGTTCGCCAACTGGGCCACTCCGGCCAGAGATTGCAGCACCGCACACGCCAGCAAGCCCCCCGCCACTGCATCCGCCAGCGCCCCAAATCGCAGGCTCGCCCCCTGCACATAGCACAGCAAAAACAAACCCAGATAGGCAACATACCCCAGCCCCGGCACCCGCGCCTGCCAGGCAAGGCACGCCACAATCAGCAGCAGGATCAACCAAACGGGCGTTCCCAGGCGAAACTCAAGCGGCTCGGCCTGACTCGCCCATCCGGCAAACCCCAGCACAGCCGCCAGCGCCAGCGCCCACTCGGCATACACCACGGTCTGGGGATTGGGATGGATATTGATCAGAGAGGACAGGGCCAGACCGACAAAAAGGATTGCCGGAGATAAACATGAAAAAGGCTTGAGGTTCATCGATTAACACGATCTAGAATATTGCTTTTACAAGAATAACCTTGAACGATGGATAGAGGGTCATCGTCAGCCAAATTCTGTATTGATGTGCAACATCGAAAACTTCTGAATTTCAGAGCCATAAGCAACCACACTCATCACGCTCCACAAAACAAACCACACTTGCCAAGCTTCATGAGCAAGAAAATCAAACAGGAAAAGCCATGAATTTCGAAAAATTTCATTCATTACAGAATTATATTTTTCACACAAAACGGCCAAAAATTCTACTTCCCATTTTTATTTTGATCATCCCTACTTTCTTTCTTTATTACCCATACCTCAGCAACGCACTGATTTTTGATGATTACAATATTTTTAATGGCAACCCGTCCATCTACGACTACGCCCTGACTCCATTCAATGGATCACCACGCACGTTTCCATTGTTCACGCTCGGTTTTGTCGAAACCATCTGGCACAGCATAGAAATTCATCGCTGCATCAGCCTCGTTCTACACATACTCAATAGCGTTCTAATATTTCGCATCCTGCAGGAACTTCCCGCTTGGGGAAAATACGCTCCACGCCACGATCAAATGTTCATCAGTTTGACCGCCTCTTTATTTTTCGCCCTACATCCAGCAGCTACCTACGGAGCTGCCTATCTTGCGCAAAGAACCATCCTGATAGCCACCTTATTTTCACTCCTGGCCTTCTATTTTTTCCTGCGTGGTCTAAATCGTGGAGCCATCTCTGATTCCATCACAGCGGCGGTTTTCTACACCTTGGCAGTCTTTTCGAAAGAGCATGCCATTATGCTACCAGCGGCCATTCTGCCATGCATCCTGCTCTATCCGGCACCACGCCGAAAATTTATGGCAAATGCCCTCACCTTTGCCATCCCATGTGCGTTATCAGGCACTTACATCATCCTTCGCATGAAAGGTCTGATAGGAGCCTATGAGCCCCTCGGCGAAAATTCGGCAGCAACCATCACAGCAGACCCTAAAATTTTAACGCTCGCAAACTCATTGGGATTTATCAAACCAAGTTCATTTCACTGGTTTTTGAGCATCACACAAGAAGCAGGACTTTTTTTTCATTACCTCACCGCATGGCTTCTACCCAATCCCAATACGATGTCCATCGATATCCGTATCGATTTTTTGAGCGAAGCCAAGCTTTCAATGATGTGTATAAAAATTGGTGCTTTTATAGCTTTCACGGTTTCTGCTCTTCTTATCCTATGGCGTGGCACATGGAGTAAAGCAGTTGGCTTGGGTATGCTTTACATGGCGCTCATGTATCTGACTGAGTTTTCAGGACAACGCCTACAAGAGCCTTTTGTGCTATACCGCAGCTACCTCTGGGCACCAGGAATTGCTATCAGTCTGGCAGCAATACTCGCCATACTTCCAATAAAAAAACACCATATCCCGATTGCATTGACTGCAGCTGCTTTTCTATTTATAGCATCACAAGATCGCCTAGAAAGCATGCATACATCAAAATCAGCTTGGGAAGATGCTGAAAAAAAATTGACTTCAACAGATCTTCCGGGCAGCGAGAGGATTTATTACAACATCGCATTAAACCAACTCAAAGATCACAACTTCGAGAAAGCCATTCAAAATTTTTCGATTGCCATAGACAAACAACCCAATCTCGCCAAGCTTCACAAGCAGCGAGGTTATGCATTTTATTCAAATAAAAATTATGAAAAAGCCCTATCTGATTTTAGCCATGAACTGACTATTTCCCCCAACGACGCAGAAACATTTTTTGCTATCGGATTGACACAGAAAACCCTAGGAAACTCACAAGAAGCACACACAGCATTCGAAAAAAGCTCAGAGCTAGGCTATCAAGCCGCAACACTTTTTTTGCCCCAAAAACCTATCTACAAAAAATAGGAGGCAGGACTGCATCGTCATCCGCGAGTTACCAGGGCCTGTTGTTTCAGGAAGACCTCTCGTTACACTGATAGCCAAATTCAAGCGTGCAGAAGGCAGCACACCACCGGAGCCTGAACTGTGTCGCAAGCATTGCATGAAGCTCGGCAGAGTGGCACGCATGATTCGGTGGAGGCATGGACGCCCGCTGATGGTGCGCCAAGTGACGACATACGAACGGGAATGCTCCATTATGATCATCGAGTGCGATAACATTGGGCTTCCCATGATGTCTTATAAACAAAAACGCCCGATAAAGTTCATCGGGCGTCTATTGAGGAGCTATCTACCAGAGCAGTAAACTGCACTCCCAGTCATCAGCCTAAAACAGAATGGATTACTGGAATATTTTACGAAGCGCAAGTTAAAATCTTGGTCAGATTCGCTTTGACTGATGTTGATGCAGCGCTATAGCCTGAGCAGGTCACAGTCCAAGTCAATGAAGAATTCCCCACCACCGGAGTGAAGGTAACCGTTGTACCATCAATCCCGGTACCAATCTTCTGCATTGTCAAAGTAATAGCACCGGCAGCAGACATGGTTGGCAACTTAACTTCACTAGTATCCGACGGTGTACCACTTAAACCAATTGTGCTCCATGCATCAGTACCGCCCAGAGCAATGGTGCCACCAGACCCTACACCCTGCTCTTGCGCCACAACGGCAACTGCCGTTTTGATTGGATCGGCGTAAGTCGCTACTTTAGACAGCTTGGCACGAATCACATAGTCTTGATATTGCGGAATTGCGACGGCAGCCAGAATGCCGATGATCGCTACAACGATCATCAATTCGATCAGGGTAAAGCCTTGTTGAACACGTTTCATGAGTCATCTCCTGAGGAAAAAACGGAAGTTTCCGCTGGCTTCAATAGAGCCAGTGGTGTGCCAGCGACTAATACCGTTCGTCACGACAAACAAAACCCAATAAAAACAACAGCCTGACAAAATCCAATCCTTTTATCAGACAGGTACCCGACTTCTATCGCCTCGGAAAGTGCCGTTTTTTGTCAGCCACCATGCCGTGACACGGCAGGATCAAGTTCTTCTGAGGCGGCTTTTGGGTCACCCGAACATCGGCTGTTATGATTGAGGCTCGCTGCGGGCCGCAGCATTTCATGCACGTCAAAGGTGGTTTCGGGATGGCGATCTACGCGCTGGGTGATCGGGTGCCTGTATTGGGCGAAGGGGTTTGGGTCGCGGAAGACGCGCGGGTGATCGGCAAGGTTTCGCTGGGCAAGCGTGTAAGCATCTGGTTCAACGCCGTGCTGCGCGGGGACAACGATCCGATCACGGTGGGAGA
>JAGTRY010000176.1 GCA_018262235.1 Pseudomonadota bacterium
AAGTTGCAGGATCTGGTGGCATTGCTGTCTGGCCGGAATTTTGAGACCAAGCAATTCGAAGATGCGATTGCCGAGGCGTCTTTCGCCAAGTTGAAGAATGGCATCCATGCCTTTATCAACGAAACGCACTTCAAACGCATCACGATGATCCTGCGCTCGGCGGGCTTCATCATCAGTGACATGATCAGTAGCCAGAATGTGGTGAATTTCGCCTACATCCTGTACCTGCGTGGCCGCAAAGAAGGTGTCCCCGCCGCTGAGTTGGAGCAACTGGTGCGGCGCTGGTTTGCCATGTCGGTGCTGCGTGGGCGCTACAGTGCATCGCCAGAATCCAGTTTCGACTTTGACATTCGCCAAATCGAAAGCCAGGGCGTGAAGACATTTGTGGAAACAGTCATTCCGACCGAGCTTCCAGAAAGCTTTTGGACCGGCATGCTGCCGCAGTTCATGGCGACCTCGTCGATCAAAAGCCCGTACTTTCTTTGCTACAAGGCGGCACAAGGCAAGTTGGGCGACAAGGGCTTCCTCTCAACCAATATCACCGTGACCGACCTCCTGCTAAATCGCTCGGACATCCATCACGTCTATCCGCGTCAGCACCTCAAGGGAAAAGGCCTGACTGCCAGCACTTACAACCAGATCGCCAACTACGTGGTGGCGCAAAGCGAGATCAATATCGCAATCAGCGCCACGGCGCCGGAAGTCTATTTCGCGGAACTGGCTGCGCAGTGCAAAGGCGGGGCCTTGAAGTATGGCGGTATCACCGACGAAGCAACCATGCGTGAAAACCTGCGCATGAACTGCATCCCCGAATCCATGCTCGACGGCGAGATCAAAGATTTCAGCGAGTTTCTGGAAGAGCGCAGGAAGCTGATGGCCTTGAAGATCAAGGCTTGGTTTGAGGTGCTGTGATGAACGAAGCCAAGTTTGATTGCTGAATTGAACACGATGGAGCAAGCATGAAAATCCTGCCCGCTGAATTCGAGAACCAATCCATCCGCCGCGTGTATGACGAGACCGCTGAAACCTGGTCTTTCTCGGTCATCGATATTATTCAGGTGCTGACTCAACAGCCGGATTATCAGGGGGCCAGAAAGTATTGGAAGGTCTTGAAGGGGCGCTTGGCGAAAGAAGGCAGTGAACTGGTATCAAACTGTTACCAGTTGAAATTGGCTGCAGCCGATGGCAAACAACGCTTGACCGATATGGCCACCGCCCAAACCCTGCTGCGGCTAGTGCAGTCCGTGCCCAGCCCGAAGGCGGAGCCGATCAAGCTGTGGTTGGCGAAGGTGGGTTACGAGCGCATGCAGGAAATGGCCGACCCCAGCTTATCGCTGAACCGGGCGCGCGAGACTTGGCAGAAGCACGGGCGCAGCGAGAAGTGGATCGCTCAGCGTATGACCGGGCAGGAAACGCGCAACAAACTGACCGATTACTGGGCGAATCACGACATCAAGCAAGGAGAGGAATTCGCGATCCTCACCAACCTGATCCATCAGGAATGGGCGGGCGTGAGCGTGAAAGCGCATAAAACGCTGAAGGGTCTGCAAGACCATAATCTGCGCGATCACATGAGCGAGGCGGAACTGATCTTCACCGCGCTGGCCGAGCTTTCCACCCGCCAGATCGCCGAAGCCGATGAAGCGACCGGCATGACCGAGAACAGCAAGGCAGCCAAAAAAGGCGGGGCGATTGCCAAGCAGGCGCGCACGGCGCTGGAGGCAAAAACGGGCAAATCGGTTGTGACTGGCGAAAACTTCCTGCCGCCGGGCAAGGTGGTGAAAGCGATCAAGAAGGACGGGCCGAAATGAACGAAGCCGAAACCCGAGCCGAACACATCGACCCCGCGCTGGCCGCAGCGGGTTGGGGCGTGGTCGAAGGCAGCCGCATCCGCCGCGAGTACCCGATCACGCTGGGACGCATCAAGGGCGCGGGCAAACGCGGCAAGGCGCTGACGGCGGACTATGTGCTGGAGTACCGCAACACCAAGCTGGCGGCGGTGGAGGCGAAGGCTTGGGACAAGGCGCTGACGGAGGGCGTGGGCCAGGCCAAGGATTACGCGCAGAAACTCTCGCTCCGCTACACCTACGCCACTAACGGCCAGGGCATCTACGGCATCGACATGCAGACCGGCGCGGAAGGGGAACTGCCGGCGTTCCCGACGCCAGAAGCCTTGTGGCAAGCGACTTTTGCCACCGAGAATGCCTGGCGCGACCGCTTTGCCGCCGTGCCCTTCGAGGACAAGGGCGGTTACTGGCAGGGCCGTTACTATCAGGACATCGCCATCGAGCGCGTGCTGGCGGCGCTGGCAGAGGGGCGCGATCGCATCCTGCTGACGCTGGCGACCGGCACGGGCAAGACCTTCATCGCCTTTCAGCTAGCTTGGAAGCTGTTTCACAGCCGCTGGAATCTGAGCGATTGGAAAACCGCGGGCGAGCCCACGCGCCGGCCACGCATCCTATTCCTGGCAGACCGCAACATTCTGGCGAATCAGGCTTTCAATTCGTTTTCAGCCTTTGCCGAAGATGCACTGGTGCGCATCGCGCCGGACGACATCAAGAAGAAGGGCAAGGTCCCGAAGAACGGCAGCATCTTCTTCACGATCTTCCAGACCTTCATGAGCGGGCCGGGTGACACGCCCTACTTCGGCGAATACCCGGCTGACTTCTTCGACGTCATCATCATCGACGAGTGCCACCGGGGTGGCGCGAACGACGAGAGCAACTGGCGCAGCATTCTTGAGTACTTTTCGCCGGCCGTGCAGTTGGGCCTGACCGCCACGCCAAAGCGGAAAGACAACGCCGACACCTATGCCTACTTTGGCGAGCCGGTGTTCATCTATTCGCTCAAGGACGGCATCAACGATGGCTTCCTGACGCCCTTCCGCCTCAAGCAGATTGCGACCACGCTGGATGACTATGTGTTCACCTCGGACGACACCGTGGTGGAGGGTGAGATTGAGGCGGGCAAGCGCTACGAAGAGAAGGATTTCAACAAGATCATCGAAATCAAGGCGCGCGAGAAGAAGCGTGTCGAGATCTTCATGAACGAGATCGACCAGCGCGAGAAGACCATCGTTTTCTGCGCCACGCAGACCCATGCGCTGGCGGTGCGCGATCTGATCAACCAGACCAAGCGGAGCACCGACCCGAACTACTGCCAGCGCGTGACGGCCGAGGATGGCGGGCTGGGTGAGCAGTGGCTGCGCGACTTTCAGGACAACGAGAAAACCATCCCGACCATCCTGACGACTTCGCAGAAGCTGTCGACCGGAGTGGATGCGCGCAACGTGCGCAACATCGTGCTGATGCGGCCGGTGAACTCGATGATCGAGTTCAAGCAGATCATCGGGCGCGGCACCCGGCTCTACGATGGCAAGGACTACTTCACGATCTACGACTTCGTAAAGGCACACCACCATTTCAGCGACCCGGAGTGGGATGGTGAGCCGCTGGAGCCTGATGTTTGCACGAAGTGCCAGCGTTCGCCCTGCGTGTGCTTCAAGGAGCCGCCGCCGCCCTGTTATGTGTGCGGCAATCAGCCCTGCACATGCCCTAAGGAGCCTTGCCACGAATGCGGCCAGCGCCCGTGTGTGTGTCAGAGGAGACAGAAGGCCAAGGTGAAGCTGGCGGACGGCAAGGAGCGCCAGATCCAGCACATGATGGCGACGAGCTTCTGGCACCCGGACGGCACTCCGATGTCGGCAGCGCAATTCGTGAGTGCGCTCTACGGCCAGTTGCCG
>JAGTRY010000016.1 GCA_018262235.1 Pseudomonadota bacterium
TTTTTTTACCCCACAAAGGCAGGATTGACGTGAAGGTATGCACGCCAAGGTGACCGTTGTCGCGCAGCATCAGCACAGACCCCAAAAACACCATCCAGACAAACAGGAAACGCGAGACCTCTTCCGAGAACGTAATGCCCGAGTTGAACCCGTAACGCAGCACGACATTGCCGAACACCAGAATCACCATCAGGCCAAGAATGGCTATCAGTAGCCATTCGAGCCCTTTCACCAATAATTTTGAAACCATTCCAATCTTCTCCTTTGAATCACCGGTTTTTCAAACCTGTTTGTTCTTGATAAATGAGGTATGGCTGTACTACAGGGCAATGCGCGGTTTGCTGAAAAAGGGAGCACTGCGCATTGCCTTGATATGTCAAAAGAGATGAACGGGAACCTTGACTACAACCTTTCGGACCTCATCCGGTAGACCTACAGCACAAAGCGGCATGTGTACGTCCCAAGGGAAATAGACAGAAAACCCTCCTGCGCCGAGAGTGATCATGGATTGACGATGTGGTTGATTTTCGTAGAACCGAATGTCTTGACTATCATCGCATTTCATTACTCGAAGGTGTTCCGACAGTGGTTGATAACCCTGGGATTCAGCCCCTGATATGAGGTAGTGAATATCGATGTTGAGAGAGTGAGTCTCCGGTTTGTTATCGCTGGCAAGCATTGTTCGTGCATGGAACAGCGTGAATTTCATGTCGGTGTGCGGGGTGGCGATGACGCCGTCCTCGAGCATGGAAAAATCCAACTCCCTGAGTGTCTGCAAAGCGCTGAATATCGTCTTGGGAAGTTCGATACGTCCCTTTTCCAGGCAACTGATGTGACCGCTGATCATGACTAGGCCTTGCTGGCAGGGTGTGCTGCGGGCATGGCAACACCGAATCTGGCGCAAGTTGCACGTAGTGCTTCCTGTGCGGCAGGTGATAGTTCTACACCAGACTCGTTAGCCGCCTGGATGCGGCGCTGTTCCATTTCGCCAGGCATGCGTACAGGATGTTGAGGATCAATGGGGGCGTTGGCGTGGCAACGGTCGGTGAGGTAGTCCATCTGGCGCAGAAAAGCTTCGCGGCCCGCAAACGCAGCAGGATCCAGGACTTGCAGAAAGATGTTGGCACCCCAGCGTGCTTCCGAATCCTGTCGACCAAAGCCGGCGAGCCCCTGAGTCAATACTTCGACGATCAGCGACAAGCCGAAGCCTTTGTGGCCGTATTCGCGACCGCCCACAAGTAGCAGGGTTCCACGTGCACCGGGATCCAGTACGTGTGGATCGGTTGTCGGGTTGCCATCGACATCCATCAGCCACGGATGCGCGAATGGCGTGTCGGCTGCGGATTTCTGACGGGCCATCCCGACAGTGGTGATCGAGGTGCTCGCGTCGATCCACACAGGCGCTCGCGAATCCGGATAGCCCATTGCAATCGGATTGGGCGTCAGCAAGGGTTCCTTACCACCATACGGCGCAATGAAACCAAAGGCCGGGTCAGAGGAAGCCAGAATGGCGATGAGCCCCTTGTCGGTAGCTTGTTTGATCAGCGAAGTGAGGCATGCGATATGGTGGCTGCGACGGATTACACAGGTTACGACTCCCTGGGCGGCAACCCGCTCTGCGGCAACTTCCAGTGCATGACTCACCAGCCAAGGACCGGGAAGGTAGTTGCCATCCCATACAATCACGGCTCCGGAATCACGTACAACCTCCGGTTCGCCACGTGGGCTCATCAGTCCTTTATCGATTTGTTCAATGTATTGCGGACACAGAGCGATGCCGTGTGTGCGCTGTCCCAGCATATCTCCGGTTACCAGAAGCCTGGCGACACACATGGCTTTTTCGTCTTCCATGCCTGCGGCAATGAACAATTCTTCGGCCAGATGGATAAGGGATTCAACAGGATAAAATTTTGATGTCATGTTTTTCTCTGAGTCAGAAACTGCTGTAACAAGGTGAGCACATGCGATGTGTGTCCATGGCCGTTTGTGAAACGGTCAGAAACAAGCCTGTGACCAGTCCTTGGCCTTATTGCAAAGGCTGTGCCATGGCAAAAAGCCGTAGGTTTATGGGGAAATCGAAGCAAAAATTGCAGAAATGGAATGCAGGTGTTTCAATTCTTGGGCGGATACTTTGCGTGCGTGATCCGGGTCTTTGGCACGCTTTCGCCAATGTCGAAGAGTTTGGCATGTCGGCCTTCTGGTGCATTTTCATGGCCTGCGTTGGCTCGGGGGTACTGGAACGGATCGAAGCTTGCGTCGAGCTTCCTGTCTTGGTCGAAGATCTGCTTTGGCGCTTCCGTCTTTCCCGCAGCGCTGCTGGCTGTGGGTTTTCTGCCTACTTGCCGGGAGGGAAGGTGAAAGTTGTAAGGAATTATCTTGACCCGTTCCGCTCAAGACCCTACTTTCACGAGAATTCGCCTTTGTTCAGGAAGTTTTCTTTATAAGAACTGGCGTAGCGCACCACAGGCATGAAGAAAGCAGGGGAAGAATCCTGCGTCCATAACAACATTTGGAGACAATACAAATGATTCACAAGATTCTGGGAGGGCTGGTCGCCGTATTGCTGGTAGCCAATGTCCAGGCTGCTACTGACTATCCATCCGGTTACACCAAATGTGCGCGGGTAGGTAGTAGCTGCAGCATGACGGGTACCCACAAGGTGGCGTTGGGCAAGGCGGGCAGTTTCGTTTATGCCAACCTGACCGGTAATTTCACCTGTTCGCTGTCTGCGTTTCCGACCAACAGCTTCACGACGTCTGCATGGTGTTCCGTGGGGCCGGTGGTCAGCAGCAGCTCATCCAGTTCAAGCAGTTCGTCATCAAGCTCCAGCAGTTCGTCCAGCTCGTCGTCGAGCAGTTCTTCATCCAGCTCCAGCAGCTCGTCTTCCGGGGGAGATTCGTATGTGACGGGCTGCGGTACCGAAACCAGCAACCTCACGGCTTCGAAGGTTTATTACGTCACGCCGGGCGGTGCCGCCACGGGAGCAGGTACCAGTTTTTCCGCATCGATGAGTCTGACTGCTGCGCTTTCCAAAGTCAGTGCCGGTCAGATGGTTCTCCTGCAGCCGGGTACCTATACGGTGCCTTACACCGCCGGAGCCAAGAACACCATCACCCTGTCGCAGGTTGGAAGCGCCAATGCCAGGATCTATCTGGTGGCAGCCAACTGTGGCAAGGCCGTGATTGACTTTTCCTTCCCCGACAAGACCTGGATGCAGGATTCCTACGGATTCTTTCTGACGGGTAGTTACTGGTACTTCAAGGGTATCTCGGTTACTCGTGCGGGCTATCAGGGTACTTATGTCACTGGCAAGTACAACACCTTCGAGAATTGCGCCTTCTACAACAACCGTAATTCCGGGCTGGAAATCAACAAGGGCGGCGCTTACACGAAAGTGATCAATACGGACGCCTACCGTAACTACGATCCGAAGAAGAATGGCAGCATGGCGGATGGTTTTGCCTCCAAGCAAACCCAGGGGGCGGGCAACTTCTTCTATGGTTGCCGTGCCTGGGAAAATTCGGATGACGGTTTCGATACCTACGATAGCCCTGAAGCGGTGACTATCGAGAAGAGCTGGACCTTCCGCAACGGCATCGACTACTGGGACAACAGCAACTTTGCCGGCAACGGCAATGGCTTCAAGCTTGGGGGCAACAGCAAGCTGGAACGCAACCGCATCACCCAATCGGTGTCGTTTGGTCATCCTGGCAAGGGCTTCGACCAGAACAACAATGTCGGTGGCGTGACCGTGATCAACAACACCTCCTACAGCAACGGGATCAACTATGGCTTTGGTGGTGCACTGACTGACGGCGAGAAGAACGTCTTCCACAATAATATTTCCCTGTCAGGCAAAACCGCGGACAGCATCGCCAATGCCACGTCGACGAACAACACCTGGAACGGGCTGGCTGTCAGTAGCAGTGATTTCGTCAGCCTGGACACAAACCTGGCGACGCAGGCACGGAATGCCGATGGCTCCTTGCCGACCAACAGCCTGTTCCGCCTTGCTGCCGGCAGCAAGTTGATTAATGCCGGTGTGAGTGCAGGCCTGCCTTATCAGGGTGCCGCGCCTGATCTGGGTGCTTTCGAGCGCGAGTGACACCCGACATCACGGAGTGATTCATTGCTCCTTTCGGACCGACGCACGCGGAAACCCCGCGTGCGTTTTTTCCATGTAGCTCCGGCAAGCCTTGCCAGACGCAGAGGGCAGGGACGCGTTACAATGCGCCCCTTCATTTGATTTCCTGCCCGAGACGTCTGACGTGACCGCAACCATTCTTCAAAAGATTCCCGCCGGCGAGCGCGTCGGCATCGCCTTCTCCGGTGGCCTCGACACCAGTGCTGCTGTTCACTGGATGCGTGGCAAGGGTGCCGTGCCCTGTGCCTACACCGCCAACCTCGGCCAGCCGGATGAATCCGACTACGAAGAGATCCCGCGCAAGGCCAAGGCCTATGGCGCCGAAATCGCTCGCCTGATCGACTGTCGTCCGCAACTGGTGGCTGAAGGCATCGCCGCCATCCAGGCGGGGGCATTCCATATCAAGAGCGGTGGCGCAACCTATTTCAATACCACGCCGCTGGGCCGTGCCGTGACCGGCACCGCGCTGGTCGTGGCGATGAAGGAAGACGGCGTCAACATCTGGGGCGATGGTTCGACCTACAAGGGCAACGATATCGAGCGCTTCTACCGCTATGGCTTGCTCGCCAATCCGGCGTTGAAGATCTATAAGCCCTGGCTGGATCAGCAGTTCATCGATGAGCTGGGCGGCCGCAAGGAGATGAGCGAATACCTCATCGCCAATGGTTTCGACTACAAGATGAGCGTCGAGAAGGCCTATTCGACCGATTCCAACATGCTCGGCGCCACCCACGAAGCCAAGGATCTGGAGTTCCTGAACGCCGGCATGCAGATCGTCAAGCCGATCATGGGCGTGGCTTTCTGGCGCGATGATGTGGTCGTCAAGTCCGAAACCGTGACGGTGCGTTTCGAAGAAGGTGTGCCGGTTGCACTGAACGGCCGTACCTTTGCCAACGCAGTCGAGCTGTTCAACGAAGCCAACCTCATCGGCGGTCGTCATGGTCTGGGCATGTGCGACCAGATCGAAAACCGCATCATCGAAGCCAAGAGCCGCGGCATCTACGAAGCCCCGGGCATGGCGCTGCTGCACATCGCTTACGAGCGTCTGGTGACGGGCATCCACAACGAAGACACCATCGAGCAGTACCGCATGAACGGCATGAAGCTCGGCCGCCTGCTGTATCAGGGCCGCTGGTTCGACCCGCAATGCCTGATGCTGCGCGAAACCGCCCAGCGCTGGGTGGCCCGCGCCATCACCGGTGAAGTCACGCTGGAACTGCGCCGTGGCAACGACTACTCGATCATGAACACCGAGAGCCCGAACCTGACCTATGCGCCCGAGCGCTTGTCGATGGAGAAGGTCGAAGACGCCGCCTTCACGCCGGCCGACCGCATCGGCCAGCTCACCATGCGCAATCTGGATATCTCGGATACGCGCCAGAAGCTGGGCATCTACACCCGCACGGGGCTCCTCGGCAAGCAATCCGAAGGCAGCATCCCGCTGCTGGCGGGTGGTGACGACAAGAAATAAGCGACGCACATCTGCTGTACGCAAAAAAGCCCGCGATCTTGCGGGCTTTTTGTTGGCTAGCGTATCTGGATCCGGGCCCGGCACCATTACACGATGCGATGTCCCGCCTCGTGCAGCAATGCGATGCCTCGTTCAGCCACCGAGTGCTGCAGCAAGAGATGGTCGGTGTCGTAGCTGGATACCACGAAGACGCCGAGTCCGGCCGTAGATAGCGGATTCACGATGGAAAGCAGGATCCCGTACTCGTCGAAGTCGAAGGGGCCTTGCAGCTTGAAGCACTGCCATGGACCCGAGCTCTGCGTGCCGGTGGGCACCCGCATGGCAAGGCAGACTATCGACAATTCATCGTCTGTCCGGCTGATCGACACGAAGCCTTCGCCGTCAGCCCAGGCAGGGATTGGCGAATCTGGCGCGAGTCGCGCTACGGCATAGTTACCGGCAAGCCGGCGCAGCGTCTGGGGTTTCATCATCGGATAGCCTCCTGAGCGTTTGCAAGATCAAAGTGAAGGGCGCTTGAACAGGAAGGCTATCAGGATGGCCTTCTTTGAGAATAGAAAGCCTGCCAAAGAGCCAAGCCCAGTCAGTTAAGCGGCAGACGTGCATTCTCTTGATTAGCGGGCTGGCGCAGGGACTCGGTGCCTTCATCAAGCAGCTCAAGTCCGGTGTCTAGCGGGTTGCGCTGTCTCCCGTGCTGTCCAGCGCATGGGCCAGGGCGTACTTGCGCAGGTTGAAATCACGGGCCGCGCCAACCAGCGGGGCATAGGGCCGATAGCGGATGTCCAGCAGACCCTTGTTGGCATCGCGGTTGGAGGGCTCCGCATTCGGGTCCTCCGGATCGTTGTCGAGATACTTGAACCAGTGCCAGCCGACCACCACGCCGCTTTCCAGCAGCCCCAGGGCAAAGTGCTGGTAGAACTGGCCACGCGCCGTCTGCGTCGGCACCACCCAGCCCGCCCCGGTGGTATTGGCCAGGCCGCTGTCTTCGCCTTTGGCATACCACTCGGTGATCAGCACCGGCCGACCGGACCATTCGGCCCAGTTGCGCATCAGCGTCGGGTCGGGCGTCCATGTCCGGTAGTAATTGATCGAGATGACGTCCAGATACTTGCCGGCGGCCGCGAAGACCTGCGGATTGCGCAGTTCGCCGCCGTGAAAGCGCGAACCGAGGTAGAGGTGATGCGGGTCAGCCTCACGGATCGCGCTGCTCACGATGCGGGCATAGGTTTCATAGACATAGCCGACCCAGGCCTGGCGGTCTGCCTGAGTGATGGCGCTGCGTTCGGGCACCGGCCGCTTCTGGCGCTCGGCCAGCCAGTGCCGCACGGCGAGGCCGTTCGGATCGCTCTCCGGCAGCTTCAGGAAGTTCTCCAGCGTGCGCTCTTCCAGCGGCATTTCATTGTCGGAAAACCAGCCGATGATTGCGGGATTGTCCGCCTCACGCACCAAGCGCTGCGCGTACTGCGTGGCGAAGGCGGCGAAGCCCGGGTCGAACACCGGGATGGCATCGTTGAGGTAACCCGTGTGGCCCGGCACCACGTGCGTGCGGCCCAGCGATTTGGCGTAATCGCTCATGAAATTCACGATCCGTGTTTGCGGCACACGCAGACTGGCGCGCCCCAACGCTCCGGTGTCGGACCATGCGCCGACCCCGTTGAAGCCCTGGTCGCGCAGCCAGCTTGCGGTTTGTGTCGCCCAGTCTTCGGTGGAGGGCCACTGCTGCGCAAACGCGGCTTTCGCAGCGGGTGAAGGCGCCGGGCGCGTATCCGCCACGGCGGCATGGATGAAGGGCTGCCCGGCCGGGTCGATCAGCCACCAGCGCTTACCGAGTTTACGGACCTGGAAAAATCCCGTGGCAGCCTGTACAGGCGCGGTCAACGTGCCACCCCAGACATCGACCGGATCGGCAGGCTGTTGTGCGATGAGCGCTGCCGGCAGCACCCGCGTGGCCTGACGCGTCGGCGCACTGTCGGGGTGTCGCTTCACACTCACTTCGACCGTGTCCAAGTGCAGATTGCCTGGCCGTGCCGCAGCCGGTTGCGTGGGCGGCGTGGTAGCACAGGCTACAAGTACCAGACTCAGGAGTGCCGGAAGAGACAGGGGCTGCATGAGCGAATCCTTGTGCTGAATTTCTCTGGATATCCCGGACAAAGGCTGCGTGAGTGCCGCGCTTACTTCAGCTTCAACAGGTAGACATTGCCGTCGCCGCCACGATTGCTGGTGAACACGATCTGCCGGCCATCCGGCAGGAAGCGGGGGTGTGGATGCCATTCCTGTTTCGCCCAGGAGCCATCGTGGCGGAACAATGGGCCGCCTTCCAGTTTGCCGTCGCGTAGGGCATAGACGTTGATGAAGGGCGCACGCGGGCTGCCATCGCCCACAAACAGCGTGCCTTCGGCATTGGCGTGGGTGTGCGTGTTGCCGGCCGGCGTGATGTATTCCTTGTATGAGCCATCACGGATATCGGCTATGCCGATGAAGCTGCGTTTGTCTGGCGCAGCATAGTTGCCGTGGTAGCCAACATGCATGCCATCCGGGAAGAAATACTCGTGGCCGATGGAGAGTGTCGGCGTCTCTTCCTCGCGCAGCTTGCGATTGCCTTTGTCATCACGGCTGATCAGCCACATGCGTTGCTCCACCATGTTCCAGCGGCCTTCATGGCAGTAGAGCAGGGTGTAGGGCGCTTGCGGGCTGAGCAATACATGGCTGATCCATTTTTTCTGCCCGGCAACCATGTGCCAGTCGCTGCCATCACCGTTGCCTGTGTAGATCTGGCTGAAAGGCCGCTTCTCGAAGCGCTCGTCCATGTCCGAATAGATCACATCCGTTTTCGTTGTGATCGGGATGTCTTCGACTTGTGACAGTGCAACGACCTTGCCATCCGGTGAGGCGGTCACCGCGGCTGAAATGATGAAGCCCCTGGGCAGGTCCGTGACCACGCGTTCAGCCAGGGTGACGAGGCTCAGCGCCTTGATCTGGCTGCCTTCCTTGTAGAACACTTCGCGTGCGTCGGGGGCAACCACTGCTCCAGTGCCGTTGATGCGCCTCGAATCGGTGAGCTGGAGAATCTCGTAAGTCCTGAGATCCATGCCATAGAGATTCCAGTAGCCGTTGCGCTTCGAGGTGAATACCAGCAGATTGTCCGCGGGTGAATATGCTTCGTTGGTGAAATAGAGCACTGCATCGTCTGCGGCATGCGTGGTGAGCTGGATGACCGAATAACCCGGCTCATCGGCGACAGCACGTGCCTCGGCTGGAAAACGTTCGCCCTTGGCGGCCAGTGCAAGCAGGGGAAAGACCAACAGGCATCCACAAACCAGATATTTCATCGCAAGCCTCCATCAATCAAACCATCATGATCGCGGCTCCATGCCGGCTACCGCGGAGTGTTTGCCGATTGCTGTGGTTGGTCAAACTTTTGCTGCGAAGTTTTCCGGTTTTCAGTGAAGCAGATGTTCCAGCGTGCAAAAGCTTCGACGATCGCTTTGCCGCCGGCGGCTTGCAGGGAATGAGCCGGGGCGTCTGGCTCGACGCGCATCACGAGATGTTCGAAATAAGCACCGGATTCGTCGAAGCCACGCCACAGCAAGTCCAGTCGCCTGTCCAGTGAATCTCCTGCGCCGATTCCTGCTTCCGCCGCCTGGAATATTTCCTGCAGCAGCGCCGCGACCGACGCCCGGAGCGTCGCTTGCCCATCCTTCATCGTCAGTACACACAATACTTCCGGCCCCGTATCGTGGTCGCCGAGCCAGATCGTTGAAGACAGGAAACCCCGTGTCCGCTGCTCGATCAGAGCGTAGGCGTGCGGTGCGCTCGCCCCGCAGAAGTGCCCGGTGTGCGGCCGGATCTTCAACGAGCAGGGCGTTCCCTGCGCAAAGATCGCCGTTGCGCGGAAATCTTCCAGGCGATAGCGCAGTTTGGTGAGC
The DNA here is from genome assembly GCA_018262235.1 of Pseudomonadota bacterium. Classification (GTDB taxonomy): domain Bacteria; phylum Pseudomonadota; class Gammaproteobacteria; order Burkholderiales; family Rhodocyclaceae; genus Uliginosibacterium. Next base: position 9,539 of record JAGTRY010000016.1, read on the forward strand.
CAGGCAGCGTCTTCGATGACATTCATGAGAAGGATTATGGACGAGGAAGCGGTTGGCTGGGCGGCGCTGTCCTTCCGAAAAGCAACGGGGGCGAAAACGCCCCCGTGCCTTCAACGCCGGTCTTCCTTGTGTCACGCAGCGTGCCGGCCCGAAGTGCCGACACGCATACATTCAGTCATGGAGGCAGGCGCTGCATACCTCAACAACTGATGAAGCTTACTGGATGAAACCTTTGGCTTTCAGCCAGTCCGCAGCCAGATTGGGCCAGGCCGAGACGGGCAACTGGCGTGCATCGCGGATGCCGAAGCCGTGCCCACCTTCCTTGTAGGTGTGCAGCTCGCACGATACCCCGGCTTTGTTCAGACCGTTGCAGAAGCCAATGCCGTTGGCTGGCGGGACTGCCGGGTCATCCTCTGCAAGTACGACGAAAGTTGGCGGTGCATCCTTTGTGATGTTCTGATCCGGCGAGTAAGCCTTGATCAGTTCAGGTGAGGGATCCTTGCCGATCAGGTTGGTGCGCGATTCCAGGTGCGTCGTGGCAGCTTCCATCGAGACTACCGGATAGAGCAGCAGCGAGAAATCCGGCCGTGCGGACAGGGCGTCGGCGGCATCGACCGGCTCATACACCTTCTTTGCAAATTGCACATCAAGGCTGGCGCCCATGTGGCCAGCAGCCGAAGCGCCGAGGAAGCCAATGCGTGCAGGATTCAGGTTCCATTCCTTGGCGTGTGCGCGCACAAAACGGACTGCTCGCTGTGCGTCTTGCAGGGGAGCATCCTTGCCATTGGCATGCCCCTCGGCTGGCAGCCGGTATTGCATCAGGAATACTGTGACGCCGTAGGGGTTGAGCCAGCGGGCCATTTCGCCGGCTTCCTTGTCGAGTACGATGCGCGCATAGGCGCCACCCGGTGCGACGATCACGGCCGTGCCGTTGGGTTTGTCCGGGACGAATGCAGTCAGGTTGGGGCGTGTGATGCCCGTGATGGCTCGATCCGGCCAGAACGCGACCTTGCTGCGTTCGGTAATGGTCAGTTTGGCCGGCGAGTTTTCCGAGCCCGGCGCAACGCCTGCGGGCCAGATTTCGAGTACGTTACGTGTCTTCAAGGGCTCTGCGTGTGCCACGCTGGTCAAGGCCAGACAACTCATGACGACCGGGGCCCAACATTTTTGGAACATTTTTGCCTCCTGCTGATGAGAGAACCCGCTGTGTCGCGGGCTGGAAACTTGAACCTCCATTCTGAGCAGAGGGGCGAACCGGTAATATGGGTGAATCCCCTTACCAATTGAGGCAGAGTGAGATTATTTCCGCGGAATGCCTGGGGTGCCGGTATGGCTTCCGGAAGCTACATGCATCCCGCTCCAGGCCATGTAGTGGGATCATGAATGGAGGTTCAGGCTTGCCGTTTTCGATATGGTGCAGGGAGAGAGTGGTGATGGAGATCATTCGTGTGCTTTGGGGATCGTGCTTATGTCTGCCCATTGCGGTGCAGGCGGTGTGCGACTTGCCGGAGCGCAATCTGAAAGCCGATACCACGCTCGAAGCCGGTTGCGTTTATCACCAGTCCCTCGTGATCAACCGGGCGCTGACTCTGGATTGCCAGGGGGCCATCTTCGATGGCGAAGACCGTCTTGAGCGAGGCCTGGTGATCGATTCGCAAGGCGAGCCCTTGTCGGGCGTGGTCGTGAAAAATTGTACCTTCCGTCATTTTGCAAAGACCGGAGTGCTGGTCCATTGGAGCCTGCCGAACGACCAGAAAATTGCACGCTATCCCGATCTGGCCGAACGCAGGCGCCGCGCGCCGCAGAACATCCTGCTCAGCAAGGTACGCGTCGAGCATAACGGCGTGATGGGCATCGTGGTTGATGACTACGCACAGGCGGTGACCCTGGATCAGGTCAGCGTGCTCGACAACCCTGGCTGGGGCATCTACTGGGATCACGATTCGCGCGGACATCTGCTCATCGATTCAGAAGTGCGGCGCAATGGGGGTGGCAGCAAACTCGGCAAGCCCGGATTGTCCATCGATGCCTCCAGCGACAATCGCGTCATCAACACCGTGTTTGAGGGAAACCGACGTTCGGCCATTGAGTTGTACCGCAACTGCTGGGAATTTGCCGCCAGCAATCCGCATTCGGTACCGCGTGAAACCGGGGCGAACGGCAATGTCATTCGCGGGAACAGCTTTATCGGGGAACAGGTCGGGGTGTGGGTTGCCTCACGCATGAGTCGCGATGTCAGCGCCATGGAGTGTGGCCGACCGGCCTACTTTGAAGGGAAATATGTCGAGGATGAAGCGCGCCACAATCTGATTGCCGGCAATCGTTTTTCAGGCGTACAGGGAAAAGGGGTGGTGATCGAGGATGACGACAACAGCGTGATCGACAACGCGTTCGAACGTGCTGCAGGTGCCATCGAGATCGGCACACGCATCCGGACCAAAGTCCTTGGCCGGCCTGTCCGCGGTACCGTATTGCGGGGCAACCGGGCCGACGATGGTGAGGATCCGGTACATTTCCCGCGCTTGGAATGAGATCTTCTTGCCGGCCGCAGTTATGCGGGTATTACCGGCGATCACGCGACGGCGTGGCTACAATCGGATATATTCGCCACCGCGCTGTTCCCCACGACTGAAAAGAGATAGACATGGCCTACGTAGTGACCGAAAACTGCATCAAGTGCAAATTCACCGATTGTGTTGATGTGTGCCCGGTGGATTGTTTCCGCGAAGGTCCGAATTTCCTCGTGATTGATCCGGACGAGTGCATCGATTGCACCCTGTGTGTTGCGGAATGCCCGGCTGAAGCGATCTTCGCTGAAGATGACCTGCCTGCCGATCAAGAGCACTTCACCGAGCTGAATGCCACGCTTGCCAAGGTCTGGCCCGCGATTGTCGAACGCAAGGATCCTTTGCCGGACGCAGACGCCTGGAACAAGGTTGCCGACAAACTCCAGTACCTCGAAAAGTAATCGCCCTGCGGGAGCACTCCCGACGGTTTCATCGCTGTCGTGAAATTTTCCGCTGGTGACAGAACAAGGCGCTTCGCCACATGGCCGAGCGCCTTTTTCGTTTCAATCGTGGCAGCATTGCGTCATGACGCTTGCCACCCACTCCATCTCCCCTGATCGCGGCTTCCTGCCCGCCTGCGCAGAACGCATCCTCGATTTCGCCCGTCCCGCGCCACACCTTGCCGACCTCTCGCGCACCACGTTGCTGCTGCCCAATCTCAAGCTGGCTCCGGCGTTGAGCATGGCACTGAGCGCTGCCGCCGGCGGGCCCCTGCTGTTGCCGCGCATGAATACGCTCAATGGCATGGTGGAGCCCTGGCTGGGCGCGCTGAATGCCTTGCCGGACGCGCGCCGCCAGCTGATCCTGCATGCGCTCCTGCGCGGCAAGGAGTGGTTCGACGAAGCCTTGCTGTGGGATGTGGTCGGCGAGCTGGTGCAGCTCTTCGATACGCTCACCGAACACGCGGTGGCCTTGCCGGACGACGAAGGCGAGCTGCTCGCCCGGCTGGAGGCCGCCTTTGAGCTCAAAGCCTCCGAATCCCTGGCCTTCGAAGCCAAACTCGTGAACACCTTGTGGCGTGCTGAAGCGCAGGGCCGGCCTTCGCGTACCGCCGCGCGCCTGCTCGCCACCAGCCAATGGCTGGCGCAACTGGACGGGCCGCTGGTGGTGGTGGCTGAAAGTAAGGATCCCGGCTTGCTGCAAAACCTGCTCGACCAAGCCGCTGCGCGCGTACCTGTATTACTCTTGCGGCCGGACCGCACGCTGGCCGAAGGTGCGCTGGGCGAACTCCTGCAGGCGGCCTGGCCCCTGGCGGACTCCGCGCCAGCCCTGCATGCGCGTGCCGGCCAGCTCGGTCTTGCCCGAGTCACGGCTGCGCGCGAGCGCTTGCGCCTGGTCTCCACCGAGAGTCTTGAAGGCCTCGGTCAGGCAGTGGCCGATCAGGTACTGGACTGGATTCGCGCGGGGCGCCGCGAGATCGCCCTGATCGCCTGTGACCGCCTCGCCGCGCGCCGCGCGCGGGCCTTGCTGGAGCGGGAAGGCGTGCTGGTGCAGGACGAAACCGGCTGGAAGATGGTCACCACGCGTGCGGCAGCCGTGGTGGATGCCTGGCTGGAAGTGCTGAGTTCGGATGCCTATCACCGCGCCCTGATCGATCTTTTGCGTGCGCCGCTGCTGTTTGCTGATCTCGATCCGCTCGCACGTGGCCGCGCCACCGAAACCATCGAACGCCTGGTCCAGACCAGCGGGATCGTCAGCGGGCTGGATCGTCTGCTCGTTGCGGCACAGGGCGATGCCGAAGCGGCCGCCTTGCTCAACCGCCTGCGTGAAGCCCGCGCCGTCATGGGCCAGCAGCAAGCCGTGAGCATTGCCGAGTGGCTGCGCCGCCTCACCCGGAGCCTGGAACTGCTCGGCGCGCTGCCGCATTTCAAACAGGACATTGCTGGCCGCGAATGGCTGGAATGGCATGCCACGCGTCTGGCTGAACTGGCGGGAGATAACACCGAGGAGGGCGATCAGGATCGCGCCCGCTTCAGTTTCGCCAGTTGGCGCACCTGGTTCAATCGCCAGATGGATGCCCATCTGTTCCGCGACGAGAGTATCGATAGCCCGGTGATCATGACCCACCTGGCGGCCACACGCCTGCGCAGCTTCGAGGCCGCCATCATCATCGGTGCGGATGTCGAGCACCTCGCCCCGCCCAGCGCGCCAGCCTGGCTGACCCATGCCGGCGTGCGGCGCGAGCTGGGCTTGCCGGGGCTCGAACTTGAACGCCGCCAGTTGCGCGAAGACATGGCCGGCCTGCTGCTCGCCAGTGGCCACAGCGTGATTGCCTGGCAAAACCTGCGGCGTGACGAAGCGCTGATGCCGGCGGCTGAAGTTGCCGTGCTGAGCGCCACGCTGGGCCTGCTGCTTGGGGCAGAGGATTTGTCCGGCGTAGTGGAGAAACATGTTGCACGCAGCGTGCCCGTCCGTGCCGGTTTGGCGCCGCAAGCCTTGCCTGCGCCCAGCGTGCCGCCGCCGCGCGTGCCTGCCAGCCTGTCCGCCAGCGGCATGCAGGCCCTGCTCGATTGCCCTTACCGTTACTTCGCGCGCTACGTGCTGCGCCTGAACGAGGCCGAAGAACTGACTGAGGGCATGGAAAAGCGCGATTTCGGCGAACAACTGCACGCCATCCTCAAGACCTTCCACACGCGTTTCCCGCATATCACCGGTGAGGATCCAGCCCTGTTGCTGAGTGAGCTGGAAGCCATCACCGAAGCTGCCTTTGCCGAAGCGGTGGCGCGCAACTTCCAGGACCACGCCTGGCGCCTGCGCTGGCGTGCCCGGCTGGCCAGTTACATCGCCTGGCAGCAGGAACGCGAAGCGGCCGGCTGGCGCTGGGCGGCTGGTGAAGAATGGGTCGAGCGTGAGCATGAACTCTCGCATGGACAAGTCTTGCGTCTGCACGGCCGCATCGACCGGCGTGATGAGCGCGCAGGCGAGGGGCGCGCTGCGGAAAACACGGAATGCGCCTTGCTCGACTACAAGTCACGTGGCATCGCGGCACTGCGCAAACAGGTCAAGGACCCGGACGACGTACAGCTCGCCTTCTACAGTCTGCTGCGCGGCACGCGCATCGCCGAGACGGCTTATGTCGCGCTCGATGACGAAAGCGTAGGCGACGTCGCCCAGACTGAGCCCGAAGAGCGCGCCGGCGCCCTGCATGATTGCATCACCGCCAGCTTCGACGCCATCCACGCCGGTGTGGGCCTGCCCGCCAACGGTACGCCGGGGGCGTGCGCGTACTGCGAAATGCGTGGGCTGTGCCGCAAGGAGTGGGTGGGGTGAGTTCCAATGAGTTCAATGTCCGCTCGACCCGATACCCCACCCACCCATCCGTTCGGCCCGAGTGCGCCCCTTTGACAAGCTCAGGATAAACCGGTCTTCAGCCGGGCGTGTATCGAGGGCAGGGCGCAAGCCTTGATACACCGCACTGCGTGCGCCACTCGGCTCGAACGGCTTGGAAAAGTTCCGTTGATATTTATGTTTCCTTACTTTAAAGTAAGGAAAATACCCCGTTAAGGAGCACTGCAATGAGTACCGCAACCCTCACCACCAAAGGCCAGATCACGATTCCCGCGGTAGTGCGTGCGGCGCTCGGTATTTCTACGGGCGACAAGGTGGATTTCGTGGAGGTCGAGCCCGGTCGCTTTGAACTCGTGGCCGCAACCCAATCCGTAACCGCGCTCAAAGGCCTTGTGCGCAAGGGCGCCGAGCCGGTTTCTATTGAGGCCATGAACGCCGCCATCGCGGCCGCTGGAGCTCAGGACAAATGATCGGGCTGGATACCAATGTGCTCGTGCGCTACATCGCGCAGGATGACCCGGTGCAGAGCCCACTTGCTACCCGTCTGATCGAATCCCTGAGCATTGAAGCACCGGGTTTTGTCAGCATGGTCACGCTGGTCGAGCTCGTCTGGGTGCTCAGCGGCTGCTACGCCGCAGGCAAGGCCGAGCTTTGCGCTGTGTTGGAGACGCTGCTGCGCACCAAGGAAATCCAGATCGCCGACGCCGAAACTGCCTGGAAAGCCCTGCGCCTGTTTAAAGACAGCAGGGCCGGTTTCGCCGATTGCTTGATCGAATGCGCGGGGCGCTCGGCCGGCTGCGAGTACACCGCCAGCTTTGATCGCGATGCGGTGCGGGATTGCGGGATGCGTTTGCTGGTGGAGTGAGTGGCCGTGCCATGCGTAGGGCAATCGAAGCGAAGCGCATTGCGCCGAATGTGTGCGCTCCCCATCCGGCACAATGCGCTTGTTGTGCTTCGATTGCGCCCTACGTTGCGAGAAAATTGAGCCTTGTATGGCGGGTCATTTGACCCGCGCAGACACGCCACCTCTAAGTCCCAGATTTGATCACTCGTACGCGGGTTACGCCTGCAGCTGACCCGCCCTACGTCCGAACCCGAAACTCGCAATGACCCCTGAATACCGCCAAACCCAACGCTTTCTCGCCCTTGACCCCGCCCGCAGCGTGACGGTGGAGGCGTGCGCGGGCAGTGGCAAGACCTGGCTGCTGGCGTCGCGGCTGTTGCGTTTGTTGCTGGCCGGCGCGCGGCCGGGCGAGATCCTGGCGATTACCTACACGCGCAAGGCGGCGCGGGAGATTGAGGCGCGGCTGCGCGGGCTGCTCTCCGAACTGGCCACCCAGCCGGAAGCGCAGGTGCTGAAAATGCTGACGGAGCGTGGCTTGTCGGCGGCTGAGGCGCAGGCTGCTGTGCCGCGTGCGCGTGGTTTGTTCGAGGCGGTGCTGGCGGCGGAGCCAGCGATCACGATCACGACTTTCCATGGCTGGTTTGCACGCCTGCTCGGTGGCGCGCCGCTGGATAGCGGCTTGGCCGGGCGCAGTCTTGATGAGGCCGCTGCCAGTCTGCTCGACGAAGCCTGGGTGGCGCTGGCGGCCGAGTGTGGCCGTGCGCCAGAGAGTCCGCTGGCGCAGGCCTTGCTGTGGCTGTATGGCGAGCTGGGCGCTTTCATGACGCGCAAATTGGTCGGCGGTTTCGTCGAGCGCCGTGCGGAGTGGCAGGTCTGGAAAGAACAGTATGGTGGCATGGCGGGCGCAATCGCCTGGCTGGATGCGGAATTCGGCGTGGGTGGTGATCCGCTCGCCGACTTGTTCTTGCCGCTGCGTTTGAATGAGCTGGAAGCGTTTGCGCGCCTGCTGGGGCAGAACACGGCGACGGATCAGACGGCGGGGAATGCGTTGGCGCAGGCAGTGGTGGATGCGCGGAGTAAGGGGGCTGATGTGCTGGATTCCGGCTTTCGCCGGAATGACGCTGTTTTTGAACGTGTGCGCGCGGCTTTTCTGACCAAGGAAAACGCGCCGCGTGCCCGCAAGACGAGCGCTGCGCAGGCCAAGCGTCTGGGGGCTGCTGGCGAAGAGCGCTTCATGGCTTTGCACGCGGAATGGAGCGCGCGCCTGATTGCCACGCTGGGCGCCTTGCAGGATCTGGACAATGCAGCACTCAATCGGCATGCGTTGATGGTGGGTGAGGCGCTGCTGGCGAAGCTCGCTGAATTGAAGCGCCAGCGCCGGGCGATGGATTTTGCCGATCTGGAAGCGGAGATCGACGCGTTGCTGGCGCGCGAAGGGTCGGCGGCCTATCTGCAGGCGCGGCTGGATGCGCGCTACAAGCACATCCTGCTCGATGAATTCCAGGATACCAATCCGCTGCAGTGGCGCATCCTGCGCGGTTGGCTGGATGGCTATGCCGGGACTGGCGTGGCGCGGCCCAGCGTGTTTCTGGTGGGGGACCCGAAGCAGTCGATCTACCGTTTCCGACGCGCCGAGCCCAAGCTGTTCGCGGCGGCGTCCGAATACTTCGCGCGCGAGTTCGGTGCCACGCGCATCGGCAATGCGCATACCTTCCGCAATGCGGCTGGCATTGTCGGACTGGTCAATGCGGTGTTCGGTGCGGAGCCTTCGTTTACCTTCGAGGCGCAGACCGCGGAGCGCGCGGATTGGCCGTATCGCGTCGAACTGCTGCCCTTGATTGCCGGGCAGGCGGCAGAGGCAGAGGTGGTGGGCACGAGCCTGCGCAATCCGCTGGAAGAATCACGCGTGGAGGCTGAAGACTTGCGTCGCAGCGAAGAGGCGCGCCTGCTGGCGCAGCGCATTGGCGAGATGGTCGGGCAGAATGGGCTGCCCTGGCTGGTGCGGGGCAAGGATGGTCGCGAGCGCCCGGCGCGTTATGCGGATGTGCTGATCCTGACGCGGCGCAAGACGCAGCTTGCGGCCTATGAGGCGGCGCTGCTCGAGGCCGGCATTCCCTTCGTCAGCCCGGGCCGCGGCGGTTTGCTGGACACGCTGGAAGCGCAGGATCTGCTCGCCACGCTGCGCTTTCTGGCGGACCCTTCGGACAACCTGGCGCTGGCGCATCTGCTGCGCGCACCGGCGTTTGCCCTCACAGACGAAAACTTGCTGACGATCTCGGCGGAGCCGGGGGCGTGGTGGCCGAGTTTGCGGCGGGTGGCCGAATCGGCGGGTGCGCCCAGCCATGTTCGTGCCGTGCACCTGCTCTCTGCCTGGCTTGACGCTGCCGCACATTTGCCTGCGCATGACCTGATCGACCGCATCTTTGACGAGGCAGACTGGTTTGCGCGCTGTCGCGCAGTCGTGCCTGCGGCCTTGTGGCCGGGCGTGCATGCCAACCTCGAAGCATTACTGGAATTGGCGCTGAATGTGGATGCCGGGCGCTATCCGAGCCTGACGCGTTTTGTTGACGAGCTGCGGCGCTTGTCGGTATCCGACGATGAGGCGCCGGATGAAGGCCTGATCGTGGCGGCGGGTGAAAACGAAGGCCGCGTGCGCATCATGACCATTCACGGTTCAAAGGGGCTGGAGGCGCCGATTGTGTGGCTGATCGATGCCAACTCGCCGCCGCGCAGCCCGGATGGCTATACCGTGGCGATGGACTGGCCGGCTGAAGCGCGCGCGCCGCAGCACTTCTCCCTGCTTGGCCGGATCAGCGAAGCCGGACCCTCGCGCGCGGCGATTCTGGACGCAGAGAAAGCCGCTGCCGAGCGTGAGGAGCTGAACCTGCTCTATGTAGCGATCACGCGTGCCGAGCAGGTGCTGATCGTCAGCGGCATTGAACCAGCGAAAACCAGCAGCGCGATGACGCCGTACAAGCGCGTCGCGCCGGCACTGGCTGCCCTGCAAGCCGTGGAGGGTTGTCTCGGTGCGCTGCCGCGCGGGGCGGGTGCCGTCAGCCTGCCAAGCCGTGTTCCGTTGTCCGAAGCGGTGGAAAACGCCGTACCAGCCGTGGGGGCCTTGCGTCGTTCGGCACGCGATCCGCTTGTTGCCGAGCACAATGCCGGCATGGCGTTCGGTACGGCCCTGCATGCCTGGCTGGAAGCGGCGACAGCCCGTCTGCCATTGCCTGATGTGGCACCGGAGATCGAGCAGGCTGCACGGCGTCTGTTGGAGCGGCCTGCCTTGCGCCGCTTTTTCGATCCCGCCCAGTATCGTCGCGCGGCCAACGAAACTGCCTTCATCGGTGCGGATGGCAAGCCTGGCCGCATTGATCGCTGGGTGGAATGTGAGGATGCGATCTGGGTGCTGGACTACAAGAGTGGCAAGCCTGCCGAAGATGCGCTGATGGCGGATTACAGATCACAGATCGCGGGCTATCGTGAAGTGCTGCAGGCGATTTTCCCGGATCGTCCTGTGAAGGCGTTGCTGGTGTTTGCTGAAGGTGGCGAAATCAGCGTAGCGTAAGGGGTAGGGGTGTAGGGAACCGTCCGGGTTTGCGGTGTTTTTTCAGGAGAAAATCATGCTGCTGAGTGACGTGCTGGCGATCAAGGGCAAACTTCTCCACACGATTTCTCCGCAGAAAACCCTGGCCGATGCGCTGGCGCTGATGACAGAGCAGGACATGGGGTCGCTGGTCGTGATCGATCATGGCGTGTTGGCCGGCATGCTCACGTTTCGTGAGGTTCTGGCGGCGATTCATGCTGCAGGCCGCGACTGGCAAGCAATTCCGGTGGCCGAGGTGATGTTGCGGGATCCTGCGGTGGGAGAGCCGCGCATGGATCTGCATGAACTGCGCAGTCACATGATCGATCATCATCAGCGCTATCTCCCGGTCGTCGAGCATGGCACGCTGCTGGGGGTGATTTCCTTCCACGACGTGGCCCGTGCGGTGCTTGAAGAACAGGGCTTCGAGAGCCTGATCCTGCGCAATTTCGTGCGTAACTGGGAGGATGAGGTGTTGCCCGTTGGCAAGCCCAGTGCGAACAGTTCTGACCGTTAATCGAGCCTAAGATCGCACCTTCGGGTATCCTCTCGCTCCGCAAGAAGCGCCGCGTTCATGTTGCGTCGCAATAAAATCAAGGGGTTGGGGGATGGAGAAGGTCTGGCTGAAGAGCTACCCGGCAGGCGTGCCGGCAGAAATTGATTTGACAGAATACGGTTCGCTCGCGGATTTCTTCGCACGCGGCGTAGCGCGCTGGGGCGAGAAGGTCGCCTATATCAACATGGGGGCCGAGCTGACTTACCGCCAGGTCGACCAGCTCTCAGCCCGCTTTGCCGCCTATCTGCAAGGCACGCTTGGTTTGCCCAAGGGCGCGCGTATCGCGCTGATGATGCCGAATGTCCTTCAATATCCGGTTTGCATGTTCGGGGCGCTGCGCGCCGGCTATACCGTGGTCAACTGCAATCCGCTGTATACGCCGCGCGAGCTGGAACATCAGCTCAAGGATTCCGGTGCAGAAGCCATCGTGGTGATGGAGAACTTTGCACATACGCTGCAGGCGGTGCTTGCGAATACCAGCATCAAACACGTGGTGACCACCAGCCTGGGTGAGATGCTCGGCACGCTGAAGGGCACGATGGTCGACTTCGTGGTCAAGCACGTGAAGAAAATGGTGCCGAAATGGCAGATCCCGCAGAGCATGCGTCTTTCGCAGGCTTTGTCGCTGGGGAGCCGGCAGACCCTGCGGCCGGTCGAAGTGACCCGTGACGATGTTGCATTCCTGCAATATACGGGGGGGACGACCGGTATCTCGAAAGGGGCGATGCTGACGCATGGCAACATCATCGCCAATCTGCTGCAGGCACATGTGTGGGTGGGTGCCCGCTTGCGCTGGGGCGGCGAGTTCGTGGTCACCGCGCTGCCGCTGTATCACATCTTCTCGCTGACGGTGAATTGCTTCGTGTTCTTCATGATCGGCTCGCGTAACCTGCTGATCACCAATCCACGGGATATCGGTGGCTTCATCAAGGAGTTGTCGAAGTATCCGTGGTCGGTGATTTCGGGAGTCAATACGCTTTTCAATGCGATGATGAGCCATCCGAATTTCCCCTCGCTGAAGTTCTCGAACCTGCGCCTGTCGCTCTCGGGCGGGATGTCGCTCCAGAAAAACGTGGTGGATAAATGGCGTGCCTTTACCGGGCATGTGCTCATTGAAGCCTATGGCCTGACCGAGGCTTCGCCGGGGGTGTGCTGTTGCCCGATTGACCAGACCGAGTACAACGGCTCGATTGGTCAGCCGGTTCCGTCGACCGACATTTCCCTGCGCGACGAGGATGGTCGGGAAGTGGCGCTTGGCCAGCCGGGCGAGCTGTGCGTAAAGGGGCCACAGGTGATGAAGGGCTACTGGAACGCGCCCATGGATACGGCACAGGTGATGACTGCCGATGGTTATCTGCGTACCGGTGACATTGCCCTTGTTGACGAGCAGGGCTTTGTACGCATTGTGGATCGCAAGAAGGATACGATTCTGGTCTCAGGTTTCAACGTCTATCCCAATGAGGTGGAGGATATCGTTGCGACTCACCCGGGGGTGGCTGAAGTGGCCGCGATCGGCGTACCCAGTGAACATTCCGGTGAGGCGGTGAAGATCTTTGTGGTGAAGAAGGATCCCGCATTGACCGAAAGGGACCTGATTGTCCACTGCAAAAAGAGTTTGACAGGCTACAAGGTGCCGCACCTGATTGAATTCCGGACCGATCTGCCCAAGACCAATGTCGGAAAAATATTGCGGCGCGCATTGCGCGATGAAGAACTTCTCAAGGCAAAAAACCAGGCTGCGGCAGCATTTCGGGAAAAATCTGCCTGAAAGTATGTGTTTGCCCATGCGTTTTTTTGTCCTCAAGGCGCTTGTCTGCCGGCAACACCTGTGCTTCAATTGAAACGCGTTTCTCACTTCTGTTTGGCAATTTCTCCGTGAACTCCGCTTTCCACCTCGCTGGCCGTTCTGCCCCTGTCACTTCTGTGGCAGTTGTAGTCGTACGCGTAGTAGTAAGCGTAGGCGGCAACGCGCCGTAACGGGGACGAGTCAAGCTCAAGGATTCCGACCCCGCTGGCGCGAGCCGAGCGGGGTTTTTTTATGCTCCGCCCGGTCTGGCTGGCCAACCAACTATCAGGAGCATGAACATGCAGTTAAACGGGGCTCAATTGATTGTCCGCTTGCTGGAGCAGCAGGGCATCACTACCCTCACGGGGATTCCCGGCGGCGCCGCCTTGCCGCTTTACGATGCGTTGTCACAAAGCCCAATCATCCGTCATGTGCTTGCCCGCCATGAGCAGGGCGCCGGCTTCATCGCCCAGGGGATGGCCAGGGTGACGGGCAAGGCTGCGGTTTGTCTGGCCTCCAGTGGTCCGGGAGCGACCAATCTGGTGACCGCCATTGCGGATGCCAAACTCGATTCGATTCCATTGGTCTGTATTACCGGTCAGGTCTCTTCCAGCATGATCGGTACCGATGCCTTCCAGGAGGTCGATACCTACGGGATTGCCATCCCGATTACCAAACACAACTGGCTGGTACGCGATGTAAAGGATCTGCTGGAGATCATTCCTGCGGCATTCCGTCTGGCGGAGTCCGGTCGTCCGGGGCCGGTCTGGGTCGATGTGCCCAAGGATGTGCTGACCGCCAGTATCGAAATCGGAAATTTGCCGGCCCCGGCGGTGCGGGATGAATTGCCCCAGGTGGATGGCGACCTGATCAGTCGTGCCGCCGCATTGATCAACTCGGCAAAGACCCCTGTACTGTATCTGGGCGGTGGCGTGATCGCCGCGGATGCCTGTCAGGCTGCTGTTGCGCTGGCCGAGAAAGCGGGCTTGCCGACCACCATGACCTTGATGGGGCTGGGGGCCATGCCGGTGGATCATCCTTTGTCATTAGGCATGCTGGGGATGCACGGTGCGCGCTATACCAACTATGCTCTGGAAGAAGCCGATCTGCTGATCGTGCTGGGCGCACGCTTTGATGACCGGGCCATCGGCAATGCCGACAAGTTCTGTCCCAAGGCTGCGATCATCCATATCGACATCGATCCGGCTGAGCTGGGCAAGATCCGGCGCCCGGATGTGGCGATCCATGGGGATGTAGCCAAGGTGCTGGAACGGTTGGCTGCGAGTGTTCAGACTAACCCACGCCATCAATGGGTGGCACGCGTTGATGCGCTCAAGCAAGCGCATCCGATGGCTTTGCCCAATGTCGAAGACCCGCGCAGCCATTATGGTCTGGTGCGTGCCGTGGCCAGCTTGCTCGATGATGAGGCCGTGGTTGTCACTGACGTGGGACAGCATCAGATGTGGGTAGCACAAGCCTATCCGTTCCGGCGAGCCCGCCAGTGGCTGACTTCAGGTGGGCTTGGCACCATGGGTTTTGGCATGCCCGCTGCAATAGGTGCTGCCTTGGCGCAGCCGGAACGCACGGTGGTGTGCTTTTCCGGAGATGGCAGCCTGAAGATGAACATCCAGGAAATGGATACGGCCGTGGAAGAGGGCGTGAACATCAAGGTGATCGTCATGAACAACCAGTCGCTGGGATTGGTGCACCAACAGCAGGATATGTTCTATGGACAACGCATCTTCGCTGCCGATTATCGTCGCCACACCAATTTCCAGATGATTGCAGCAGGGTTTGGCATGCAGGTTTTCGATCTGGATGAAACGGATGATCCGCGTGCAATGCTTGCAGAGGCGCTGAGATCACGCGGGCCAGCCTTGATCCACTGTTCGATCGATGTGAACCAGAAGGTTTTTCCGATGGTGCCTCCGGGCGCGGCCAATACTGAAATGATTGGGGGCTGATATGGATATCTGCAAGGAAAGTACGGTCCCGGCCAAGGTGGCGCTGGAGTTGGCGGTACGCAATCATCCGGGTGTCATGTCGCATGTGTGCGGGTTGTTTGCGCGGCGCGCCTTCAATGTCGAAGGCATTCTGTGCATGCCGGTCGGAAATGGTGACGAGAGCCGGATCTGGCTACTGGTGCGGGATGACGCCCGTTTGCCACAGATGATCAGTCAGGTTGAAAAGCTTGAAGACGTGATCAGCGTGGCGCGGCATGCTGCAGATCACCGGGTGTTCGAGCGGCTGGAAGAGTTCTTCCAGTAATTTCCTGCGTTCCAGCAAGGAGTTTGCGGGTGTTATCTTTATCGAGTCTGGCCGGGTTCGCACTGGTCGCATTGAGCATGGTTCTGACGCCGGGGCCCAACATGATGTATCTGGTCTCGCGTTCAATCTGTCAGGGAAGGAGGGCCGGGCTGGTCTCGTTGGGAGGTGTCGGCCTTGCCTTCGTTCTTTACATGCTGGCTGCTGCATCCGGCATTACTGCCCTGTTACTTGCCGTGCCATTTGCATATGATGTGCTGCGTTTTGCCGGAGCCGGATATCTTCTGTATCTGGCCTGGCAGGTTCTTAAACCGGGTGGCCGATCTCCTTTTCAGGTTCGGGTACTTCCGACGCATGCCGCCCGGCAGTTGTTCGCGATGGGCTTCATTACCAATATCCTGAACCCCAAGGCAGCGATGCTGTACCTGTCCCTGTTGCCGCAGTTTATTGACCCTGTTCACGGCAGTGTGTTCGGACAGGCACTCTTGCTGGGATGTGTTCAGATAGCCATCAGCATGAGCGTAAACGCTGCGATCATCGTGGCGGCCGGAACGATTGCCAGATTTTTGGGAGGACGTCCGGTCTGGCTGCGTGTACAGGGCTGTTTGATGGGTACAGTACTGATTGGCTTGGCTGTTCGCATGGCACTGGATGTGCAGCACTAGCCGGAGGGTTCGGGTTCTCGCGCTTACAAGAGCGGGCCCGGCCCAGGGCGTACGGCCTTGAGCAATACGATCAGGGCACCCGCACCGCCTTCCGGTAAACGGGCCTGGCAGTACGCCATGACGTTCTGGTAGTTCATCAGCCAGCCTGCCACGAGCTTTTTCAATACAGGCTCCCTGCCTGGTGAGCCGCGGCCCTTGCCATGCACGATGCGGACACAGCGTATGCCACGCTTTTTCCACTGGCCCATGCAGGCCGCCAGCAGCTCACGGGCGTCGTCCCGGTTGCAGCCGTGCAGGTCGAGCTGGTCCTGGACTACCCAGCGGCCGCGGCGCAGATCGCGGATGACTGAGCGTGGTACGCCATTTTCCAGATAGGTCAGTTCGTCGCCACCTTCCAGATGGAGTTCCAGTGAGGTGGGGGCATAGATGGACTCGGCAAGGGCGGCCTGCTCATCGCGTTCATGCTGGATCGGCAAGGGACGTGGCTTGGGCGGCTCCGGGAAAACCTTGTCGGTCTGGATGGGACGGACTCCTTGCAAGGCCGTGGCCAGATCGGCGGCGTCTGCGCTGAGGGGTTTGTGATCCAGATCTTCCGCCAGCCAAGCGGCGGGAATCCATTCTTCACGGTTCTGCTGCGGTTCAGCAGGGTTGGCTTTTTCTGCCTTGGACTCGCGTGGGCGGGGAACCGGTGCCGGTTTGGGAAGTTCGATGACGGCTTGATTGACAGGTGGCAGTGCCTGCGTGCCGGCTATTGCCGCACGAAACAGGTCTGCGTCATTGAGTGGGTCTACAACAACAGCCCGCTGAAGAGCGGGCTGTTGTTTCAGCTTGCGTTTGATGTCCGCAAGCGGCAGGCGTTTGCTGCTCATGCAGCTCAGAGCGCGCCGAGGTAACGTTCCGCATCCAGGGCGGCCATGCACCCTGTTGCTGCGGAAGTGATGGCCTGGCGGTAATTGTGGTCGGCCACATCGCCAGCGGCGAAGACCCCCGGAATGCTGGTCTGGGTTGCATTGCCGTCCTGGCCGGTTTTCACCTTGAGATAACCGGTTTCGTTCATGTCCAGCTGACCTTTGAAAATTCCGGTGTTCGGGGCGTGGCCGATGGCGATGAACACGCCTTGCAGGGCGATGTCCTTGGTGGCGCCGGTTTTCACGTTCTTGACCCGGATGCCGTTGCTGCCTTTGGCGTCGCCCAGCACTTCATCCAGTGTGGAATCGAGTTCGAGGGCGATCTTGCCTTCTTTCACGCGTTCCATCAGTTTGTCGATCATGATCGCCTCGGCACGGAACTTGTCGCGGCGGTGCACCAGGGTCACCTTGCTGGCGATGTTGGCCAGATACAGGGCTTCTTCCACGGCGGTGTTGCCGCCACCGATCACGGCGACTTCCTGATTCTTGTAGAAGAAACCGTCGCAGGTCGCGCAGGCGGAGACCCCGCGGCCGGAGAACTTTTCTTCCGAAGGCAAACCAAGATATTTGGCCGTGGCACCCGTGGCAATGATGAGTGCGTCGCAGGTGTAGGTACCGGAGTCACCTGTCAGTGTAAAAGGGCGCTCGGTGAGTTGGGCCGTATGGATGTGGTCGAAAATGATTTCGGTGTTGAAGCGGCGGGCATGTGCCTCGAAGCGTGCCATCAGTTCCGGGCCTTGCACCCCGTCGGTGTCGGCTGGCCAGTTATCGACTTCTGTGGTGGTCATCAACTGACCACCTTGGGCGATCCCCGTGATTAGGACGGGCTTGAGATTGGCGCGCGCTGCATACACGGCGGCCGTATAACCGGCGGGCCCGGAGCCTAGGATGATCAGTGAATGGTGCTGGCTGTTGGTGCTCATGGGGGCGCTCCTGCCTTGAAAGAATTGTGTGTGGGCAATTATAGCCGAGGCGTTCGTGCAGACCGATTGGCATTGGCAATCAGGGCGATTGAGCGACAGAGGACGATCATTTTGCCCAAACATGCTGGATGGTTCCCCGCGTGATATTTGTCACATATACTCAGCGGTGCAGTCTCGAAGAAGGTCCATAAGAAGACCCTGATGAGCTGGATGTGGTAGGTCCTATAGTTTGCGCCTGATGCGCTGCGTAGAGAGCACGGAGGATGAATGAGCAGTAACAAGCTTGTGGTTTCGGCGACCGCCCTGAGTACCCTGCCGGTATTTCAGGGGCTTGATATCGGACAACTCGAAGAAATCGCGGTTCACGCCGGCATGCGTCGCGTTGCGCGTGGCGTTACGGTTGTACAGGCAGGAGAAACGACCGACAACGTGTATTTCATCCTGAATGGCAGCATGAAGGTCTTGATCTGTGATGCGGATGGTCGCGAAGTTATCTTCACCATCATTGGTCAGGGGGCTGTATTTGGTGAAATGGGGATGCTGGATGCTGCGCCACGCTCCGCGTCCGTGGTGGCTGCCGTGCCAACGGATCTGGTGGTCTTTTCCCAGGCTGATTTTCTGAAAATCCTCAAGAACCATTTCGATGTCTGTCTGCGGGTCATGGGGAACATGGCCAAGCGTTTGCGCGAAGCCGACCGCAAGATCGAGAGTCTGGCACTGATGGATGTCTATGGCAGGGTGGCGAGGCTGCTTCTGGATCTGGCCGAGACCACCGATGGCAAATCGGTGATCCGCAAGAAGATTTCCAAGCAGGATATTGCCAAGATGATTGGTGCCTCCCGCGAGATGGTTTCCCGGGTGATGAAGGATCTGATTGCCCGTGGCTTGATTGAAGAAGCTGCCCACGGCCAACTCGTGGTACAGGACCGGATCATTTCTCTTTGATGGACGGTACGTGCGACATGCGGAGTGGAGCAGGCGTGTCTGTATAATCGTCTGATCCTGACTGCCGGCCTCGCCATGTTGTTCCGTTCCGCCAATCGAACCCCGTCCCAGCCTTTGCCCGAGAAGATCGGCGCCTTGTTGCGTGAGGCGGGCTGGCTGTTGCTTGCTGCGGTCGGTGTCTTCCTGGCGATGATCCTGTTCGGCTATACCAAGGCCGATCCTGGCTGGTCGCACGCGGTGGATGTGCTGCGGGTGGCGAATCCTGGCGGGCGATTTGGCGCCTGGCTGGCCGATATGCTCTTGCAGCTTTTCGGTAGCTCGGCCTGGTGGCTGGTGATCCTGATGGTCTGGGGCCTGTTGATTGGTGGCCGGCGTTTCCGTGAAGAACTCGATTCCGATCATCGTTCCCTGCTGATCGTGCTGGCCGGATTCTTCATTGTGTTGTTGACCAGCTGCGGGCTCGAGTCGCTGCGTTTCCACACCAGTCATGCGGTCCTGCCGGGCGTTCCGGGGGGCGTCATTGGAACCGAACTGGGGCGGTTGGTGATGCGCTACCTCGGTTTTACCGGTGGAACCTTGATCCTGCTGACTGCCTGGGCTGGCGGACTGAGCTTGTTTGGTGGTTTTTCCTGGATCAATGCCGTCGAAAAAATGGGCTATGTCCTGGAACGTGCGTGGGAGCTGAGCCTGAAAGCGATCCAGTCCTGGCAGGATCGGCAGGCGGGCAAGGAAACCGCCGTCAAGCGCGAAGAGAAAATCAAGCGCGAACGCAAAAAGCGTGAGGACTCTCCGCCTATCGCGATTCATATCGAACCGGCGATGAAGGCCGAGCCCATCAAGGTCATTGAGCCCCGGACAGATCGGGATCGTCAGCAAGGCCTCTTCGGGAATACCGCGGGAGGCGGACTGCCTGCGCTGAATCTGCTGGACATGCCAAGCAACGATGTGGAGCCGCCTTCGGTCGAGTCTCTTGAATACACCTCGCGTCTGATTGAACGCAAGCTGGCGGATTTTGGCGTGGAAGTGAAAGTTCTGGCCGCCTATCCCGGTCCGGTGATCACGCGTTACGAAATCGAACCGGCGGTTGGCGTGAAGGGCGCCCAGATCATGAATCTGGTCAAGGACCTTGCACGTGCCTTGTCGGTAATCAGCATCCGGGTGGTCGAGACGATCCCGGGCAAGGCCTGCATGGGGCTCGAGATTCCGAATGTGAAGCGCCAGATGGTGCGGCTTTCGGAGATCATTGGCTCCAAGGTCTATCACGACATGAATTCGCCGCTAACCGTGGTGCTGGGCAAGGATATTGGCGGCAACCCGGTGGTGGCTGATCTGGCCAAGATGCCCCACTTGCTGGTGGCTGGGACGACCGGCTCGGGCAAATCGGTGGGTATCAATGCAATGATTCTGTCATTGCTCTACAAGGTCGAAGCCGACAAGGTCCGGCTGATCCTGATCGACCCGAAGATGCTGGAACTGTCGGTCTACGACGGTATCCCGCATCTGCTGGCCCCGGTAGTGACCGACATGAAACATGCCGCGCATGCCTTGAACTGGTGTGTGGGCGAAATGGAACGCCGCTACAAGCTGATGTCGGCGCTGGGCGTGCGCAATCTGGCTGGTTTCAACAAGCAGATTGCCGACGGAATGAAGTCGGGCTCACCGATCAAGAATCCATTCAGCCTGACCCCGGAGAATCCCGAACCGCTTGAAACGATGCCGATGATCGTGGTGGTCATCGATGAGCTGGCGGACTTGATGATGGTTGTCGGCAAGAAGATCGAAGAGTTGATCGCCCGTCTGGCCCAGAAAGCCCGCGCGGCAGGGATTCATTTGGTGCTCGCCACCCAGCGTCCTTCGGTTGATGTGATCACCGGCCTGATCAAGGCGAACATTCCGACACGCATGTCCTTCCAGGTTTCCAGCAAGATCGATTCGCGTACCATCCTTGACCAGATGGGGGCTGAATCCTTGCTTGGTATGGGGGATATGCTGTATCTCGCGCCCGGTAGCGGGCAGCCGAACCGCATTCACGGGGCCTTCGTGGACGACAAGGAAGTGCATAAGGTCGTCGAATACATCAAGACCACCGGTCAGCCGGATTATGTTGAAGGCATGCTCACGGGAGCGACGGAAGATGGCAACGAGGGTGGAGGCGATCTGTTCGGAGACGCCAGTGGCAAGCCTGATGGCGAGTCCGATGAACTCTACGATAAAGCGGTTGCCATCGTGCTGCAAACGCGCCGTCCCTCGATCTCTCTGGTTCAGCGGCATTTGCGGATCGGTTACAACCGTGCGGCCCGCCTGATCGAACAAATGGAAAAATCCGGCCTGGTTTCGGCTGCCAATGCGACAGGTGCCCGCGAAGTGCTCGCCCCTGCACGCGAATCCTGACTATTCTCCTGGTTACCCATCATGAAGCATCTACTGATTTCTGCCTTGTGCCTGGCCATGCCGGCACTGGCCTCGGCTGCGGCCATCGAGCAGTTGCACCAGTTTCTGGATGGCACCAAAACGGCCAAGGCCAGTTTTTCCCAGAAAGTGATCACCAAGACCGGGCGGGCAGGGCAGACTGCTTCCGGATCGATGAGTTTTTTGCGGCCCGGAAAATTCCGCTGGCAGTACACCAAACCCTATGACCAGCTGATCGTGGCAGATGGGAACAAGCTGTGGAGTTTCGACAAGGAACTCAACCAGGTCGTCATCAAGCCGATGAGTCAGGCGCTCGGGGCGACACCAGCGGCACTACTCGCTGGCAGCAATGATCTGCAGAAGAATTTCACGCTCAAGGAAGATGGCGCGTCTGATGGGCTTGAATGGCTGGAGGCCACGCCACGCACCAAGGAAGCCGGTTTTGAGCGTGTCCGGATCGGTCTGAAAGGCAATCTGCCACAGTCCATGGAAGTGCATGACAACTTTGGCCAGACCACAGTCCTGTTGTTCAGCAACTTTGAACGCAATCCGGCCTTGCCGGCCGATACATTCGTATTCACGCCGCCCAAGGGTG
The DNA here is from genome assembly GCA_018262235.1 of Pseudomonadota bacterium. Classification (GTDB taxonomy): domain Bacteria; phylum Pseudomonadota; class Gammaproteobacteria; order Burkholderiales; family Rhodocyclaceae; genus Uliginosibacterium. The sequence continues at coordinate 30,873 of JAGTRY010000016.1, forward strand.
CAGATGTGGTGGGCGAATAGACCTCCCATCGGCAGGTATCTCTGCATTCGTGGAGATATCTGCCGATCCGTAACATTGCGTGATTCCCGTCTGGAACAGAACCCGACTGCATGGCTGATCTTTTCTCCACCCCTCCTGCTGCCAACAAGGTTCCGCTTGCCGAGCGCCTGCGCCCGATCACGCTGGACGACGTGGTGGGCCAGTTGCATCTGCTGGGGCCGGGCAAGCCGTTACGCCTGGCGGTAGAGTCGGGCAAGCCGCATTCGATGATCCTGTGGGGCCCCCCGGGCGTTGGCAAGACCACGCTGGCGCGCTTGATGGCCCGGCATTTCGATGCCGAGTTCATGGCCCTGTCGGCCGTGTTCGCGGGCGTGAAAGACATTCGTGAAGCCGTCGCGCAGGCCGAGATGCTGCGTGACACGACAGGGCGACGCACCATCCTGTTCGTGGATGAAGTGCACCGGTTCAACAAAAGCCAGCAAGATGCCTTCCTGCCTTATGTGGAATCCGGCTTGCTGACCTTCATCGGTGCGACCACTGAGAATCCCTCTTTCGAAGTCAATTCGGCGCTGCTCTCGCGTGCTTCGGTATATGTGCTGGATAGTCTCAAACCCGAAGAGATGCAGCAGCTTTTCACGCGAGCCTGCCGTGAAGCCCTCCCGGAATTGCATTTCACCGATGAGGCACGGGACCGGTTGATCGGATGGGCCGATGGGGATGCGCGACGTTTCCTGAATGTCCTCGAAACCCTGGAAACCGCAGCCAGTGCTGCCGGGGTGCACGAGATCACCGGAGCGTTTGCCGAATCCACCCTGGCGCAGAATCTGCGCCGTTTCGACAAGGGGGGAGAAGCCTTCTACGACCAGATATCGGCATTGCATAAATCGGTGCGGGGTTCGAATCCAGATGCTGCCTTGTACTGGTTCGTCCGCATGCTCGATGGCGGTGCAGATCCCTTGTACCTGGGACGACGCATCGTGCGCATGGCGGTCGAAGACATTGGTCTGGCGGATCCCCGCGCGCTGACGCTGGCTCTGGAGGGATGTCAAACCTATGAGCGGCTGGGTTCTCCCGAAGGGGAACTGGCCCTGGCGCAGGCGGTGGTGTATCTCGCCATTGCGGCCAAATCCAACGCCTTGTACATGGCTTATAACGAAGCGCGGCGCTTCGTGAAGCAGGACGTCAGCCGGCCCGTGCCAATTCATCTGCGCAATGCGCCGACCAAGCTCATGAAGGAACTCGGTTACGGCAAGGAATACCGTTACGCGCATGACGAGCCTGGTGCCTACGCTGCGGGTGAAGACTATCTGCCGGAAGGCATGCCCGCGGTCCGCTGGTATGAACCTACAGACCGCGGCATGGAAAGCAAGATTGCCCAGAAACTTGCCTATCTGAGGAGTCTGGACCGTGCGGCGCAGGAAGCTGGGGACGATTGAGCGCCTGCTGCATGCGGTTGCGGGGTTTTCTCCAGGGTTCTTGAGCCGATGTCTTGTGCCAGAGCGGCTCGAGTAAACGCCGTTTGACCAGGGATATGCGAAATCTTTGTGCTGTGCAAAGAGCGGATTCCTTGCCTCGTGTAAACTGCGCGCTTCCGGGAAAAGAACCTCATCACCAAAATGCTCGATATCCAACAACTCCGCACGCAACTCGATACGGTGGCCCAACGCTTGGCCAGCCGCAACTTCACGCTCGATGTCGCCGCCTTTCAAGGCATGGAGGACGAACGCAAGACCTTGCAGGTCCGCACACAGGAACTGCAGTCGAAACGCAACAGCCTGTCCAAACAGATTGGCATGCTCAAGGGCAAGGGTGAAGACGCCTCTGCCGTGATGGCCGAGGTATCAGGCATCGGCAACGAATTGAAGGTCTGCGAAGAACGTCTGGGCGCGTTGCAGGATCGTTTGAATGATTTTCTGGCACGTATCCCCAATCTGCCGAATGAAACCGTGCCGGTGGGCAAGGATGAGTCGGGCAATGTCGAGGTACGTCGCTGGGGAAGCCCGCGTGAATTCGATTTTCCGGTCAAGGATCATGCCGATCTGGGTGAACCACTGGGCCTGGACTTCGATACGGCGGCCAAGCTCTCCGGCGCACGTTTCTCATTCCTTAAAGGCGGCATGGCGCGCCTGCATCGCGCGATTGCGCAGCTGATGCTGGATACCCAGACCGGTGAGCATGGCTACACCGAGTGCTACACCCCTTATATCGTGAATCCGGACGTGCTTTTCGGTACCGGGCAGTTGCCGAAATTTGCCGATGACATGTTCCGCGTCGAGCGTGGTGGCGAGGATGGTCAAACCCAGTACCTGATTTCCACCTCGGAAATTTCGTTGACCAACAGCGTCAAGGATTGTGTGCTCAAAGCCGAGGATTTGCCGCTCAAGCTGACAGCCCATACACCGTGCTTCCGTTCCGAGGCTGGCAGCTATGGACGTGATACCAAAGGCATGATCCGTCAGCACCAGTTCGACAAGGTCGAGATGGTGCGCATCACCAAGCCGGAAGACAGTTACGCAGCGCTGGAGGAAATGGTCGGTAACGCCGAGGCCGTTCTGCAGAAGCTGAAGCTGCCGTATCGCGTGGTGGCGCTGTGCACCGGGGATATGGGGTTCTCGGCAGCCAAAACCTATGATCTGGAAGTCTGGCTGCCTGCGCAAAACACGTTCCGTGAAATCTCTTCGGTTTCCAATTGCGAAGCTTTCCAGGCGCGCCGCATGCAGGCCCGCTTCAAGAACGAAGCTGGCAAGAACGAGCTGGTCCATACCTTGAATGGTTCCGGGCTGGCGGTTGGCCGGACTCTGGTGGCGGTGCTGGAGAACTATCAGCAAGCGGATGGGACCGTACTCATTCCTGAAGCGCTGAAACCCTATATGGGCGGGCTGGAGATACTCAAGCCGCTGGTTTGATCCAGTGCCTTGTTGCAGCATCCAAAAAAGCTCCTTCGGGAGTTTTTTTTGTACCGTTGAGCGGCAATAGTCGGCCCTCTGGAGAGACTGGAATCCCCCTCGGGGGGCGAGTCGCTACCATCCTTTCCTTGAACGAACATGGCAGTACGCGTCACCTTGTCTGGAGAATATGCTGATGATTTGTGCCTACTGTCAGAATGAATTGCAAGCGGATGCCAAGGTTTGTGGCAAATGTGGAACGCCGGTGGAGGCCGTGAGCGCGGATGAACTTGTCATGCCGCCCGCTCAGGGAGGGTCTTCAGAGAAGCACGCGCGCACTCCGCCGCTCTCGCTGGCGCTGGAACTGGAACGGCAACGTGCCAATGCGGAGGAAATCGAAAAGAAGGGCCAGACTGTTGTCGTGGCGATCTTCGCGGCTGCCGCTGCACTGGTTCTCGTTGCAGTGAGCGTGTGGTGGTGGTTGACCCAGAGCGAAGTGCCTGTCCCTCCAGTTTCGGTTGAGGCTTCGGCCCCTGTGGTGATCGAATCGGCGCCTGTTTCTGAGGTCTCCGCAGGCGTGACGGAAGAAACATTGATGACAATGCCTGAGCCGGTCACACAGGATTCGGCGGCAGAGCAAGGCAAGATGGCTACGGACAGGCAGCCGGAATCCGGTGCTAACAAAGCGCTCAAAAAATCCGTCAGCACAGTGAGTGAAGAAGAAGCCTACTTGCGCCAGATCCGGCACCAGTTGGAACAGCAGCACTGAATGGTTTTTCAGGAGAACTTGAATGAAGTGGATCATGGTTGTTGCTGGCATCATTTTCTTGTCTGCATGTGCCAATGAAAGCAGCAAGAACGAGGGCGCCACGCCCCGTCCCGAAAATAGTGCGCCATTGGCGTATGCTGCCAAGCCGGTGAGCAATCTGTTTGCGCCCTGGCTGGTGCTTCGTGACCGGGATGTTGCTGACGCCAGGAGTTTTGATGCCGCTATCCATAAGGAAGGCGTGCCGGTGGCATCTGAAATATCGCGGGTGGCACAGAAAAACGACGAGGGGCGCAGTCTGGTTGTCGATATCTGGAAGGGTACGAATATGGGCGTTCCTCCGCCGATGCTCAAAAAGCGTAGCCCGGGTTTGCAGCATGCAGTGACCCTGGCCGGAGAGTTTGCGGCCAGTCGTGGTGCGCAGGCTCGTATCGCGGTATTTGTGAGTGAGGCGGACAAGCCGCTTGTGCGCAAGTGGCTGGAAAGCGGCCTGGCGAAAGGCCGCGGACAGTATCCGACAGAGCTGCAATGGAAAGGATTGAAGAAAGGAGACCTTCCATTCCTGCGGATCGAACCTGCCGATCCTCTCTATGCATTTGGGCCGTTTTCAAACTGAGACGGTGTGGAAAAGTCCCCAGATTCCAGCCAGGGATTTTCGGGGGCTTAATCCAGCTTCTTGCTGGCTAAGTGCTGGCTGAGCTTGCGATCACTGGTGACAACATGCGTAACAAACCAGTTTTTTAGCGCATCGATTGCCTGGGCCGGCTTGGAATCTTTGTGCTGGGTTTGCTCGGTCTGGAAGGAAACCAGTTTCTCTGCCAATGCTGCATGTTCGAGCTTGTGATGATTGATCCCCGGGTACGAGGAATGAGCCATCATTTCTTCTTCACGAGTGAAGTGCTCATGAGTATGTTCCACGAACTTTGCAAACGAGCGCGTGACTTGTTCCTTGCTACCGCCTGAAATCGCGTCGTAGACGTGGTTCATCAATACGACCATTGTCTTATGGTCTTCGTCGATGATCGTGTTGTCGACAGCGAACAGCTCGGACCAGTTGAGGTGGTACATCAGCCGCGATGCTTCGGTACCGCTTGCGGTTTTCAGATCATGGATGATGCTGGACAGCTTGTCCTGAAGGTAGCTGTCGTCGGCATGGGTATCGAGAATCTTTTCCACCCCTGCATGAATCACCTCTGTGAGATAGTCTTCCTGCTCTTCCGACAAGGCTGCGCTGAGCAGGGCACGACCGATGTTCTCCGACATTTCGGAGACCACCATGTTGGTCCGGACTCTTCCGTTGCGTTGGGCCGAATCGATTTCTTTCAATGCCTCGGTAATCCTGACCAGGGTCTGGTTGATGGCATTGCCGCGGAGTGCGGATTGTTGGGCCGAGATGATGGCTTCGACCCGTACGTCAGCGCCCTCGGCCAGCATGGCCAGATGGTCACGCAGACGGCCAATGCGATCAGGCTCCTCGCTTGGCAGATTGCTGATCAGCAAGGAGACACGATCATAGGTGATGAGCAGACGGTTGCCGAACTGGAAGATGCGGTCCATCCCGATCATCTTGTTGATTACCGCGATTTCGATAGGTGAGGCTTCCCCATGGGCGTTGCGGGTGATGGACTGTTGAGGTGTCCGAACCTGAACAGCGCCCTGCAAGCCATATTCGTTGATAGTACCGATTGATGCTTCCGCGATTTTTTCGAAGTCCTGCGTGGCATTGAATTTCTTCAGTGCTTCCAGCAAAACACCAATTTCGCCCATGCTGCTCATAGCCGTCATGGCGGTGGAGGAAGCGAAGTTGGCGGTGTTCTGCAGTTCTTGGTGCTGGATCGCACTGCTGAGCAGGCGCGCAACTTTGGCTTTGAGCTCGCGCAGACTGAAAGGCTTGATCACATAATCGTCACCTCCTGCGTCATAGCCTGCGATCCGGTCCGTGATTTCGTCGTGTCCGGAAAGGAAAATCACCGGAATGTTTGCGGTATTTTCCATTTCGCGCAAAGCCCTGCAAAGGCTCAGCCCATCGATGCCAGGCATCTCCACATCCAGCAGGATCAAGGCTGGGGGGCGTGCATCTATGGCCATGATGGCTTCACTGCCATCTTCTACGGACATGATTTCGTAATCGCTCTTCAGCGCCTCAATTACCAGGTCATGAATGAAGCGTTCGTCGTCGACGAGCAGGATGAGGGGGCGGTTTTCAGTATTCATTCCAGATTCGATGTCGATGTTCATGATAGAGCCTGAGTATTCAATCCTGATATCTTTTGGAGATGTCTCGGAAGCTTTCGTTGAGTTCTATGAAGGACTGGAGGATGTCCGGATCGAAGTGATCCGGGTGTGTCCTGCCATCTCCTTTGGTCATGATCCGAAGTGCTTCATCATGTGTGAAAGCCTCTTTGTAAGCCCGTTTACTGGTCAATGCGTCATAGACGTCAGCCACGGCCATCAATCGCCCCGAAAGGGGTATCTCTTCACCTTTCATGCCATGGTAGCCTGATCCATCCCAGCATTCGTGGTGCGTGTAGGCGATTTCCTTGGCAAATCTCAGGAATGCTGAAGCAGCATTGTCCTGCATGGTGGCTTCGATACGCTGCAGTACATCCCGTCCGTACAAGGTATGTTGCTTGATGCACTGGAACTCTTCGCGCGTAAGCGCGGACGGCTTGCGCAAAATGCTGTCGGGAATGCCGACCTTGCCAATATCGTGGAGCGGGGAGGACTGGATCAGCAGATGAAGTGTTTCGTCAGTGAAGAGGCTGGCGTATTTCGGGGTTTTCTGTAAGTGCCGGGCGAGCAGGCCGACATAGGACTGGGTCCGCCGGATGTGCATGCCTGTTTCTGTATCTCTGAATTCGGCGAGGATACCCAAGCCCAGGATTGCTGCGTCCTGGGTCAGGAGCAATTCACGGGTGCGCTCCTTGACGACTTCTTCAAGGTGGTCACGATGGCGTTTGAGCTCCAGTTGATTGCGGATTCGGGCACGGACCAGCGCAGGGCGCAGTGGCTTGGAGATATAGTCAACGCCACCGATTTCAAGCCCGCGCCGTTCATCCTGTTCTTCGATCAAGGCGGACATGAAGATGACAGGGATGTCACGTGTGCGCGCATCTGCCTTCAGTTTCTTGCAGATTTCGTAGCCATCCAGTCCAGGCATGATGACATCAAGCAGGATGAGGTCTGGCTTGATGTGGTCTTGCAGGAATTGCCAGGCCCGCCCACCATCGGTGGCTGCAGTGATGGAGAACTCTTCGTGAAGGCATTCGATCAGGATATGGATATGCTCTGGCGTGTCTTCAATGATCAGGATTTTTGGCTTTTCTTGCCGGTTTGTCATTTTTGACTCCCTGCTATCTGAAGTTCTGCTATCAATTCATCGAGAATCGGTTGTGCATTGTCGAGATCAAAGACTTTGAGGCGGGCACTGAATTGCTTGCACAGTTCGGTTTCTCGCTCCGTATTTAGCGCGTGGCTTAAGCTTGGGAGCAAACCAAGTGCCTCGCCCAGATCGGTTTTCAGACATTTCCGGATTTTCTGAGCGACCTCAAGCGGCGTTTTTTGATTGTTCGGTCCCGGAGCAGGGGAGGGATTGGCAGAACCGTCATCGATGTAACTGTGCAGTCCTGCAATGACTGTGCCCAGCGCTGCATCAAACCTGTCGCACCACTCTGAAAATTCGGAAGTTGTCTCCTGGCGGAGCATCTGTTCGAACTCTGCGGAGATGTGTGACAGATCGGTAGCGCCGATTGATGCCGAAACGGATTTCATGGTGTGGGCAAGGCGCTGCGCTGTCGTTTTGTCTGCCTGTGCGAGTGCTTCACGGATTTTCTGACCCGTATCGGATTTGCTGGTCATGAATTCCTTCAGCATCCTCAGATAAAAATCGACGTTGTCACCGCAAAAGTGCAGTCCGGTTTCGATGAAGATACCCGGGATGCTTTTCGGAAGGCGTGGCGGGGCAGAAGGCGCTGCTTGCGCTTCTTCTGTTTTCTGAGCATGTTTGCCAGGCGTCTTGTCATGGAGTTCTCTGGCTATCGACGCGACCAGCAAATCCGGATTGATCGGTTTGCTCAGGAAACCATCCATGCCGGCTTCAAGGCAGTGATGCTGCTCGTCGATCATCGCATGCGCCGTCATGGCGAGAATGGGAATGTCTGCCGTTTGGGGGCGGGCGCGCAAACGGCGGGTTGCCTCCAGACCATCCATGATCGGCATCTGGACATCCATCAGGATGATATCGAAAGGTGCGGTGGTGGCGCGGTAGAGGGCTTCCTGACCGTTTTCGGCAATTTCCACTTCCATGCCGGCACTTTCCAGCAATTCGCGCGCTATCTGCTGGTTGAAAGTGTTGTCTTCAACCAGCAATACCCGGGCGCCAAGCAATGAGTCGTGCTTGATCAGACGCGGATGGCGAGGCGGCACACTTGAACCTGGTGCGTTCTTTTCGCTCATGGCTGTAATGACCGCATCAAACAGACTGGAAGCAGTGATGGGTTTGAAAGCCTCTGCATCTGGCGCAAGTTGTGCATGTTGCACCTCATCGATGGGCTCGCTGCTGAATGACATCAGGATTATCTTGGCTTTTGCATTGCGTTCGCGAAGGATTTTGGCAAGTAGCAAGACTTCATCTTCAAGCTCCCGACGATCAATCAGCAGCAGGTCCGGTACACGGACATTGTCGGAGACAAGCTGCGCCAGAGCGGCTACTGCCGAGGATTTCGTGATGACCTCGAAACCGAATCCGCGAAGCAGGGTGGCCAGGATTTCCCTGCCCGTCGTATTGCGGTCTACGACCAATGCCAACAAACCATGCCAGTTGGCATCGGGCTGATGTGTCTGAGGGACAACGGAGCTCCCGATCTTGAACGGCATGGTGATGTGGAATTCACTGCCATGTCCGTGCTGGCTGTTTGCCCAGATTCGTCCGCCCATCATTTCCGACAGTTCCTTGCAGATGGCAAGTCCGAGGCCAGTTCCGCCGAAGCGGCGTGTGTCAGATGTGTCGGCCTGCGAGAACGGTTTGAACAATTGCGCCAGCTGATCGGATGTCAGTCCAATGCCAGTGTCTTTGACCGTGAATTGCAATTCAACCTGATCTTCACTTTTCTTCGATGTGCGCGAGATGCGGAGCAGGACATCCCCCGTGTCGGTGAACTTGACTGCATTGGAACAAAGATTGATCAGGATCTGTCCGAGCCGGGAGGCATCACCCACCAAGGACAAAGGCGTGTCAGGAGCGATCTGTACCAGGAACTCCAGCTGTTTTTCGATGGCTTTCTGGCTGATGACGGCAATAACCTTGTCCAGCAGGTTGGTGAGAAGGAATTCGTTGGAAGACAGTTCCAGGCGCCCGGCTTCGATCTTTGAAAAATCCAGAATGTCGTTGATCACGCCCAGAAGCAGGTTGGCGGAAATCATGATCTTGTCCATATAGGACTTCTGCTTGGGTGTCAGGTTTGTGCGCTGAGCCAGGTAGGCCATGCCAAGCACTGCATTGATCGGGGTCCGGATTTCATGGCTCATGTTTGCGAGGAAGGCACTCTTGGCCTTGGTCGCGCGTTCGGCGGTGTCGCGGGCATCTACCAGTTCGCAGGTTCGCTGCAGCACAAGCTCTTCAAGATGCTCCTGGTATTTTCTTAATTCGTCATCGATTTTTTTATAAGCTGTGATGTCCTGAATGGCGCCACTGATGCGTACAACCTTGTCATTCTCTTTGTGGGCTTGGCAACTTGTGCGTACTTGCCGGTGATTCGTCTTGGCTGTGATCAGTTCCAGTTCGAAATCAAAACCACATCCTTCGTCGATGGTTTTGGCTAGTGCTTGGCTGATCCGCTGGCGGGAATCAGGAACATAAAAATCCAGGGCGATCTGGATCGATGGTTTAAAGCTGCCAGGGTCAGTTTCGTGGATCCGGTAGGTTTCATCGGTCCAATATATCGAGTTGTCACGTGTATCGATTTCCCAGGCCCCTACTTTTGCGAGTGTCTGGGATATCTTGAGTTGATCGGTGGCGCGTTGAAGCGCTTCGGCCGCCTGTCTTTGTTCCACCAAGTACCATACGGATCCGATCAATAATGAGAGCTGATCGATATCTGTCTGGGTATAGTCATCCTGTCTATTCGCAAATCCAACCAGACCTATAGTCTGATCATTGGCAACGACGGGCACACTCATGAGGCGGCGTAATGGGGTATCCCCTTCCGGTATGTCTCCTTTGCCTGGATTTAGTGCCTGAACATCATTGTTGATGATCGGCTTGCGCTGGCGTGCGCCCTCATTCCAGAACGCCGGGTTGGCCAAGCCATGGCAAGTAGTCTCCAGCGTAGCGGGCTGCTTATTTTCTGACGTTGTCCGTGACGAACTGACGAGTGAGAGTTCCTGTGTCTTTTCTTCGAAACTGAAAATATGTCCGACTGGACTGCCATTGAATGCCAATACTTCTTTCAATGCGTAATCAAGCAAATCAAGGGTGTTGCTGGCGCGGTAATCTGTGATGCGATTCAGGCACTCCATCCGTTTTACGCTTAGCTGCATTGCACTCTCAGCCTTTTTTCTGGCCGTGATATTGATGCTGGTAAGCATGATTCCGGCTTCTTGCCCGGCGCCACTGAAAGGCTGATGGAAACTTTCGAACCAGATTCCGCCGATATCGTGTTCGGTATGAATGTATTCGCCTTGCATGGATCGCCGGATGCAATCAAGCAATTGTGGATTGTCGTGGTAAACATCAAAAACAGAGTGCCCGACCACTTCCCCCGGCTTCAAACCGATCTTTTCCAGTGCCTTGCCTTCAGACATGGTGAACCGGCCCTCTGCGTCGATGGTGCACAGGACTATCGGCAGATTGCCGATCATGGTGCGCAACTTGGTCTCGCTCTCGGTCAGGGCCTGGCGGATCAGGTAGCGTTCCGTGATGTCCAGGCAATAGCCGATGTAGCCGACGAACTCGCCCTCCCTGTCATAGCAGGGGCTTCCATCGTCCTGGATCCAGCGGTATTCGCCATCATGGCGACGCAGCCGGTAATCCATGCTGAATTTTTCGCGGTGCTTGAACGCAATGGTGTAGATTTCCAGGCAGCGGGCCAGATCATCGGGATGTACGCCCTCTGCCCAACCGTTACCGAGTTCCTGAATCAGTGAGCGGCCTGTGAAATCGAGCCATACCTTGTTGAAGTAGTTGCACAGGGTGTCAACGCCTGCCGTCCAGATCATCGCCTGACCCGAATCGGCCAGGGTACGATAGCGCTCTTCGCTATCCAGTAATTCCAGCTGCATTGTTTTCTGTGCAGTGATGTCCTGAATGGTGGCTGCCATGAAGTCCACGGAACCATCTTCCTTGCGCACGCACCGGGCATCGAGTTTGCCGTGGACAATCACGCCGTCTTTCCGGATGTAGCGTTTCTCGAGTTGATAGCCATCCGATTCACCGCGCTGCAGTTTCTCGAGTTCGCGCAATTCGAGGGCGCTATCTTCAGGATGGCTGAGCAGCTGCCGGTTCATACCGACAAGTTCTTCGCGTGAATAGCCAACGATTTCGCAGAAGCGGTTATTGACCTGGAGCAGCGCGTTTGTGTCAGGTGCCCAGGTGGTCATGCCCAGAAAGGGCAGGTCATAGAAGTGTTTAAAGAGCTGGTTGGCCTGTACTGTGAGCTCGGCGTGAGCGAGTTGCAGGCTCTTTCTCCAGAGCAGCAACATGGCAACGCCCAGCACAATGATTCCAAGAAAGGTGACGGTACTGACCCAGAACAGGAGATTGTTCATGGGCGCGAAAACTTCATCGCGGTTGATCTTGGTGATGATATGCCAATCGGTTTCTGCTATCGGGCGATAGGCTGCCAGGACGGGTACTCCCAGATAGTCGACACCTTCCGCTACGCCGGGCTTTTGATCGCGGATGGCTTTTGCAGAGACCCGAGTGAGCTCGGTAAGCGCATGACTGGTAAGCGTTATGGTGTGACTCTGATCGGATGGTTCGTTGAGTAGTTCGACAGATGTACCGTTGCGGCGAACCAGATAGGCTTTACCACTAGTTTGTGCACCAGGCCAATGTTGGATGAGTGGGAACAGATTTTTTTTAGGAAGAATTCGTAGAACCACCACACCTAGTGACTGGGGCTGTCCATGGTCGCGCAGGACCAGTGGCGTGACAAAATCCAGATGCGTTTGGGCGTCCTGCTCACAAGAGAATGAGCCATGCTGGATTTCGCCAGTGCTGAGCGCCTGATCTATCAGCGCTTGTGTGGCAGGTGAAATGGTCGTATCTGACCCTTCCACTATCCGTGGTTTTCCTTGCTGATCAAGCAGCATCGCGGTGCTGAAACCATAGGGCCTGATCAAGCTTTTCAAACGGCGATGCACGAATTCATGATCGCTCTGATTGTCGGAGCGAAGAGCATTGGCCATCCGCTGGATGTTGTCGGTGCTGTTTTTCAGTCCCAGTGCGTCATGTTGGCGTTCATCCAGCCAGCTCTCTATCCGTTCTGCCTTGAGCAGGGCGATCGCCTGCAGATCGGTGTAGGCGGCTTGCTCGATTTGTGGCCCCTGGATATTGATGATGAGTAACCCCAGTGCTGGAACCAGTGTGATCAAACCGATGCACAGCAGCGAGATAGCGATCCAGTGCCGTCTAGGCGGGGAGAGCGTTTGCGGTGGGATGGTGGAGAGCGTTGTTTTTTGAGGCCGCCAGGCTCTCAAGAGCAGATACAGCAATCCGCCGGTAACGAAGACAAACAAGGCGCCCTTGCTCATGTCAAACCATCGGATGAAGGCAGGCCCCGGGCGACTGATCGCAACGAGTTCATCGGAGATGATCATCCATAGCACTGCAAACGTCACGTAAATCAGGACGATATGCAACACAGAGAGCTCTGCGGGTCTGGATGGAAAGCGGGATGTCACGGTGCGGCCTCTTGCCTGGTTTCAGCGCGGTTCTGAAGTGCCTGCCGCTGGGCGAAAACCAGCTTGTTTTTGCAGATCAAGCGCCGCTATGATGCGTGCCGCGATTTGGCCAAGCGGACGGATTTCGTCGACGCCACCAGCCAGAACGGCTTCTTTGGGCATGCCGTAGACGACGCAGGTTTCTTCGTTCTGGGCGATGGTATAGGCGCCTGTGTCATGCATTTCACGCATGCCCAAGGCACCATCCTTGCCCATCCCCGTAAGGATCACGCCAATGGAATTGCTTCCGACGCAGTTGGCTGCGGAGCGGAACAATACGTCAACGGCTGGCCGATGCCGGTTAACCGGCTGACCGTTGTTGAGTTCGATGAAGTATTTGTTGCCTATCCGTTTGATCAGGAGATGCGTTCGCCCGCCCGGGGCAATGTAGGCATAGCCAGGCTGGACGGGCTCTCCATGTTCGGCTTCCTTGACGTGAAGATGGCACAGCGTATCGAGTCGTTTGGCAAAAGAATTCGTGAAGCCTTCAGGCATGTGCTGAGTGATCAGAATGCCCGGCGAAGAAGCCGGCATTTGCATCAGGACTTCCTTGAGTGCTTCGGTTCCTCCTGTAGAGGCACCGATGACGATTATTTTCTCTGTTTCCCCTGGCATGCGAGGGGGCTGCACAGGCAGGATGGCATCTGCAGAAAGTTTCTCGGTCGTGATGACGGGAGTGCGCAGAACGAGTCGTGCCTGGGCCGCTGCGCGGATCTTTTCGGCTATCTCTTCGGCATATTCTTCGAGTGTTTCGCAAACGTTGGCGCGTGGTTTCGTGACGAAATCAATAGCGCCGAGTTCGAGAGCCCGCAAGGTGATGTCGGATCCGCGTTCGGTCAGTGTCGAGATCATCAGAACCGGCATGGGCCGCAAACGCATCAGCCGTTCAAGGAAATCCAGTCCGTCCATGCGGGGCATCTCGACATCCAGAGTCAGGACGTCAGGATTCAGATTGCGGATCATTTCGCGCGCGACCAAGGGATCAGGTGCGGCCCCGATCACTTCCAGATCATCGAATCGATTGATGATTTCCGTGAGCATGTGCCGGATCAGCACGGAATCATCGACGACAAGGACACGAATTCTTTTGCTCATCGGAAGATCTCTACTTCACCGTCGATCCGCGAAGCATGCAATTGGTATTCATACTCGCGTTCTCGATCGACGATCGTGTTGTTGTGAACAGACCGGAGCTGTCTGACCAGTACCTTGCCTGTTTTGGGAAAGAAATAGATCTTGCGCGGGTAGATGTCGAGCAAGTCACTGGCGACTATACGGATGCCTTCCCGATCAAGATAGCGCGTCACGAATTCTGCATTCTGTTCGCCAATGTTGGAAGTGGTGAAGCCGTGCAGAACCCTGCCGCCACCGAAGGTTTTGGCTTCCAGTCGCTCGCGTGCTGCGCCGAGTTTCAAGAGGTGATTGATGAGTACTTCCATCGCATAGGCGCCATAGCGTGCCGATGCCGAGAGGGGGTCGCTGCCATCACTGTCGGGCAGCATGAAATGGTTCATGCCGCCGATGCCGGTCTTGCCGTCCCGGATGCAGGCCGACACGCATGAACCCAGCACAGTCACGATCACCATGTCGCGGGTGGTGACGAAGTACTCTCCCGGCTTGATTTTGGCGGCCTCCATGTCGAAAGACCGATCCATATAGATCACCGGAGACAGGTGTTGGAGAGTGGCATCTTCCATTGCTTGAACGACCTGCGGGAAATGGGTGAAACACGCCGCCGGGTAGTTCCGAAGCGGTTCGTGCCGTTTCAAGACGGGCTGCGAGGCGCCTCCGGGAAGCCTCGCAGCCTCTGTGCTAACGGATCAGAACTCCTTCCACTCTTCCTCGGTCGATGCGTTTGGCAGTGCCTTGGGTGCCGCTTTGGCTGCCGGTTTTGCGGCTGCCTTGCTGGCTTTGGCGGGGTGGCTGGGTTGCGAGAGAGGACGCGCGGCGGTACGTGCACTGACGATGGTGGGAGCTCCCAATCCAGGTGCGTTATCCATCTTGAATACCGCAACGGCTTCTGCAAGATTCTGGGTCTGATCTTCCAGGGATTCCGCTGCAGCGGCAGCTTCTTCAACCAGTGCGGCGTTCTGCTGGGTGACCTGATCCATCTGGGTGACCGCCTGATTGACCTGCTCGATGCCGGTGCTTTGCTCGATAGAGGCGCTCGTGATCTCGCTGACGATTTCAGAAACCCGTTTCACCGACGATACGATTTCAGCCATGGTCTGGCCTGCTTCCTGAACCTGGCGGGTTCCACCTTCCACGCGTTCAACCGAATCATTGATGAGGGATTTGATTTCTTTCGCAGCGGCGGCGGAGCGCTGTGCCAGGTTACGGACTTCTCCGGCAACCACCGCGAAACCGCGACCCTGTTCGCCGGCACGCGCGGCTTCAACGGCTGCGTTGAGGGCCAGGATGTTGGTCTGGAAGGCAATGCCATCAATCACCGAAATGATGTCCACTATCTTGCGCGAGGCTTCGTTGATGCCATTCATCGTATCCACGACACTGCTGACCACCGCGCCACCCTTGGAGGCAATTTCCGATGCGCCGCGCGCCAGCTTGTTGGCCTGGGCCGAGTTCTCTGCATTCTGTTTCACGGTGGCCGTCATCTCTTCGATGCTGGACGCTGTTTCTTCGAGGCTGGCGGCTTGCTCTTCGGTGCGTTGCGAGAGATCCGAATTGCCGGCGGCTATTTCCTTGGAGGCGGAATTGATTGTGGCTATCGAGGCCTTGAGTTGCGAGACCAGCTCCTTGAGGTTCTTCACCGTTGTGTTGACGCCGCTGCTGACTTCGCCGAACGTGCCGGGATATTCACGCTCGATGTTCTTGGTCAGATCTCCCTTGGCCAGTGCGTCGGCTACCCGCAGTACATCGCGCAGGGCGGTATCGGTGACTTCCGAGAGCTGGTTCAGATTGCTGCCGATGTGCTGATTGAATCCCTTCTTGCCGGCCAGACTGATCTTGGTCGTGAAGTCGCCCTTGGCCGCGGCACTGACGAACTCCTGAATCTCGGTGACGGTCTGCTTCAGGCCTTCCTGCATGGTCTTCATTGCGACAAGCAGACTGTCGGTATCACCTTGTTTGGTGATGATCGTGGTGGAGAGATCGCCGTCCGCAATGGTTTTGACTACGCTGGCGGCGTAATCCGGCTCGCCACCGAGTTGTGCGACGATCTTGCGGATGATGATCAATGCGATGACCACCGCCAGTACGATGGCAACCAGTGTGGTGATCAAGATGATCCAGGTGGCGGTCTTGGCATCGCCTTGTGCCTCTGCGCCGGTCTTGGTCATGAGTTCGTCCTGATACGCTATCAGGCGATTGCAGGCCTGCACGTATTCGTTGCCAGCGTCCCGATAGGCGCCCAGTCGCAACTCGATGGCCTTGGCTGTTTCATTCGCTTCTACGTGAGCGAGGAACTGTTTCATGAGCGGTACATACTTGGCGCGTGCGCTTACCAGATCCGCGAACTTCTTCTTGCCTTCTTCATCTTTGATGCTGGCTTCGAGCTTTTCCATGCTCTTGGTGATGATTGCGCTCTGCTCCGGAATCAGACCCAATTCTTTCTTGATCTGCTGGGGATCTTTCATGACCAGAACATTGAGGCTGATACCTGCCACCACATTGTAAGCATTGATGATCGCGTTTGATTCGACGGTTTTCGGATACGTGTCTTCAAGGGTGTCTGCCAGATCATCCCTGAGGTTGTCCAGTTTGAGGATGCCTACGCTGGCCACCAGAATCAGCAGTACCAGCACAGCAGCGAATCCCAGACCTAGCCGGGTTGCCAGTTTCATGTTCGACAAGCTCATTTGTATTTCTCCTATCCTGTTCAAGACTTGACGATCAAGCCGCTACTTCGTCCATGAGCTCCATATCCCGGCTGCTCATCAGTTTTTCGATATCCACCAGGATGATCATGCGTTCATCAACCGTTCCCAGTCCCTTGATGTACTTCGTATCCAGTGTTGCGCCGAATTCCGGTGCCGCTTTCATTTGCTCGGGGGGCAGGGTGATCACGTCGGAGACGCCGTCGACCACGATCCCGACGACCCGGTTGAGGACGTTGAGGATGATGACTACGGTGAATTCGGTATACGTGGCTTCGCCGACCGAGAATTTGATCCGCATATCGACAATCGGCACGATCACGCCGCGAAGATTGATCACGCCCTTGATGAAGGGCGGCGCATTGGCTATTGCGGTGACTGCATCGTAACCACGGATTTCCTGAACTTTCAGGATGTCCACGGCATACTCTTCCTTTCCCAGTGTGAAAGTCAGGTACTGTGCCGAGCCATCAGCGACTACGCTGACTTCGCTGGTGCTCCGGTTGGTTTCCTGTGGGGATGACATCTGTTTCTCCTGTCTGAATCTGTTCAGCTACGGCTCAACTGGATCAATGCGGGAACATCGAGGATCAGACCAACATGGCCGTCTCCCATGATGGTGGCGCCCGAGACGCCGCGCACTTTCCGGTAGTTGGTTTCAAGACTCTTGATGACGACCTGGTGTTGCCCGAGCAAGGCGTCGACAAACAGTGCAACCTTGCTGCCTTCCAGTTCGAGAATGACCACGATGCCCTCGCACGGATCCGTGGTGACCGGCACGATACTGAAGACTTCGTGTAAGGCCACGACAGGCAGGTATTCGCCACGGACATGGACCACCCGACCATTGCTGGAAACCGTGGAGACTTCACTGCGCTTGGGCTGCAGGGATTCCACGATCATGTTGAGTGGAATGATGAAGGTTTGCGAGCCAACTCCGATGGACATGCCGTCCAGTATGGCCAGGGTGAGGGGCAGACGGATGGAAATCCGCGTGCCGGCTCCGGCCTGCGAGCTGATTTCGACGCGGCCCCCCATGCCCTCGATGTTCCGCTTGACGACATCCATGCCGACGCCGCGACCAGAGACATCGGTGATCTCTTCGGCGGTGGATAAACCCGGAGCGAAGATCAGTTGCCAGACTTCGTGATCGGGCGCATCGGGAGAGACTTGAAGATTGTTGCTGGCAGCTTTGGCCAGGATCTTCTCCCGGTTCAGTCCGGCTCCGTCATCGAGTACTTCTATCGTGATGCTGCCACCCTGATGGTAGGCCTGCAGGGTCAGTGTTCCCTTGCGGGGCTTGCCGGCCAATTCGCGCTGCTCGGGGTCTTCGATGCCGTGATCCAGACTGTTGCGGACCAGATGTGTCAGCGGGTCAGACAGACGTTCGATCAAGCCTTTGTCGAGCTCGGTGCTTTCACCGATGGTCTTGAGTTCGACTTCCTTGCCGAGCTTTGCTGCGATATCCCGGACCATGCGCGGGAAGCGGCTGAAAACCGAGCCGATGGGCAGCATGCGGATCGACATTACGGCTTCTTGCAGGTCGCGGCTATTGCGATCCAGTTGCCCCATGCCGCTGAACAGGCTCTCGTGGAGCACCGGGTCCATCCGCGAAATGGTCTGGGCCAGCATGGCATGCGTGATGACCAGCTCTCCGACGAGGTTGACCAGTTGATCGACCTTATCAACGCTCACGCGGATGGATGTATCGGCTTCACGATCCGAAGCACGGCGGCGTGGGTGCTCACCTGGTTCGGCCCCGGCATTGTTTTCCGGTGACGCCGGGACAGGATGGGGGCTGGGTGTGGGTGTGGCAGTGTCGGGGCTGGGCAAGTCGACAAAAAAGCCGAAGCCCTGATCTTCTTCTGCTTGGGCCTTGAGTTGGGCCGGATCGACAAAAAAACCGAACCCTTCACCTTCCAGCAGGTTTTCCGTTGCTTCCGCAACAGGCTCTGGCCGGCTTTCTTCCAGGGGCGGAAGTGTTTCAAGGCAGTAGTGTTCGGGTGATACCACAAAAGAAAGAATCTCTTCGATATCAGAGGGCATGCTGCAGGTATGCAGCGTGATGCTGGAACTGCCATCCTCTGCATCGACCCAAAGCGCGGGATCATGTGGCTCGAATTCGAAGCGCAATGTGTCGCGTTGGGCAGGGGTGGTGGCGCCTGCTAAAAGGGTGATACGAATCTGATGTCCGGATGAATTGGGCGGGGCTGCGACCAATGGTGTTTGCTGTATTACCGTGCTGTCGAGCTTGCCTTCGGCCAGCGCTTTCAGTTTAGTGATGACCGGAATGGCTTCTTCTTCCGAAGTCTCCGCGCCATCGCGATGGCCACGAAGCTGACGGGAAAGGATGTCGCCGGCCTGGAGGGCTGCGTCGATGATGGCGCTGGTAAAAGGCAGCTCCCCGTGCCGGACTTTGTCCAGCAGAGACTCCAGGACATGGGTGATATCGGCCATGTCCTGAAAGCCGAAGGTGGCTGCTCCGCCCTTGATGGAATGTGCGGCCCTGAATACGGCGTTGACTTCCTCTTGATCCGGATTGAGCAGATCCAGTGTCAATAACTGGCGTTCCATCTCTTCAAGATTTTCTTTGGCTTCGTCAAAGAAGATCTGATGGAACTGCTGGAGGTCGAAGCTCATCCCAGCACCATCTTGACGACTTGCAGCAGTTTGGTCGGATCAAAAGGTTTGACGAGCCAACCGGTGGCACCGGCTTCCTTGCCTTGGGCTTTCATGCTTTCACCACTTTCGGTCGTCAGCATCAGCAGCGGCGTCTGCGGGTATTGGCCGGAGGCACGCAGTTTGCGGATTAGGGTCAAACCATCCATCTTGGGCATGTTCTGGTCGGTTAGGACCAGATCAAAGCGCTCACTGAGGGCCTTGGCCAGGCCTGCTTCGCCATCGGGGGCTTCAACAACGGTATGTCCCGCGCTTTTGAGCGTGAAGACCACCATCTGACGGATAGACAGCGAATCATCAACTGTCAGGATTTTTTTTCCCATTCGTTTCCACTCCCACCTGAATGGTGTGTGATCAATCAAATCTTGCGAGTCGTCGTACCAGACGGACAGGGTCGGCTGGGTCATCTGCATGTTGATCTGCGCCTGCAGGATGGCCAGGGACATCTCGTTGTCGGCCGGACGGCCCTCCGCGTCGAGGCCGCCGAGCATGCAGTTCTGGAACAGGTTCCCGTGACCGAGCCCCTGCCAGCTCATGCTGGCGATGTACTCGATCTGCGTCATCTTGACGAACAGTTCCTCGAAGATCGTCACCGCCTCGTCGAACGAGACACCGCCGTCGCGGACGAACCAGGGGTGCAGCACCTGGTCCAGACGCCCGGGCGAGTAGCCGAGGTGCGCCCCTTCCAGGTGACCGAGGAGGTACGTGAACCAGAACGACTGGACCGCCTCGCGGAACGTCCGCGGCGGGTGACGGGGAACCCGTCGGCACGCGGCCGCCGTCTCCAGCAA